>NZ_JAJVCR010000009.1:0-102155 GCF_021395195.1 Polynucleobacter sp. IMCC 29146 | reverse complement strand
GCAAGAGCGGCTATGCGTTGATCGCTAAGGTGAGCAACAAAACCTCGGATCTGGTGAGCCAGGCCATCATTACTAAATTAAACCCCATGACCCCACTCGTTAAAACCCTGACTTTTGACAACGGGAAGGAATTTGCCGAACACAGCAGAATTGATACTGCCCTCAAATCCACTACTTACTTTGCTGATCCTTTTGCTAGTTGGCAACGCGGATCGAATGAAAACTTCAATGGCTTGCTTAGGCAATACATCCCCAAGAAAAGACTGTTATCGACTGTGACTGACGAGGAGCTTAGAATGATCCAAGACCGATTAAACAACCGACCCAGAAAACGATTAGGATTTAAAACACCGAGTGAAGTCTTTATGCAATCTTTAAACCGTGTTGCACTTCGTGTTTGAATTCACCAATCTCAATTTTTGATACTATTTTACTTATTATGAAAATTATTATTGCGCGTCATTCGGAAAAATTAGATGCCCCTAGCCTTTCTGAAATAGGCAAATTACGCGCCCAAGCGCTTGCAGCGCAATATCTAGGTCAGAATGCCAAACAATCATTATTCATTGGAAAAGAACGGCCTGCTGCATTAATGGTAATGACCTTACATACAATTGAAACAATGGCGCCAATTGCTGCTAGTTGGAATATGCCGATGTTAGCTTATTGGGCAGAAGCAGGCATAGATCGAGCGCATATGGCAGTACAGAATGTGCGCAATCAGGCAGTAGCAAAGGACTTACTATTTAGCGCTCAGTATGAAGATAAAACGGTACTGATGATTTGGGAGCATTTTCATATTGCCAGCGCCGCCCTAGAAGCTGAGTTTGCTGGCGAAAAAGTCACTTTGCGGCAATTACTTAATTTAGATCAAATGGTGGGGGTACCTACTACTTGGCCAGATGATGTTTATGATTATTTTTGGATTATTGAGTACCAAACCGGCAATCCAGTGCCCCAATCATTTTTGATGAAGCGCCAAATATTTACCGCTCCCTTCGCAGGATTACCTGCAGCTGATTGGCCAAATTAGTTAATCGCTTAAAATGGCCAATTCAATTGCAGTAATCACTTATCGGCCCCCATGTTATTTAATGAACTTGCTTTATCTGCTCCCATTTTGCGCGCGGTACAAGAAGAAGGCTATACAACGCCTACCCCAATTCAAATTCAATCAATTCCAGCTGTCTTAAAAGGCGGCGATTTGCTGGCGGCAGCTCAAACAGGCACAGGAAAAACTGCAGGCTTTACCTTACCTATTTTGCAAAGACTGATGGATTCAAAGCTACCTCAAGCGAGCGTACGGCGTCAAATCCGAGTTTTAATTTTGACTCCAACGCGTGAGCTTGCGGCGCAAGTACAGCAATCTGTTTTAACTTATGGCAAATACACTGGACTGAAATCAGCGGTTATTTTTGGTGGTGTCGGTGCTAATCCACAAATTAATGCAATCAAGAATGGCCTCGATATTTTAGTGGCTACGCCTGGTCGCTTAATCGATTTAATGGGACAAGGTCATATCTCACTAAAGGCAATAGAAATTTTTGTTTTAGATGAAGCGGATCGCATGTTAGACATGGGATTTTTACCCGATATTAAACGCATTTTGGCAACCTTACCAAAAGCACGTCAGAACCTATTATTTTCTGCTACATTTTCAACCGAAATTAAAGCGCTAGCCAATACCTTACTAAAGTCGCCAGCCTTAATTGAAGTTGCCCGCAGTAATAGTACCCACGAAGCGATTACGCAAAAAATTTATCCAGTCGATAAAAATAAAAAACAGGCGCTATTAGCCCACCTCATTAAAGCGAATGATTGGCAGCAGGTGCTAGTCTTTACGCGGACAAAACATGGTGCTAACAAGCTCGTCACGCAGCTTGAGAAAGATGGCATTACTTGCATGGCTATTCATGGAAATAAAAGTCAATCCGCCCGCACTAAAGCTTTGGCTGATTTTAAGTCTGGAAAAATTACTGCTTTAGTAGCAACCGATATAGCAGCAAGGGGTATTGATATTGATCAACTGCCCCATGTAGTTAATTACGATTTACCCAATGTTCCTGAAGATTATGTCCATCGAGTAGGGAGAACGGGCCGCGCTGGCTCGAATGGGGTGGCGATTTCATTAGTTTGTATCGATGAATTGGGGCTGCTAAAAGATATCGAGAAATTAACAAAACAAACTATTCCGCAAGAAATTATTACAGGCTTTGAAGTTGATCCCAGTATTGGTGTGCAGCCCATAAAGGCTACGCGCCAAGCGAGACCTCAAGCCAAAGCGAAGCCTAAAAATTCACCTAACTCGCAGATCACCCAATCAAAAGGACGGCAAAAAAGGCCGACATCGAGATAAGAATTTTGATTTAAATCAAAATCAACCCACTCTTATTCTGCTACAAAGAATGGGATGGACCAATTAATAACAGCTTCTCATCAAGTAGTTGGCTTAGCTAGTGCGAGAACTAGTTTATTAGAGCCTGCGCTATTAAAAAAATTTGATATTAATGGTCCGCGCTACACCTCATATCCTAGCGCCGATCGTTTCCATAAAGATTTTACTGAGGTTGATTATCGTTTAGCATTAAAGCGAATTTCATTAAACGAGCAGACTTTTTCGCTCTATATGCATTTACCATTTTGTCCTAATATTTGCTATTACTGTGCTTGTAACAAAATTATTACGAAGGATCATGGGCGTAGCGCTAAGTACATTAAATATCTAGCCAAAGAAATGGCTGCTGTTTGTGAGGCGATGGAGCTGGCTCCCGAGCAAAAATTACCTATTAGTCAACTGCATTGGGGCGGTGGCACACCGACCTTTTTGTCTCACTCTGAAATGCGGGAATTAATGACCTCGATTAAAAACCATTTTGAATTTCAGCAAAACGGGGAATACTCAATTGAAATTGATCCGCGTCGAGTAACTGAAGCCGATATTAAATTGCTTGCTGAGTTAGGCTTTAACCGCATTAGTCTGGGAGTGCAAGATTTCAATCCCGAGGTTCAGCAGGCAATTCATCGGATTCAAACCCTAGAAGAGACTCAGTCGGTGCTGAATTGGTCGCGTAAATATGGCTTTACTTCGCGTAGTGTTGATTTGATTTATGGCCTGCCAAAGCAAACGCCTGCCAGTTTTGTAGCAACAGTGCAAGCCGTAATCGCGCTGAATCCAGAGCGCATATCAGTTTATAGTTATGCCCATTTACCGCATATTTTTAAGCCGCAACGCCGTATTGTCGCAGGTGATTTACCGAATGCGGTAGATAAACTGCAAATTTTGTCGAGTACCATTGACCAGTTAATGCAAGCAGGTTATATCTTTATTGGCATGGATCATTTCGCCAAACCGAATGATGAGCTAGCAATCGCGCAAAAAGAAGGTCGTTTACATCGTAATTTCCAGGGCTACTCTACACAAGCCGAGTGCAATATGTTGGCATTTGGAGTAACAGCTATAGGTAAAGTTGACGATTGCTATGTTCAGAGCGTAAGAACTTTAGATGAGTATTACGCTTTGCTTGATCAACATCGCCTGCCTACATTGCGGGGCATGCGTTTATCCGAAGATGATATAGTGCGACGCGATTTAATTGGGCAACTCATGTGCCACTTTAAGATCGATGCTAGTCAATTTTCGCAAAAACATGCAATTGATTTCGACGCGTATTTTGTCAATGAAGAGTCCGACCTAAATTATCTCGAAGATTCTGGTTTAATTGAATGGCATGGCGATTCTTTAATGGTGCCCATGAGCGGGCGCTTATTGGTACGGCGGGTGGCAATGGCTTTCGATCGACATTTGCGTGAATCCCTGACCATGGGGTCCTATTCAAAAGTAGTCTGAAATTACCAGGCTGCCGCTATCCGAATTTGCTGAGGTAGATTATGACGTTTCACTGGAATGAAATACATGCCAACGAAGGTCATAAAGCCCGCTAACCCATATCCACCTCGCTGGAAATATGCGTAGATCCCTCCCTTTTCCCGTGCCGCATAATATTTTTCAGCAATGCGAAATAGTCGATTCATCCCTTGGCGAAATGCAGGACTATCAATATCCAAAGAGATCGGAAATACTTGTTTCGAAATTTCACTAGTAATTTTAAATACTGCGTAATCGTACTGAGTAGGATCAAGCCCCATTGCATGTTTTAGTGCAGGGCGCGTGTGATCGCGGACATACATCGTGGCATATACCGCCAATAAAAAGAAGCGAATGAATAATAAATTAGTACCTTGCAATAATTTTGGATCAGCACGCATGATGAGGGCAAATGATTCGCCATGACGGAATTCATCATTGCACCAGCGTTCAAACCAGCGAAAAATAGGGTGAAAGCGTTTATCTGGATTTTTTTCTAGTTGCCTAAAGATCGTAATGTAACGCGCATACCCAATTTTTTCAGATAGATATGTTGCATACAATATATATTTCGGCTTAAAGTAGGTATAAGCTTTATTTTTCTTTAATTCGCTTAGATTTACACCTAAATCAAAATCTTTAAGTGACGAATTGATAAAGCTTGCATGACGTGATTCATCGCGCACTAAATACGCCATTAATTGTTTAATATCGGGGTTATCAACATGATTGCGAATCTCGTTATACAGCACGCAGCCAGAAAATTCTGAGGTTAGGGACGTTACCAGAAAATCAAGAAATTCACGCCTTAATTCGGGATTAAGTTGGGGAACTAATCGAGCAACTTCGGCGACAAACTGCTCATCGCGCTGAAAATGATCTTGATTATTGTCACCTTCATATTCTTTCATCATCATGTCCCACTCTGCTCGAACGGGTTCGATATTCAGCCTATCCATATACGCATAGTCGGTCTTATAAAAACGAGGGCTAATTAAGTTATTCACCTCCGCCCTTCGGGCGGCGTCAGCTGCCGATTCAATTTCTTTTACAGTTTGCATGTCTTCCTAGCTACTAAGGACGAGGTTTTAATGTAGCTAATACGCTATTGGAGGCGTTTGATGTAGGTCAAAAAGATAGGGCTTGTTTTACTAGGGTTACTACTAGCTTCCCATTTGTTTTATATTGGCAGAATATTGCATATATAGCTTATTTTTCAAATAAACAAGGGATTAGAAATGCAAAAGTCTTTACTGATTAATGCTGATAAATGCACGGGTTGCCTCCAGTGTGAAATGGCCTGTAGTTATGAACATTATGGGATCTTTAATCCTTCTAAATCCCGCATTCGGGTCTTTGATTTTCACAACACTGGGGTAAAGGTACCCTATACCTGTACTCAATGCGATGAGGCATGGTGTTTAAAGGCTTGCCCGGTAGATGCCATTTCCATTGATCTAGTAACGGGCGCAAAAGTAGTCTCTGAGGACACCTGTGTGGGCTGCAAAGTTTGCACAATTGCTTGTCCTTTTGGCACGATTAATTATGTGCAGGATACTGGTAAGGTACAAAAGTGTGACTTGTGTTCTGGTGACCCAGCTTGCGCTACAGCGTGTCCAACCGAAGCTATTACTTATGTAGATGCCGATTGGACAGGGCTCGATCGCATGCGCGCATGGGCCGATAAGCTTGGCAATCAAGCTAGTACTAACTAATTATTGAATAGGAAAATACTATGTCTTGGGCTGGGAAACTACTACGCGTTAATTTAACTAAAGGCACTTGCAAGTCTGAGCCTTTGAATATGGAGTGGGCTAAAACCTATTTAGGTTCACGGGGCTTAGCCACAAAATATTTTGTCGATGAAGTTGATCCGAAGGTCGATCCTTTATCAGCTGAAAATAAAATTATTTGGGCAACTGGGCCGTTAACAGGCACCATGGCCTCTACTGGTGGGCGTTTTACGGTGGTTACCAAGGGTCCTTTAACTGGTGCAATTGCTTGTTCTAATTCAGGCGGGTATTTAGGTGCTGAATTAAAAATGGCTGGTTGGGACATGGTTATTTTTGAAGGCAAGTCGCCTAAGCCTGTCTACTTATATATCGAAGATGATCGCGCTGAATTAGTAGACGCAGGTGATTTGTGGGGCAAGACGGTTTGGGAAACCGAGCCAGCGATCAAAATTAAACATCAAGATCCCCAAATTCGGGTTTCCTGCATTGGGCGTGCTGGTGAAAATCAAGTATATTTTGCCGCTATCGTCAATGACTTGCATCGCGCTGCAGGCCGCTCTGGCGTTGGCGCTGTGATGGGTAGCAAGAATTTGAAAGCGCTGGCAGTGCGTGGTACCAAAGGGGTTGGCAATATTAAAAACCCCAAAGCCTTTATGGCGGCAGTAAATGCTGGTAAAGCGGTTTTAGCCGGGCACGCTGTAACCGGCCAAGGTTTACCGACTTATGGCACCCAAGTATTAATGAATGTAATTAATGAGGTGGGAGCCCTACCAACTCGTAATCATCAAGATGTGCAATTTGAAGGCGCAAAAGATATTTCAGCTGAAGCGATGGCAGTTGAACGTGACTCAGATGGAAAATCACATTTGGTAACAACTCAAGCTTGCTTTGCGTGCACGATTGCCTGTGGTCGTATTTCGCAAATAGATGAATCTCATTTCACGATTGAAAATAAACCGCAATATAAGAATACCTCGGGCGGCCTTGAATATGAGGCTGCTTGGGCTTTGGGCGCAGCTAATGGGGTCAATGATCTTGAGGCTTTGCAGTATGCCAATATGATTTGTAATGAAGACGGTTTTGACCCGATTACTTTTGGCGCTACGGTTGGCGCAGTGATGGAAATGTATGAAATGGGGGTCTTGACCAAAGAGCAACTCGGTATTGAAGCGCCTTTTGGTTCGGTCAAAGCACTTTGCCACTTTGCTGAAATTACTGCGCAAGGAATTGGCTTTGGTAAAGAAATTGCCTTAGGTTCTGCTCGGCTGACAGCGAAATATGGCCAACCCGATTTATCGATGAGCGTCAAAGGGCAAGAGTTTCCCGCTTACGATGGGCGGGTGATTCAGGGTATTGGCTTGGCCTATGCCACTTCGAATCGGGGCGCATGTCATTTACGTGGTTACACTATCGCCTCTGAAGTTTTAGGCATTCCTGTTAAAACAGAGCCTGCTGATACGGATGGTAAGCCTGAGTTGGTAAAAGCCTTTCAAGATGCTACTGCTGCCTTTGATTCTGCTGGACTCTGTATTTTTACTAGCTTTGCTTGGACACTAGCCGATGTTGCGCCCCAACTTCAAGCAGCCTGTGGAGATGAATTTACAGTTGAAAATTTAACTTTAATTGGCGAGCGAATTTGGAATATGGAGCGTGATTTTAATAATCGTGCTGGCTTTACTAGTAAAGACGATAAGCTACCCAAGCGTTTAATGTCTGAAGCTGCAAAAACTGGACCTGGTAAGGGTTCAGTCAGCGGCTTGGGCAAGATGTTACCGCAGTATTACAAGATTCGTGGCTGGGATAGCGATGGGCAAATTAATGCCGATACTCGCAAGCGTTTAGGTCTTTAAGTAGCCCCATGAAGCATGTCATTATTGGCAATGGGCCAGCTGGCGTAATTGCAGCAGAGACAATTCGCAAGCGTTGTCCTGCGGACGAGATTATCCTAATTGGTGATGAGCTCTCGCCACCATATTCTCGCATGGCAATTCCTTATTTATTGGTTGGCAATATTGACGAATCGGGAACGTATTTGCGGAAAACTGCCAATCATTTTGAACGGCTCAAAATACAGCAAGTACAGGGCAGAGTGCTTTCACTCGACGCCAAAAGTAAATCACTGCAAGTTGAAGAAGGTAATAAAAAACCACAAAAAATCAATTTTGATAAGTTGCTGATTGCCACTGGCTCAGTGCCTGTGCTACCGCCTGTACCTGGTATTGACCTTCCAGGGGTTCACCATTGTTGGACACTAGAGGATGCACGGGCGATTCATGCCTTAGCCAAGCCTGGGGCACGAGTATTACAAATGGGCGCAGGTTTTATTGGTTGCATCATTCTAGAGGCATTGGCCAGTAGAGAAGTTGAACTAACCGTAGTTGAAATGGGAAACCGGATGGTGCCGCGCATGATGACGGAAATGGCGGGCGCTCTCATCAAAAAATGGGTGCAAGCTAAAGGTATCACCGTATTTACCGATACTAAGGTTGAGGCTATTACCCAAGGCAAAGCAGGTTTAGCCGTAAAACTTTCAAATGGACAGACACTTGAAGTTGATTTAGTGATCTCAGCAGCAGGCGTACGCCCGAACATTGCCTTTTTGAAAGACTCGGGACTAGACATCAAAACTGGAATTGTAGTAAATGAGCAAATGCAAAGTTCGATTGCCGATATTTATGCAGCGGGTGATGTAACTGAAAGTGTTGATTTTCTCACTGGTGAGCGCATGATTAATGCCATTCAACCTAATGCTGCTGAACAAGCCGGAGTTGCTGCGATCAATATGACTGGAGGGATGGTGCAAAGTATTGGCATCTTGCAAGTGAATGTATTAGATACCCTCGGTTTAATTGCTTCTTCATTTGGCTTATGGTCAGGCGCTAAAGGCGGTGATCACGTAGAGCTTTGTGATCCCCAGCGTTTTAAATACCTGCGGTTAGAATTTTTAGGTGATGTTTTGATTGGCGCAACTAGCTTAGGGTTTACCGAGCATGTCGGAGTCTTGCGGGGCCTAATTCAAACGAAGCTTGCCTTAGGCGCCTGGAAAGAGACTTTACTAGAAGACCCCACCCAGCTAGTAGAGGCATATTTAGCTAAAGGACAAGCACAATCTGCTTGAATGAATTAAGCTTTACGTATGCAAGTTACCCTCAAGCTTTTTGCCAGCCTCAATCGCTATTTGCCCGCCAATAAAATCAATACAATTGAGGCGATTATTCAAGTGCCTGATGGATCTACAGTCAGTGAAGTGATGGACTTGCATCACATTCCTCATCCTCAAGCCCACTTAGTAATGATTAATGGTAAATATATTCCACCCCAAGAGCGACTCGGTTCAGTCTTGCAAGAAAATGATGCTTTAGCTATTTGCCCACCCGTTGCTGGCGGTTAATTTTCAGTGTGACTGTAATTCAAGTGCAAAGAGTGATGGGTTGTTCTGCCGATGATTTAATTCGCTGGCTACCAGATGCTTTGGGTGAGTTGCTACAATCAACTGCAGTAGCAATCGATAATAAAACGCATTATGAAGTTCCCGGCCCCAGATTATTGATTGCCGCCCACACAAAACCTTCCCAACAAATTGCCTTACTGAAAATTCCTGTGTTGGTGGTAAATTTTTCATTTGCAATGAACGCTTTTAATGCAGAGCAAGTAGCGCAGGTAATGGCTAAATTTGATTTATATACCCGTAGGGGTGGGGGTTAATGAGTCCTATTAGGACTTTTAATTTCTGCATTAAAATAATAAAAACTCATAAAAACTAATCCTTTAAAAGAAAAAAATGTCTTGCTTACGTTTGATGCGAATTAGTGTTATTGCACTAATAGTATCGCTAGCATTCGCCCAATTTGTGCTTGCCGCTGGAGCTGGTGCAATTATTGCTGATCCGGGTGCGGTACAGGGGAAGCATTTCGATCCTAAGGGGCAACAGCCATCCCAATTTACGATTGAATTACAAAATGGATTACGTAAAACTCTTCCCTTTGCCGATAAACGTGACTTTGAAGAGGCTAAAAAAGGCTTTATTGCTGCTCCACCATTTAATAAAATTATGGCTGATGAGGGTAACGTAGCTTGGGATATGGGCAGCTATGATTTTCTATTGCAGGGTAAAGATTTTGATAGCGTACATCCTTCATTACAGCGTCAAGCCATACTTAACATGGCCTATGGTCTATATGAAGTAGTACCCGATAAAATCTATCAAGTGCGTGGCTTTGATTTAGCGAATATTAGTTTTATTAAGGGTAATACTGGTTGGATCGTATTTGACCCATTAACTGCTAAAGAAACTGCCCGCGCAGCTTTGGAATTAGTAAGCGCAAGGCTTGGCAAACGTCCCGTTGTCGCAGTAGTTTATTCACATTCGCATGCTGATCATTTTGGCGGAGTTCGTGGTGTCATAGATGAGGCTGACGTGAAGAGTGGAAGGGTGCCGATTATTGCACCTAGTGGTTTTATGGAGCATGCAGTAGCTGAGAATGTTTATGCTGGAAATGCGATGACTCGTCGAATGTTTTTTCAGTATGGCGTTTTATTACCGCGCAGCCCGTTTGGTCACGTTGATCAATCAATTGGTAAAAATACTGCGGCTGGTAATTTAGGCTTAATTGAGCCCACAAAATATATCACCAAAGATTTTGAAGAACTCACAATCGATGGAGTCACAATGGAGTTTCAAAATACTCCCGGCACTGAAGCGCCAGCAGAAATGAATACCTATTTTCCGCAATTTAAAGCCTTTTGGGCGGCAGAAAACATTACCGGAACAATCCATAATATTTATACCTTACGTGGCGCTTTAGTACGCGATCCCTTGGCTTGGTCGAAGCACATTAATACAGCCCTTTATCGATATGGCGCTCAGACCCAAGTCATGTTTGCATCACATACTTGGCCGCGCTGGGGTAATGCACGCATTCAAGAAGTGATGCGCACCCAAAGAGATACCTATGCACATTTAAATAATGAGGTACTCCATTTGGCAAATCAGGGTGTGACGATTAATGAAATTCAAAATGTGTATCAATTACCTGAAAGCCTAAAAGCACAATGGGCTGCCCATAGCTACCATGGCTCTGAAGAGCACAATAGCCGAGCTGTAATCAATCGATATTTAGGCTATTGGGATGCGAACCCCGCTACCTTGGCGCCATTATCCCCCAAGGATTCTGCACCCTTGTATGTGGAAATGATGGGCGGCTCGAGCAAAATTTTGGCTAAAGGCAAAAAGCTCTATAACCAAGGAAAATATCGCGAGGCCATGGAGATTTTGAATAAATTAGTGTATGCGCAACCCAATAATACGGCGGCTAAAGATTTACTGGCTAATGTTTTTGAGCAAATTGGTTATCAAAAAGAAAGTCCTAGTGTGCGCAATAGTTTTCTAGGTGCAGCCTATGAATTAAGGCATGGCATGCCGGCTGGGGTACCACCCAAATCAAATGGCCCCGATATGATTAAAGCCATGACAACTGAACTTTGGTTAAATGCTTTAGCAATTAGCATTGATAGCAAAAAAGCCAAGGGCATGAATTTTGTAATTAATTTAAATACCCCTGATAACGGTGAGCAATTTGTAATTGAGTTGAGTAATTCCGCTTTAACTAATATTAAAGGTCAGCAAGCCAACAATCCACACCTGACCATTATCATTAATCGCAGTGATCTTGAGTTAGTAATGGGTGGTAAGGCTAGTTTTGACCAATTATTGACACAGGGTAAGGCACAGTTCATTGGTGATCGCAAGCCATTCGATCAACTGCGCAGTGCGCTCACCATTTTTAGCCCCGATTTTGAATTAATGCCTGGCACTAAATTGCGGCCGTCAACTGCTTCATTGGTTATCGATCCATTGGCGGTCCAGGACCTAGCAATTACTGGAAATGATTAGGCCATTTATTAAAAGTATGTTGCGAATTGAGTGTAGCAATCAATACGTATATGCGTAATAAGGCCCTATACCAGCGTTGCTCGTACGCCCAGTAATGCCAATATAGACGCTGCGGCCAAAGAAAAAAGGCAGGCCCCAGTCAAATAAATTATTACCAATTTGACCGGTAATATTGTTGTAAGCATAGTTGCCACTAGCGACTAAAGTTTTCGCATTAGCAGCAGAAAAACTGACATTACCCTGAATATTATTTTTTAAGGTGAGGGCGGCCAAATACGATTGAGTGGTGGCAGGGCAGTAAAAACCTGCTAACGAATACGAGGAGCAATTCACCAAAACAGAACTTAAGTTGCCAGATGGAAAATAAAGACCATTTGAGCCACTATCGATAAAACTACTAGTAAACGTAGTGTTATTAAAAATAGTAGTAAATAGGCCGCTACTATTAGTGGGGATGACATAAGACCCACTCGAGGAATTATTGGCTTGGGTATCGATTCCAAAAGTGAGTGATCCGGTAATGAGGCTTGCGCCATTGGCACTAACTGAAGGAAGTTTAATAATGATTCCATTGTTATCGACCGGGAAGGCAGAAACCGGATTCTGAACTTGTAAATTAGGGCTGAGACTTAGGCTGATTCGACAATTATTTAAAGTGGTTGGCACACAATTAAAGTAGCTTTGGGTATCGCTAATGAATAAACCAACCCCTAAAATACCATTAGTTTTAAGGGTGTTTGAAATTTGGGTGGCTTGTGAACCGCCACACGAACTTGGAATGGTGCTGTAACTAGGGTCTGCCAAAATTTGAATCGGAATTGAGCTAGCTACCTCTGCACTCATTTTGACATCGGCCAGCTTTACGGGCCCCCACGCATCACCACTGATGAAAGAGGCACACTCCAGAATAGGGGCATTATTGACAACTACTTGGGTGAGCTGTAAAGAGGTGATGGTAGAAGCCAAAACTCGTAAGCCGGTTGAGCCAGTATCGAGCAGAATGTTATCAACGGTCTTGCAAATACTTGTACCAGGCTGGCAGATAGTCACACTAACATAAGGCGTATTAATATTTTTTGCTTGCCCAGCACCAACATTAACGCTAATTGAATTAGCCGCTAAGTTAATACTGGGCAGAGAATCTTGATTACTACTAGAGGATGAGCTACTAGTACTACTGCCACCACAGGCAACTAAAACGACTGCAAATACCATTATTGCCATGCCACGCATGAATTGCCATCTCAATAGGAAAGCCATAGCCATTAAATGCATGGCCTATTGAATATTTGCAGATGTCATACCCGCTGGAAATTGCTTAGGTAAATAGGCACGCCCTACATATCCTCCCATCACGCCGCCCGATTCAATCACGATGTTGTCATCTTGAAAAAAAATCGCTCGCGGGTTATTTTGCAATGCAGTGAGGTAGTTTGAATAATAAGACCCTAATACTACTTGAAAATTAGGTAGGTTGGGGCCTTTCCAGGTCACTGCAAAAACATTGCCATTGTTAGTTAAATATTCTTTAATGACTAAGCCGGGGTTAATATTTTGCGAATAAATAGTGTAGCCAGCTTGCGGTGAAGAGGTCAGAGTTGACCCAAAAGTTTTTTGTTCTAGATTAATGCTAGCAAGATTACCGCCTAATTCTGCTTGGGATACCATCGGTAAAACTAAAAGAAAAATACTAAAAATAGTAACTAAAGCAGTTCGTATGATTTTCATAGGATTACTTCAAAATGAGATAAAAACTAATCTTAGCCTAAGGATGAGATCTTAGGCTAAGATTTTATGCTGAATTTACAACTTATTTCAAATACGGTAATAGATTGGTTAGTTTGGGGTCATCTACGCCATTACTCGGCTCAATAGTAAATTTATAGCCTCCCCACCATGGGCCTGCAGCCCACCAAGTCCAGCCAGCCCAGACATCCGCGTTAGCTTCCATATAAGCGAGCATATTAGCAATGCCTTGATTACAGGTAGCATTATTGCCGCCAGCAAATTCCCCTAAAAAGCCTTTCTTGCCGTTGGCGCGTAGCCAATTGGTAAAAGTAACTAAGCGCTCAGCCCCAATGGTGGAGCTAACACAAATATCTGAATTTCCCGAGCTATTGGAATCTAGATATTGATGGGCTTCAAACATCAAGTTATTGGCAGAGTCTTTGATCGATAGCATGGCAACGGCATTTGCGGTGCCATACCAATTTTGCGCCCAACTGTGGGCACCAGTCCAGCCATTGCCAGGAACCAGAATCACATTATTAGCCCCAACATTACGAATTGCGACAATTGCAGCATTGGCGGCTGCCACCCAAGTTTCAGTGGACATCTCGCTAGGCTCATTCATGAGACCAAATAAGACAGCTGGATTATTTTTATACACTGTTGCTAAACGACCCCAAAAATCAGCAAAGTTAGCATTTGTAATCGAGCTGGCGCCAATAATATTGTTTTTATAGCGCGCATAGTTATGCGGATCTAAAACAACTGTATGGCCTGCTGCAATTGCTTGGTTAACAAAAGTCTGCATCCGATTTAGTTCAGTTGGGTCAAGGGCTGCATTTAAAGTGGGCTGTAAACGCTCCCACCGGAATGGCAAGCGAATGACATTCATGCCTTTACTTTTAAAGTAAGTCGCTTCAGCATTGGTTGGATAGGTGTAATCCACACCATAGGTGCCAGGTAAATTACTTTCACCAAAATCAGCGCCAGCTAAATTAACACCGCGGTATTTAATTGCGCCGGTAGAGCCCGTTGAGTTGGTGGTGCAGGAAACAGTAACGGTAGTAATATTAGCAGTTACCTTACCTGCACCGTTTGAAACGGTACACGTTTGCCCGCTAGGTTGTGTGCCAACTGTCACTGCATAGTTAGCGTTATTGGCTACTAGCGTACTAAACTTAAATGCGCCATTTGAGCTAAGACTCAGTGAATTAGCACCATTATTATTCAGCGCCACTGTTAAGCCTGTATTCAAGCCGCTTAGCGTACCACCAACACTATAAGAACCGATAACTACGGGTGTACTAGCAACCGTGAAGAGGGCAGCTTCATTCACCGTATTATTGTCAGTAACGTTAATTGCGGGAGCACTAAAGCTGACATTAGCAGGTAAAGCGCTACTAGCAACAGTAAGGGTATAAGAGCCCGTAGCTAGTCGAGTGAAATTATTGTTCGTAATAACCGTGCCGGCATTATTATTATCGATGGTCGCAACCGTCGATGCATAACTATTAGGCCCGCTCAGCATCACCGGAATATTGCAGGTTGTACCACTAACACAAACCGCCTTTAACGCTGTGGCATCAATACTAAAAGCAATTGAACCACCGGTTGGCGTCACCGGAGTACTACCACCATTAACCGTATAGCTGATTGCGCCTGGCGTCGTACCATTGGGGTTATAGCCATAAAATACGGTGGCTGAAGTATTGGGTTGAATCGACCCAGTCGTATTTAAGGTTAAGGTGACCGTATCTTTACTACCGGCCACACTATTGGTAATAAACGTCCCTGTAGATTGGGCCCAATAGATTGGCGGCGGAAAATATAAGCCATTAATCGAGTCCAGCTGAAACTTAGAGCCTACCAAAGCAGTGCCACTGCTAGCAATTTTAATTTGCAAACCACTAGCACTTTGTACGGTAGCGCAAGTATTGGTGACATTAAATGAGCCGCTGGTCCACCATTGACCCAGATTAGTGCTTGGAGCTGTAATGCTGAAACAACTATTAGTTGCTGCCGCAGAAACTGCTGAAACTGAGGTAGGCGTTGCTGAATTACCTGTTGATGCCGAACCCATGTCGCCTCCGCCACAAGCAACCAAGAATAGCGAGGCTGCTAAAGACATCAAAAGACCGATCGTTTTTTTCATGATTTTATCCTTAGAAAATTGATGCTAGCCTCGAATTTACCTACAATTTTGTGCGTTTCAACGCTTTTCTAGTTCACTTTCCATTTTTTTTTGATGGCCTGAGACCCAATATATATATGGCTCTCATCCTTTCTTTGCACTAATCTGCAGCATGTTCATCTTCAAATATGCGTAATTTTGGTTATGATGGCTCAATATGAAAGAAATTCAGGAATTTGAGTATAAAAAATCACTGCAGTTACGTGCTGAAAAAACCTTTATCGACATTACTCAAGCCGCTGATGACTTGATGCAAAAAGACAGTGATGGGATGCCTACTGCAAGAGAATTGGCCTCTAAGTCGGGTTACTCTATTGGCACCTTTTACCGTTATTTTGGCGCACTCAACTCACTATTTGCATTTATTTTTATTGATCGCCATTTGCGTAAGGTCGCCCTTCATGCGGAAGAAATCATCCAGCAATTTACCCCGTATGAAGAGATTGGCCCAGTTATAGGCACTATTGTTGATCTACTTTTTGCGCGCCTGAACAAAAAAAAACATACGGGTAAAAAATATAAGCTCTTGATGAGACTTTTATTAAAAGTATCTAAAAAACCTGAAGAATTAAATAAAGTGATGGATTCTGTCATTCCCGCGCTTCTGCAGTTGGCGCAAGATAATGTAACCAATACGTTCAGAATAATGAATGAAAATGAATGCCGCTTAGCCCTTAGGGCATTTCAGGCTGTTATTCGGAGTCCATTTTTAGAGAATGATCCGATTGCAGGTTCAGCAGAGCATAAAAAATATGTCTGTGAATTTGGAATTGGTTTATTTGGTAAGGCTATAGGACAGGCTTAGCTAAACACTTTAAATTTCAGTTGCAGAGAAATTCCACCATGCACTCGATCACCGATAGTAGGAATAATAAAAACATTAGCCCCAACCCAATCCCCTTCCCAAGTGAGCGCGGGAATTGCAGCTGGAAACCATCCGCCATTATTCGTTGATGAATAACCACTAAAGCCACCAATAACAGCGCCAACTTTAATTGGCCCAATCGCTAGGGGTTGGTAGTAGATGCCAGCGTAATTAGAATAAGCATTATTACTATTATAAAAACGGCCGGCTGTGATTGAAGATACCGTAGAGAAGCGATACTCAGCCCCTGCGCCCCAGTTCGCGCCATTGAGGTTTTGATCAGTTTGAAAGTGGTAAGTGACCATACCTGGGTTAAGCCACAATTCGTTTTTTGCACTTGGCTCAAGTAGTCCAATAAAAGTATCGGCTTGCGCATAGACTGAGTTACAGGCTAATAGGCCTAACATGCTTAATATAAAAGATATAGCGAAGCGTAAACAGATCATTAAGCGGGCTAGCTATTTTGGTAATTCTGTTTTTGGTGAGACATTAGGAATTGCACGAGCCTTGGGTACTGCTGCTGTACCACTATTAGATCCGTTACTAGAATTATTCGCTTGCTTATCTTTATTTGATTTATTCAGACTAAAGTTGAGCCGCTTGCCTTGATAGAGCAAAGTTGCAGTTTCTGTGGTGATAGTTTGCAACATCAGTCCTTTGCCTAAACTTTCACCAACTGCAATAGCGCCAGTCGGTTTGCCATCAATTTCAAAGAGGGCAAAGCCTTGCAGTAAACCATCTTTATTTTTATCAGTGACAACAACACCGCGTAAGATGATATTGTCGGTTGCGATAGGTTTGCTACCAAACAGTGCATAACTCTCAGCACTACCTTGATTACTATAAAGTACAGCCCCTTTAGCATTTTTGCTTAGAGCCTCTGGTGGGCTGGGAATTTGTGATAAATGCATCAGCCAATAAGTCACTGAAGCAATAGTAATTAACATGCCCAGATAAGTAAGGCTATGAATAACTGGGCTTGGTTTAAGATAATTTTTAGCAAACAGCTTTAACTGTAAAATAATGCTAGATTTATTTAAATCAGAATTAAAACCATTTTTAGTCAGAGATTGTTTGCTTGCGGTCAGTAGTTGCTGGGCGAAGTGATTAAAAGACGCCCAACGCTCTGCCCAAGACAAGGGTAAGCGCCCTGTGCCAGAGCTATCAGTAGCGCTAGCAGAGCGCTTTTTTAGACGCTCTTGAAGACGATGCAGAAATTCGCTCAAATTAGAATTAATCCTTATAATATTCATTCAGTTTAATTGATTGAGAGCCCCTTTTGAAATACCTACTTAAACTACCTACAGCACTGGTCAGCCCCAATCTAAACAAGGCGCGTATTGATTGCAAAAAGCGCGAGGCCGGCTTTACTTTAATTGAAATTATGGTTGTTATAGCCATTATTGGTATTTTGGCTACTTTAATAGTGCCCCGCATTATGGGGCGTCCTGATGAGGCGCGCGTGACCGCTGCTAAACATGATATTGGCACCTTATCCCAAGCACTAAAACTATATCGCTTAGATATTGGCCGCTATCCCACTACCGAGCAAGGCCTCAAGGCACTCGTTACTCGCCCTAGTGCTGAGCCAGTGCCACAAAATTGGAAAACGGGTGGCTATTTAGATTTATTACCAAATGATCCTTGGGGCCATCCTTATCAGTACAGTAACCCTGGGACTAAAGGTGAAGTTGATATCTTGAGTTATGGGGCAGACAACAAGCCGGGCGGAACCGGAACCGATGCGGATATTGGGAATTGGTAAAAAAAGTAGGGGCTTAATTAAGTGTTCTTCTGCTGAAAGTGGATTTACTTTAATCGAGCTGTTGCTAGCCCTCACAATTGTGGCGGTGATGTTAGGAATTGCAGTGCTGACAATTCCGAATCATGATGAACGTTATTGGCGCGATAACCTCGATCAATTAGTGGCCTCACTGAATGCAGCTCAGGATGAAAGCCTGATGAGTGGGTCTTCCATGTTGGCGCAAATTGATGAAACCGGTTGGCGTTTTAGCCGACCACTAAATGTAAATCCAATGGCTGAAGCGAATACTCCTGCCACATTTATTCCGGATGCCTATAAGGCGAAGGTTTGGGCTAAACCAGTGATCGTCAGTCCAATCCAACTAACTTTAGGCGCTGAGTCTGTGACCACAGCCATGCGTATTCCAATTCAACAAGATAGGCGTTTTGCGACCTTAGTGCGCGCCAGTAACGGGCGTTTTAGTTGGGAGTCGCCATGAACCAGCAAAGTTCACCTAAGCAAAATGGATTTATATTAGTTGAGGTATTGGTAGGCTTAATTATTTTAAGCGTCGCCTTAATTGCAGCCTTACGAGCAGTGGCATACAGTGCCGATACGCAGCTGGCAATTTCACAACGGACCATGGCCCTATGGAGTGCTGATGATGCACTAAACGAAATTCGTATGAAAAAAATTTGGCCTGATTTGGGCACTAGCTCATTTAGTTGCCCACAAGTATCAATAATCTTGGTTTGTCAGCGCAAAGTATTGGCCACCCCCAATCCAGCCTTTCGACGAGTTGAAATTACGGTTTACCTAGCCAGCCAGGCAAGCGCTACCGAGTCTAATGGCCCACGCTTAGCTTGGTTAGTTACGGTGGTGGCCAACCCAACTGGCGGTGTCTTGTGAAACTGCGCGTTAATGATGCAGGTTTTACGCTAGTAGAAGTATTGGTAGCGCTAATCATTATGGCCGTCGTTGGCTTAATGGCATGGCGCGGCATGGATGCCATGATTCGCGGACGCGAGACGATTGATCGTCGATCTACTCAAGATGCTGGCTATGTGCAATTGGTTCGGCAGTTTGAGCGAGATTGCCAAGAAATGTTAAGCAATTCAGAATTGGGTGTTAAGCCATATGCCGCAGGTACAAAAAATGTTTGGTGGGTACGCCGCTATCGACTCGATAATATTGATGCCTGGATGATCGTGGGTTTTGGCATGACTCCAGCGGGTTTGCAACGTTGGACTAGTAGGCCTCTGAAAGGCAGAGCAGATGCGTTGACGGTATGGCAAGCTATTTTGAGTGATCCCGATCTACTTTCAACCGAAATGAAAGTAAGTCTTGAGATACCAGAAGTAGTTAGTCAGCAAGCCCAAGTCTTAACTAGTAACCCAAGTGCCACCCAAGCGGGACAAGGAAATCAAGCAGCACCAACCACTCCAACGACACCAACTACACCTGGTGGGTCGGGTACGCCAACCAGTGCTAATCCACCAGGCACCCAAACTACATCAACTGACCCAGCAGAAAAAAACGAATTATTAAATGGTATTGCTATGCGCTGGGGCCTTAAAACTATGCCCTTTCCTATTACTAGATCTTGTTTAGCGGGAACTAGTTTATAAGATGAAAAATGTAAAGCCGACAAATGATGTACTTGCTCGATCTGGCGTCAGCGCGCAAACCGGCTCGGCGACAATTACTGCGCTCATTGTGGTTGGCGTTTCAGTGGTGTTGATGGCTAGCTTAATGTGGCGCCAGCAATTGCAGGTGCGTACTTTAGAAAATTTACGCGATCGCACGCAAGTACTTTGGTTGCAGCACGGCATTCTTGATTTTGCTAGGTTGGTTTTAGCTCAAGATGGCCGCACCAGTCAATATGATCACTTGGGAGAATCTTGGGCCTTACCGTTAGCTGATAGTAAAGTTGCTGATTTTTTGAAAAATGCTGATATTCCAGACGAATTACAAAGCGTCACTGTACAGGGTAGGCTAACTGATGCACAAGGATTATTTAATTTAACTAATTTATGGAACAATCAATTTCAAGGCATTAATGCAGGCGGAGTATCCGCCTATGGTCGCCTATTAGCCGCCTTAGGACTAGATGCGAATTTAGCACAGCAAACTGCCCAAGCCGTGCTCCAAACTCAAATCCCTCTGGTTGATTTAGATGGGTTAGCCAGCATCCCTGGTTATACCCCCGCCTTAATTGAGAAATTACGTCCTCATGTAGCAGTCCTGCCTATTAATACTGCTATTAATGTCAATACAGCAAGTGCTGAGGTGCTAATGGCTGCATTTGCAGGCTTATCTCGCAGTGCAGCAAATAATTTAGTGCAATACCGAACGGCGGCACCTATGAAGGCGCTTGATGAAATCACCACCTTATTGACTAAAGCTGGTGCGGGTGCAGGGGTGGCAGTTGACGGCTCTTTGGTCAATGTAAAGTCACAGTTTTGGCTGGCGCAATCCGAAATTCACCTAGGAAGCGGTATATTTGTGAACTCGGCATTAATACAGCGTTCCCCAGTGCCATTACCAAGCGGTATTTTTACCCAAGTAATTTGGAATAAATCAGTCAGGATGTTGCCAGAATGAGTTTATTAGTAATTCATTGCCCCCTCAAACCTTTTGCTGGTTCATCCAGTAAAAGTGAGGAGAGCGCGCGCGCCGACCAATTTGCCTGGTGTCTTTGCGAAAATCCTGCTGAAGACCCGACCGCGGGACGGCAGGGTATTGGCAGTACAGAATCAATGCCTTACGCAGATGAGGTTTTAGTATTAATTCCAACTTTAGATGTACGGCTGATTGAAACTAAAGTTCCTCTAGTGAAGGCAAAAAAATTACAACAGGTTTTACCGAGCCTAGTTGAGGAATATTTATTGGCTGGTGCTGATAGTGTTTTAGTGCATGCATTACCGCCATTTCTCGGACAAATGGGTTCGCAAAGAACCTTAGCAATTATTGATCGGGTTTGGTTTTATTGGCTTAATCAACAACTGAGTGCTTTGCTCGCACCGCGGATACGTTTTATTCCCGACTGTTTACTTTTATCTTACGCTAAGGCAGAAGAGCCATTAACTGCAGATCAATATCCTGAAATTGCTATTCCTAGCCTTGCTTTTAAAACTGCTGAAAATGAAATTATTTATACATGGCGTAAGAGTGAGCAATTAGGCCTAGCATGGGTTGAGCAGAATCCCAGCGAGCAATTACCTAGTATGGTGGAGAACTGCAAACCAGTTGAGTGGTCATGGAATTGGCTGATGATAAGTGCCGTAGCATTTAGTCGGCGCACAGATATAGCAGCCGCTAGCCTTAATTTATTATTGGCAGCGCCAAACGCGAAAAAAACTCCGTTGAAATTAAATGCGCGTTGGCAATCGGCGCAAGCTAAAGGCATCAACGGACTAGCTAATGTATATCAATCCTGGGTTGATAAAAATTTATGGGTAGCACCTTCACGCTGGGCAATTTATGCAATTTCCAGTATTTTTATTGGCTTTAGTTTGCATGCAGCTTGGCTTGCAGTTGATGATTGGCGCTGGGGCAGAAATCTTGAAATAACTGCAGCGCAATTTATTTCACCAACTTCTATTGCGTTACTAGCGCAAAATAAAACAAATGATTCAGTGACAGGCGCCTTTATTAAACAGTTGACGCAAGAAGAGCGAAGAAAAGGGCAAACTACAGATGCTGATTTTGTACCGATGGCTGCAAAAGTACAGCAATTAAAAGCCGCCTTAGGCAAAGAGACATTACAAAAAATTACTTATGATGGCTACCGCATAGATTTTGAATTCAAACCAAGCGCGATTCCTCTTAGTGCAAGCGAGATCATTAAAAAAGCAGAATTACTAGGGATGATGGTGATCGACTTAGGCAACAATCGTTATCGCTTAGAGCCTTATGCGGGATTGGGAAGTAATACTAAGGAGGCCAGCTTATGACCCCTTTTTCATTAAAAGAGCTAGTAAAAAAATGTCGCGCTGCTTTAAATCAAGCGATGGGCTCAAGCCAAATGACGCTCAACGCACTACAACAAAAAAAACCCTCACAAGCTAGTGCTGCATGGGGGTTTGCTAGCGCCTTGAACTTTGCTCACGCTAAGCGTAAGTTATTACTAAACTTAGCTGTTCTTGGCGCGCTGTGGGCTTTAATGCAATTTTGGGCGACTCCTTATGTGCACCGCTTAGAGGGGCAAATTTCATTGCGCCCTATGCAGTGGGCTCAATTAGAGAATTTAATCAAATTGTCTAAAAGCAAGCCTATGCAACTTAATACCGTAGTCTTAGTGGATGAGGCAGAGCTACAAAAAATTCGTAATATCTTAGTCGCACGAGGCTTAAAGCCTAGTGTTCTTAGACTCGGCGTGGAAAACCCTCCCCGCATTGAATTGCAAGCAAGTGATGTGATGTTTGCTGTGGTCGTTGATGTCTTAGAAGAATTACGTATGACTTGGCGCTTGTATCCAGAGCGCATTGAGTTGGTGGCCACTCCAGCTACGGCAGTAGTTAACTTAAGCGCTAGTCTGGTACAAACGAGTGCCTCTAGTTATTCCAGCAATGTCTCGTTGCTTGCAGGCGCTTTATCAAAATGAAAATACTGCTAGATTCTACACGTGGACATTTACCAAAGTTACTTTGGGTTGCCTTATTATTGACTGTATTAGTCGTCATTGTTAGGCAACTTCCCGCTAGCTGGTTTACTAGCTTTATTAGTAGCCAAACAGCATGTCGGGTTACATTGCATCAACCAATTGGCACAATCTGGCAAGGCAGTGCAGCGCTTGGCTTTTCGGAGTCGAATGTAGCAGGGGGAGGCTGCCGCGAGGCCAGCGCTTTAACCGAACGTTTTCATTGGACTGCGCAGTGTAATGCAGTTAATGGAGAGTGTGGCTTGTCGATAAGTTTTTCAGCGCTCGATCAACCGCTGCAAATACTGTTGAAATTAGGGCAAGTAGCGGTTGCCAGTGGCGAAATTAGCCTGCCAGCCACTATATTGGAAGGGGTTGGCAACCCTTGGAGTACGCTGCGACCCCGTGGGCAGTTATCTGCCCGCTGGACTGAGCTTAAAATAGGCAAAGAAACTGCGGGAACAATACGCCTTATGATGAGCAGCCTAAGCAGTCCAATTAGTCCAGTAAAACCCTTGGGTAGCTATGAAATACAGGTTAATTTGGCACAAGCTGGTACAGTGTTTAACCTCAGCACTACGGTGGGGCCTTTGTTGTTGAGTGGCAAAGGTAATATGGGTACTGGCACTAGCCCAGGCTTACATTTTTTAGGCGCAGCTACCGCCTCAGCTGAGGCTGAAGAATCGTTGATTGGGTTATTGTCTTTATTAGGCAAAAAAGACGGTGAAATTTACCGCATGCAATATTGAATAGCAATGAACTGCGGAATAGAAGACGTATGCGGCTAAGTAAATTGACTCAGCAAATTGGGTCACTGAAACAAACTAAGCTAGCTCCACAGGGAGCGAGTGACGGATTAGGCTATTCATTTTTTTCGCGTACTAGCTTACGTAAAGCTTGTTTACAATTTTTACTTTGCTGCTTAATGGGTGATTTTGTTTTGGCCCCAGCTATGGTAATGGCACAAACCACCCCCAACGTTGCTAGTAATAGTGAGGTTGGCACTGTCACCCTATCTTTCATGAATGCGGACATTGACTCAGTTGCAAGTGTAGTTGCCAAAGCAACTGGACAGACCATCTTGGTTGACCCACAAGTGAAGGGCACGATTAATCTCATTAGTAATAAACCAGTGAGTAAAGCCAAGGCCTTAGATTCTTTTTCTACCGCCCTGCGAACAGCGGGTTTTGCTTTAGTGGAAGTTAACGGCGTATATCGGGTTGTTACCCAAGCAGATGCAAAATTAGTCAGTACATCGGTTTCAACAGGGAAAACCAAGCAAGAGGGCGATCAAATTATTACACGAGTTTTTAGGTTGAGCTATGAATCAGCCAATAATTTATTACCAGTTTTACGGCCTTTAGTTTCACCGAACAATACGATTAACGCTTATCCAGGCAATAACACGATTGTGGTAACCGATTATGCGAGCAATATTCAGCGAATTGCAACTTTAATTGATGCAATTGATGCACCAACTACAACTGAAGTGCAGACGATTAAATTACAACATGCTTTTGCCAGTGATATAGCAGCAATTTTAAGTAAGGTGTTGGATACAGGCGCAGCGGGTACCGCAGACCCTGCATTAAAAACCATTATTTTGGCTGAGCCACGGAGTAATTCGATTTTAGTACGTAGCTCGAGTGCAGAGCGCGTAAGACAAGTTCGTATTTTAGTGGCCCGTCTTGATATTCCAGGTAATAAAAACGGCAATATTTGGGTAGTGCCACTAAAGAATGCTGAGGCTAGTAAATTAGCAATAACCTTACGCGCTATAGTGGCAGCTGATGCTGCTTTATCTGCGCAAGTTGCTGGCGGTAATGCTGCTGCTAATCCCGCAGCAGCAAATCCACAGCAAAATCCGGCTGCCAATCCTGCGGCAACGGGTTCTGGCACGAGCTTAGCCACCTCTGCATTAGTTAGTACTAGCACTCCCAATGTAGGCGGATTTATTCAAGCTGAGCCAGCAACGAATTCGCTCATTATTACGGCTAACGAACCGCTCTATCGTAATTTACGACAAGTCATTGAAGAATTAGATCGAAGACGTACTCAGGTCTACATTGAGGCACTTATTGTTGAGGTGAGTTCTGAAACTGCTGCAGAGTTGGGTATTCAATGGAATTTTTTATTGGGCTCGGGTAATCAAAACGTGGGTTTTGGTGGCACTAACTTTAATGTTCCCAATCAAGGCCCTGGTGCAAATATTATAGGTCTGGGGCGAGATACGAGCATAATTGCAAATCCAGGTACGCCTGCTACTGGCGTACAAATACCACCAGCGCCTGGCTTAAATTTAGGTATGATAAGTAGGTTTAATGGTGTTTATGCCATGTCGGCTTTAATTAGAGCACTAGAAACTGCTACTGGCACCAATATTCTTTCAACACCGAATTTAATTACACTTGACAATGAAGAAGCGCGCATTATTGTCGGTCGAAATATCCCGATCTTAACCGGTTCCTATGCGCAAACGGGGACCACCTCAACGGTCACGCCGTTTCAAACAATTGTGCGGCAAGACGTGGGAATAACTTTACGGGTTCGGCCACAAATTTCAGCTAACGGTATTGTTAGAATGCAAATTTTCCAAGAAGTCTCATCTGTTGTCCCAATTTATGATCCTTCAGGGCCGATTATAAATAAACGCAATATTGAATCGAATGTATTGGTTGATGACGGCCAAATGATTGTGTTGGGCGGTTTGATCACAGATGAATACGGAGATCAAACAAGCGGTATTCCATTTTTAAGCAGCATTCCCATTATTGGCAATTTATTTCGCTATGACAATAAAAAAAGAATCAAAAGTAATTTATTAGTCTTTATTCGCCCCTATGTTTTGCGGGATAAAGATGAAAATGAGCAAATGACTAAAAATCGTTTAGACCTAATGCAAACCAAAGAAGATCAGTTTAAGCAATTACCGATGTTATTGCCTACAGAAAAGAATATGCCAAACGTTAAAGATGCCGAAGTGCCGCTGGTTCCACCAAGATTACCCTCTGACACCATCAATACCAGCCCTGCGATAAAACCCTCAAGTCCACCTTCTATTGCTCCAATAGCCCCCGCATTACCGGCGAATAAATAATGCTACGTATTCCTTTTGTTTACGCGCGGGATAATCAGGTGCTGTTAATGAAAGCGCCTGTAACTGAAGGCCAGCAATTTTTAGATGGTGGACAAGAAGATGATCTGATTGTCATTCATAGCCCCACTACCGATTTAACAGTACTCCAAGAAATTTGTCGTCTAGTTGGCCCTGTAAAGCGAGTAGAAAAATCCAGCGATGAGGTGATGCAAGCAGTGAATGCAGCTTATTCACAAGGCGATTTAGACGCCTCGCAAGTGGTTGATGAGGTTGAAGACACGATTGATTTATCCCGTTTATTGCAAGAGATACCCATTTCAGAAGATCTCTTGGAAATGAATGATGACGCTCCAGTAATTCGGATGATTAATAGTTTATTAAAACAAGCTAGCCGTAATGGCGCTTCTGATATTCACTTAGAAGCATTTGAGCGTAAATCGATAGTACGTTTTCGGGTCGATGGAAATTTGCGCGATGTGGTTGATATGCGCCGCGATTTACATGCTGCTTTAGTATCGCGGATCAAAATTATGGCGTCGCTTGATATTGCTGAAAAACGCATGCCGCAAGATGGTCGCATTTCTTTGCGGGTAGGCGGTAAAGCCATTGACATTCGGGTTTCTACTCTGCCTACGTCCCATGGTGAGCGGGTGGTAATGCGTTTATTAGAGAAAAATTACGATCGCCTTGATCTCAAAGCACTGGGAATGGCTGACGATACCTTTACTAATTTTGATCAATTGATTCATCGCCCACACGGCATTGTATTGGTTACTGGACCAACGGGTAGCGGTAAGACCACCACGATTTATGGCGCCTTATTACGCTTACGCAATAAAACCAATAACATTATGACGGTTGAGGATCCAATTGAATATAACTTGGATGGGATTGGTCAAACACAAGTGAACGCGCGGATTGATATGAATTTTGCACGAGCCTTGAGGGCGATTTTGCGGCAAGATCCAGATATTGTGATGATTGGCGAAATTCGCGATTTAGAAACCGCACAAATTGCGGTTCAAGCCTCTCTTACCGGACACTTGGTGTTGGCAACTTTACATACCAACGATGCGCCATCGGCGGTAACGCGTTTAATTGATATGGGAATTGAACCGTTTTTACTTTCTTCAACGCTTTTAGGGGTATTAGGACAGCGCTTAATTCGCCTTACTTGTAAAGCCTGTGGCGGTAAGGGATGCCCAGCCTGCGGCGAATCTGGCTATAGCGGCAGAGCAGGCATTTATGAATTAATGGCCACTAATGAAACGATTCGTGAATTAATTCATAACCGTGCTGCTGAAAGTGAAATCCGTAAGCAGGCGACTGCAAATGGGATGCGCAATTTGGCAGAAGATTGCCAGCGGTGGATTGATTCAGGTCAATCGACGGTAGAAGAAATGATGCGCGTCACTGGTGCTGTTGAAATTGATTAATTCTGCCTTCGAGCAACTAAGCTATGCCACGCTACCGATTTGAAGCTTTAACCTATGGCGGTAAGAGTGAGCGGGGTAGTGTTGATGGCGAGAATGAGCGTGCTATTCGGCAGCAGTTAATGGCGAAGCAGCTCGTACCCGTGCGCATTGAGCTTGAGAACCAATGGACTAAGCAACAATTTTGGCAGCGTTTATTCTCTGAAGATAGGCCACTGAGCCGTAATGAATTAGCGGTACTTACCAAGCAATTTGCTTTGCTAGTGCGTTCTGGTGTACAAATTGATGAAGCCCTCACTGTTTTATCGGATGAAAGCTCAAAACCCCACATCAAAAATGTTTTACAGTCAGTAGTTGCTGAATTACGCGCCGGCTTATCTTTATCGCGCGCAGTCGCTACGCAACCACAAACCTTTGACCCTTTATATCAAGGAGTGGTTGGTGCTGCAGAACAATCGGGCCGCATGGGTCAAGTCTTAACCCAATTGGCTGAATTTTTAGAAAAGCGGCAAGCGTTAAAACAAAAAGCCTTAGGCGCTTTAGCATATCCAGCGATGTTGACTGCGGTTTCATTTATGGTCATTCTATTTTTAATGACCTATGTAGTACCACAAATTGCCCGCGTTTTTCAAAGTACTAAACAAACTTTACCTTTTACAACGCGTTTTATTTTGGGCTTATCTAATTTTTTAGTTGATTGGGGTTGGTTGTTGGCTTTAGTTATTGCTCTAGGTATTTATTTTGGTCGCCGGGCTTTAAAGCAAATCGAAATACGGCTGCGCTTTGATCGCTTCATCCTTAATTTACCTTTTTTGGGTCCCTTGTTATTGGGTTTTGAAACTGCCCGTTTTGCCAACACCATGGCGATGCTGGTTGCCGCCAATGTGCCGATCTTAACTGCCTTACATAGCGCGCGTAGTACCTTGGGCAATGAAGTTTTGAAGGAGGCCATTGACTCCACTGAAGCGCGCTTACGAGAAGGCTCTAGCTTGTCTCGATCATTAGGAAGTCAAGGGGTTTTCTCTCCTATTTTGATCCATTTAATTCGTTCTGGAGAGGCTTCTGGTCAGCTTGCTGAGATGCTTAAATATGGCGCTGAAAATGCCGAGTTAGAAGCTGAGCAAAAAACAAAAATTTTTACCAGCTTATTAGAGCCTGTATTAATATTATTTATGGGGCTGATGGTTTTAGGTATTGTGATGGCAGTAATGCAACCAATTTTGGAAATGAATTCTGGAATTCATTGATTTTTTAGTGAGGTAAACATGCAAATTTTAATTATTACTAGTCCAACCAGTCGCGTCAAAGAATTTCATATATCGAAAATGCATCTTTTGCTTGGCGCAATGGCAGTATTCCTGGCTTTGGTGGCAGTGAACTGGCTAGTAGCTGCTAGCGTTAATTTAACTCGAGATACTCTATTTACTCTAGGTCAAGCAGAGCTACAGGAGAAAAAAATTGTCACTTTAGCCGAGGCTGATTATGAATATAAGCTGCACGAGTTACAAGCGCGTTTAGCGCAAGCCCAGCAAAGTTTGGGACAATTAGATTCCCTCAGAAACCAATTATTACTATTAAATAGTTCACCCAAAGTTATTCAAAAAGAGCTACTGCCAGAGACGCCCCTTGCACTAGGTGGCCCACTAAAACTATCAAGCGAGATTTTTTCACCCGATGAGACTTATGGCGTTCGCCTTGATCGGACCTTGCAAGACTCCATTAGTTTGCAAACCCAAGTTTTGACTTTACAGCGGGCTTTTGCTGAAACCCAAGTTTCAATGAGTGGGGTCCCTGCAGGATCACCATTACCCTTTGAGGTTGCGCCATCGAGTGGCCTCGGTTATCGCATTGACCCCTTTACGCGACAAATTGCTTGGCATGATGGCACCGACTTTCCGGCTGCTTATGGTACGCCTATTTTGGCAACCGCCGACGGTATTGTGATTAAAGCAGGTTGGAGTGGTGAGTACGGTAATTTAGTTGATGTGCAGCATCGCAATGGCACCGTAACGCGCTATGCCCACGCTCAAGAGCTGATGGTACAAGTAGGGCAAAAAGTGAAAAAATCCCAACCCTTAGCTAAGGTTGGTTCTACGGGGCGCTCGACTGGCCCACATTTGCATTATGAAATTTTGCGCGATGGCGCGCCTGCTAGTTAGCAAGACTTAGTTTTGGGCAGCGCAATCGACGGTACCAGCATTAAATGCGGGGCGCCATTCTTGGTTTTGTAGGCCGCCCATGCAACCATAGGTATTGAGCGCACGCGTGCCGCCTTGCCCACACTCGAAACAAGTACCATTCGCACCAACGTTCGGGTTAATGCAACCCTCATAATTAAATGTCTGCGTGCAATTGGGTGCAGTAGCTTGCGCAAAAATAAACCCGTTAGGGCACTGACAGCTGCCAGGTGTCCAAGCGGTACCAATTTGGGCATGCGCAGAAAAAGCTGACATGAGGCAAAGCAGTAAAAATAATTTTCGGTACAGAATTGTGATGTTCATAGTAAATATTAACCTATTTATGTCATTGCTTATCTCTGCATCTTCGGCGCCGCTAAACTCGGAATCAGCAGATTAATACAGGCCGGTAAGTTACTCGCGAGCGCTCTTTTTGTAGCGGGCAGTAAGGCGCCTAGTTCCGTAACTAATTCTCCATGACCACCAAATCCTTCACAGACTTTATCGTATCGAGTTGGTAGCAGATCGCAGCCAATGAGCCGTTCTTGACCATAGTCGCGCAATTGGATTTGGTGTTCGGCATTCCAGCAAGCATCATTACCGATGACCAAAAGATAGGGCAATTTATAACGAACTGCAGTATCTATTTCTGCGCAATGAAAGCCAAAACTACCATCTCCCATCACTGTCACGATAGGCACATTCGGTTTGACAAGGCTAGCTGCACTTGCAAAGGGTGGGCCAGAACCAATTGAGCCAGCCACACCATTAATAATTCGGTTTGGCGCTTGCAGACAAGCTTGAGCCCATTGTCCAATCTCGCCACCATCGCTAATGAGGACTGAATCTGGGTGACTATCGAGAATTGTTTGTAATACGGCAAATGCTTGCGCTGGATGAACCCGGCCAGGCTCAACAGTCGCCGATTGCCAATCATTAGGGCGATAGTTAATTGCGGTCTGAACTTCTTGCAACCAGACTTGATGGGAACTACTTTTAAAGTTTATAGTACGCGCTGAATTTATTAGCAAAGTAATACTGGAGTGCACATCACCAAGTGCAGAGAGTTGCAAGCTTTTGCCTAAGCTAACACTTGCGCGTTGAATTTCAGCAGCCTCTGGATCAAGTTGTAAAAATTGACAATCTTTAGCAAAGCTTGGAAATTGCCCAAACTTTAAAGTGAAATCCAATTTTTTCCCAAGGAGTAACACACAATCACTTTTTGCCAGCACTTCCGGAAAGGCGCCCAAACACGGATCATTGATGCCGCGAGGGCTTTCCATGCCCACCACGGGAATTCCTAATGCCTGCTCTAGAGTCGCCAGTTGTTTTCTTCCCGCTTGTGATTGCATTTGTGGCCCAGTTAAGATGATGGGGCGTTGGGCAACTTGTAGCGCTTGCAAGATCGTTTCAATAGCCTCGCTTGCCGCCGATGTTTCTTTAGCGGTAAACGTCTGCTCTGTAGGCAAATTTTTTACACTGGGGTAGGGGCCTTCTAATAAGTCAGAAGGCAGGCTTAAATGCACAGTCCCTGGACGCCCCGATTTCGCGAGATTGATTGCTTTGGCTAGGTCAAAAGGAATTGCTTCAATCGAGTTCGAAGTCAAGGCTGCTTTGACAAGCGGCGCAGCCAAATCAGCTTGCGCCATTTCTTGAAAAGCACCAGTACCCAATTGTGCAAGGGGCGCATGACCCGAAATTAAGACTACCGGCGACTCAGCCATTTGTGCGGTGTAAAGCGCTGCTATTGCATTCGCGTGGCCTGGGCCACCAGTAACGAGTGCGATACCAACTTCACCTGTCAGTCTCGCATAAGCATCTGCCATGTGCACTGCGGCAGCTTCATGACGGGTGTGGATTAATTTGATATCGCTATCGAGAATCGCATCAAATATTGGCATGATGTGATTGCCCGAAAGCGTAAAAATTGTTTTCACTTTAGCTAATTTTAAGGCTGCGACTAAAGCATTGGCACCTAGCACTGGTGAGGAATTATTTGGCATAAAAACAGTACTTTCTGGTGAATTACTAGCTATCGATTGATCAATTAAGGGATAACACTAAGGGCTTAAAAGGTATAAAGAGTTTAATCTTAATTGAGGTAAAAATCATTTGAGGGTTGGATGTCTATATTCGCTTTAGAGCCACCGCCGATAGCTGTTGAGGGACCAAGCGTCTGGACTGGGGCCGAGATGTTGGCTGAGCCGTTATGGATTGTCCCTTGGAAACCAGAGCAGCTAGCTGAAATGCGTGCCGCGGCTTTGCACTTTCAGGCACTCAATTTGCCTTTTGAGCAAATTTCACCTGATAATTTTCCGCTTACACAACTTAAGCCATTTTTGGGTCGTTTATTGACTGAATTACTGCATGGCAGAGGGTTTGTATTGCTACGCGGTATACCAGTACAAGATTTGGGTATTGAGCTTGCTGCCATCATCTATATGGGCTTAGGCGTTCATTTAGGTACCTTGCGAAGTAGTAATGGCAAAGGCCACTTATTGGGTCATGTTTGCGACCAAGGTGTCGACATTACTAAGACGGGTGGACGTTTTTATCAAACGAATAAAAAACTTGATTTTCATACAGATTCAGCTGATCTTGTGGGCTTGCTATGTTTACAAAAGGCTAAAGCGGGCGGTGAATCTTTTATAGCTAGCTCGATGAAGTTGTATAACGAAGTGGTGCGCCGGCGCCCTGATTTAGTTGAGGCGTTATTTATGCCTTATCCAACGGATCGGCGTGGCGAAGTGCCGGAGGGACTGCACCCTTGGTTTGATATGCCTATTTTTACTTGGTATGAAAATCATTTATCTTGTGTTTATATTCGTCAATATATTGAAGCGGCACAAAATAATTTTCCTGAAGCGAAGCGCTTAACTACCGATCAACTTGCAGTCATGGATTTAATCGATGAAATTTTAGCTGAGCCTGGCTTTGTTTTGCCTATGGCTTTTGAGCCTGGTGATATGCAACTTTTGCATAATCATCAAATCTTGCATTCCCGTAATGATTTTGAAAATTGGCCCGAACGGGAGCGTCAGCGGCATTTATTACGGCTATGGATGGCCCCTAAAGAGGGTAGACCATTACCTGATTATTTTAAAGCCCGCTGGGGCTCAACCCAAGCAGGTGAGCGAGGCGGTATTATTGTGCCTGGCACTAAATTATCAGTAGAGCTTGATTATCAGTAGAGCTTGAGACCCAATAGAGCGAGATTGTTTAGGGCTTAAGGTCTCCTAATACAGATAAAAATTAAGTATTTTTTAAAAAGTTGAATGGAAAAAAATGAAAAGTATTATCGATCGCATTGATCATCTAGTATTAACTGTTACCGATATTGAGGCTTCTACCCAGTTTTATGAAAAGGCCCTTGGCTTTGAACGTGAATTTTTCACTGGACCTGAAGGGCAGCCGCGTTACGCCTTGCGCTTTGGGCAATATAAAATTAATTTACAAGATCGTGCCACTGAAACACCGACCAAAGCAAAAGTACCCACGATTGGTGCTGGTGATTTTTGTCTGATTGCTGCCATTCCGCTTGATGATGTGATCACCCATTTGACAGCTAATAATATTGCGATTGATGTTGGGCCCGTTGCTAGACGGGGTGCCTTGGGCCCAATTCGGTCAGTCTATCTACGCGATCCTGATGGGAACTTGGTAGAGGTGTCTGAGTATATTTAATTTCATTGTTTATGAGTCAGTTACCGGATTGGGTCAAGCTTGCACAAGAGCAATGGAATTGGCGAGGAGCCACAAGACCACCATTTGCAGTTGTACCCAATGCGTCACAAATTTCGGTATGGGATTTTCCACGTCCCCCAAAGTATGTTGAGGATTGTAGGCAGGTTGTTATTTGCTTTAATGGGCAAGAAATTGCGCGCACAAAAAATGCTATTTTGGTATTAGAAACTTCTCATCCACCGAGTTTTTATATCCCACCAAAGGATATCAACTTCAAATTTTTGAAGCCATCTACCGGCAATTCTTTTTGTGAGTGGAAAGGCCCCGCTCAATACTGGGATATAAATGATGGTGTTAATCAACTCAAAAAAGTTGCATGGAGCTATGCCCAACCCTTTGATGAAGCAAAGATGATTGCCGATCACATTGCTTTTTACCCTACTCAGCTGCACTGTACTGTTGATGGAGAACAGGTTTTACCTCAGCCTAGCGGCTTTTATGGTGGCTGGGTTACTCCAGAGCTAGTTGGACCATTTAAAGGTGAGCCCGGAAGTGAATCATGGTGAGTAAAGTTGATTTTAATCCGACCAGAGGTCGGCTAGCCATTGTTTGAATTCTTGATACATTAATCCCAAACCAATACTGACAAACAGAATGATAAATGCTGCAATTAACAGTAGATTGGAATTAATCATTTAATTATGAGAATATTTGATCGCTAGGGCAATAGTTTGGTGATGAATTTCAACAGATTGCTCGATTTTTTTTCCGTAACCACCTGCCATTACAACCGCAATTGGAATTCCATTAATCTTTGCAAAATCGAATACTGCCTGATCACGCAATAACAAACCTTTTTTACTCAGGCTTAATTTACCTAGGCGATCATCAGTATGCGGATCTGCACCAGCTAAATAAATCACAAAGTCTGCACTAAATCTTTTTTCAAGCTCATCAAGTGCATAAGCAACAGCATTTAAATATTCGCTATCTGCACATTGATTTTTTAAGCCAATATCAAGGTCGCTCTGCTCTTTATTAAAGGGAAAGTTATTTTCACCATGAATTGATAAAGTAAAAATTGAATCGTTGTGTTGCATGATGGTAGCGGTACCATTACCTTGATGAACATCAAAATCAATAATAGCAACACGGAAATGATTGCCCTTGATGGCCTGTAAATTTTTAGCAGCGATTGCAACATCATTAAAAACACAAAACCCACTTCCTTTGTCGCGATGAGCATGGTGAGTTCCGCCAGCTAAATTTACACTGACTCCGTCCATAAGTGCAGCATTACAAGCTGCTACAGTTGCTCCAGCTGACCTTTTAGAGCGCTCAACCATTAGCGGACTCCATGGAAAGCCAATCTCTTTTTGTTCAGCTGCATTAAGTTGCCCGCTAATTATTTTTTCAACATACTTTGTGTCATGAGCAAGAAGTAGCTGCGCATCAGTAGCGCTTGGAGCCTCAAGCAGCTCTAAATCGGCTAATGATTGGACTGATTGTCGCAGTAGAGCATATTTTTCCATTGGGAAGCGATGCCCTTTTGGAAGTGGCAAGACAAAGTGATCGCTATAAAACGCTTTCACCAGAAATTAGCCCTGATTAGTAAGGTATTTACTAAAAACTGAAAAAGTTATGAATTAATTCTTCTTCGTATTAAAAATATCAATTGAATCAACAGCATGAATCATGCCATTTGTAGCAATTATATTTTCTATTTTTATGCTGACTCGATTTACACTCGGGCCACTCAGATTGGATTCAATTAAAAGATCATCACCAGCAATGGAGGAATAGTGGGAATTATGAACTTTAGTTGAGGCAAACTCAGGAACAATAAAGTGATCAATAAAATCGTTTAATTCCTCGGGATTAGATTCAAGCGCTTGAAGATATTCTGGGGGGACTCTACTGAAGGCAGCATCAGTAGGGATAAAAAGTGTAAAAAATCCACCGTTATCGAGTAACTGAAACCATTCTGATTTTTTGATTAGTTTTGTCCAGATTTTAAAAATTCCAGAGCTAATTGCAGTATCAATTAGCCCACATAAAACGCATCCTTCAAAATGCTCATAAGTGCTAGAGCTCATCTTTAGAACCTTATTTTGTAGTTGCAAATACAGTTAAGAATGGATTGATAAAAAAAGTTAGGGAATACCCTAAATAAATATACGCCCTTTGGAATAAGGCTGTTGAAAGGTGAAATTACCCTACTATTAAAATAGCTTTACCAATTAATCCTGATCTTTAAGGCTGTAGTTCCCGCTTTAGGCTTGATTAACCCCTTTTTATTGATACTATTTGCCCTTAACTTTTGCATTATTTGGTGGGTAAAGAATCTGTGAATCGCCCTAATATTATTTTTATTGTTGCTGATGACTTGGGTTATGCAGACCTAGGCTGTTATGGCGCGAAGTCAAACGCTTCACCCACGCTTGATCGGTTAGCACTCAATGGTCTCCTTTTTACTCAGGGTTACTCGAATTCTCCAGTCTGCTCGCCAACGCGCTTTGCTTTGATGACTGGACGATATCAGTATCGCTTGCGTGGGGCAGCAGAGGAGCCAATTAATTTTAAAAGTAGAGGCAATACAACTTTAGGATTGCCAGTGGATATCCCCACTTTGCCATCGATGCTCCGCGAGGTGGGCTACCAAACTGCCTTATTTGGTAAATGGCATCTAGGCTTTCCGCCACAATTTGGACCTTTACTTTCGGGCTACGATGAATTTTTTGGTCCAATGGCAGGTGGGGTTGATTACTTTACCCATTGTGACTCACAGGGAATTCATGATCTTTGGCTCAATGGCGAGGAGACCGCCGAAGAAGGGTATCTAACAGATTTGCTTTCCAATAAAACTATTGAATATATTCAGAAAAAATCTGCTGTGGCAAGGGCAGGAACCCCTTTTTTTATTAGCCTTCATTACACTGCCCCACATTGGCCCTGGGAAACAAGAGATGATGCCCATCTGGCAAGTGAAGTAAAGAATAATTTATTTCATCTGCATGGCGGTAATGTAAAAACCTATCAGCAAATGATCCATCATATGGATGAAGGTATTGGCAAAATAGTTGCCACACTTCAAGCAGAAAATTTGTTGAATGACACCTTGATTATTTTTACTAGCGATAACGGTGGCGAGCGGTTTTCTGATAACTGGCCTTTAGTCGGCGGGAAAATGGATTTGACTGAGGGGGGCATTCGCGTTCCCTGGATTGTGCATTGGCCAGCCCTCATTCCTCAAAATAAAGTGAGTACGCAAATTGGTATCACGATGGACTGGACGGCAACGATATTGGATATTGCTGGCGCTCATATAGACCCAGAATATCCCCTCGATGGCGTCTCAATGCTGCCTATTTTAAAAAATGCTAATCACCTATTTGAAAGGCCTCTGTTTTGGCGCATGAATTATCGAGGCCAGCGGGCTTATCGTGTAGATGAATGGAAGTATCTTAAGGTCGATGAAAATGAGTACCTTTTTAATATTGGAGCAGATGAGCGTGAGCGGGCAAATTTAGCCGAATATTTTCCTGAGCAGTTAAGGTCAATGCGAGAATCTTGGCTAAGTTGGAATTTAACGATGCCAGAAATTCCGCAGGGTGCTAATATCAGCATAGGTTATTCAATTCAAAATATGCCCCAGAGATAGGTGAAAACTTGAAGCAAAAAATCAAAATAATATTGTGTTGCATTTTTATTTTATTTAGTTCGTACAGTATGGCGCAGTCGCCACAGTCTTACCCAAATCGACCAGTTAAATTAATTGTGCCCCTAACGCCTGGTTCTGGGGTTGATATTGTGGCGCGTATTGTGGCCAAGAATTTAAGTGAAACTTGGAAGCAGCCGGTAGTAGTTGAAAATCGCCCTGGAGCTGGCGGTTTAATTGGAACGGGCGCAGTAGTGAACGCGGAACCTGATGGCTATACACTTTTAGTTCAGTCCGCTTCTTATGCGGCTAATCCCGCAATTTATAAAAAATTACCTTACGATCCTTTAAAGGCCTTAGTAGATGTCAATATTTTAGGAATTACCCCCTATTTAATGTCCACCTCTCCTAGTGGGCCGTATCAATCTCTTAAGGATCTGGTCTTGGCAGCCAAAGCCAAGCCAGGAGAAATTCCCTTCGCCTCTGCAGGCATTGGCAGTTCAACCCATTTAGCGGCAGAATATTTCAATCAAATTGCCGGCATTAAAATGGTCCATGTGCCATACAAGGGTGGGCCAGATGCCATGCAAGATCTGATGAGTAATCGGGTTGCCTTTTTTATGATTGCTTTTGATACCGCAATTACACAAGTTAACTCTGGCAAATTAAAGGCCTTAGGGGTAACGACCCAAACACGCTCAGAGGCTGCTCCTAATATTCCAACGATTGCTGAACAGGGCTACCCTAGCTATGACATGAGTCTGTGGTTTGGCTTATGGGCCCCTAGCGCAACACCGGTAGCAATCATTCAAAAAATTAATTCTGATATTAATTTGGCCATGCAAGATAAAGAAGTACAGAACGCGTATGCAAAGGCGGGCATTCGCTCAAGGCAAATGACAACAGATGAGTTTAAAAAATTTGTGCGTACAGAAATGACAAAATATGAAAAGATCGCACAGTTTGCTGGTATCGAGGCTCAGTAAGTAGTAGCTTATTTAATCGGCTCAGTATATGAATCTAGGGTTATACCCATAAAAGATCATCTTGAAAGAAAGCACTACTGAGATTAGATTAATAAATAGAAATTTTAGCTTGTTAAACCTAGTTTTTATTCGCACTTTGTTAGAAAATACCGAGATTAATTAATCAATCGGCTTTATATCTAGCTCTACAGCTAGTTTTTGCCAGCGGTTGCTGTCTTCTTCAACCTTACGCTTCATTTCTTCTGGGGTAGGGGATGCAACCTCAAGCGCCATTCCACTCAAGCGCTCTCGGACATCAGGCATATTTAATACCTGCTTCATTGCTAAAGAGATTTTATCGATAATGGGTTTTGGTAGATTAGCTGGCCCCATAATGCCGAACCACTGTTCATAGTCCATGCCATTAATTCCCAATTCAGCAAAGGTAGGTATTTCGGGAAAATCACTATTCCGCTTGTTACCAGTCACAGCTAATGGGCGTAGTTTTCCAGCTTTTATGTGGGTTCCTGCGCTAGCCATGGTGGTAATCATGACGTTTACTTGCCCACTCATTAAATCAATCATCGCTGGTGAAGATCCTTTATAGGGAACACTAATAAAATCAAGCCCAGAGCGTGCTTTAAAAAGATCAACGACAACGCTACCAGTTCCAGCAATTGCCATGGTCATTTTGCCAGGATTGGCTTTTGCAAAAGTAATAGCTTCACGAGCAGTTTGAACTTGAAAATAGGGGCTTGCAACTAAAAATGCTGGCGATCGACCAATTAGTGAAATCGGTGTGAAATCTTTAAGTGCGTTATAAGGCATCTTACGGGTATAGATGGGCGTACTAGTATGGAATACATCGACTAGAACTAAGGTGTAGCCATCGGGCGAAGCTTTAGCGACGTAATCGGTGCCAATAATCCCTCCTGCACCTCCTTTGTTATCAACTACTACAGTTTGTTTTAATACGCCCGATAATTTATCAGCAATTTGCCGGCCAATGCCATCAGAACTGCCGCCTGCAGGAAAGGGAATGACTAATTTGATTGGTCTGGAAGGGTAGTCGGGTACCGGGTTTGCTTGGGCATTAGTGTTACTAGGCAAATAAAAAAGACCCGTACTCAACATTAATGCAATTTTTACAATAAAAATTTTTCTAGTAATCATCTCAAGATCCATTCACGATAGTTGATGCAGAAGATTTTAATCTGATCAGGACTTCACTTAACTCAGAAAAACCTTTGCCCCCCTTAGATCTAGTAACCCATTTGGGCATAAACTCTATTCTATCCCGATAGTCTAATACATTAGCAACTCCAAAGGAATGTCTGAAATAAGAGAACATTGGAGCATCATTTGGAGAATCGCCTATAAAGAGACAAGCTTGATTATAAGTTTCCAAGTCTTTATGAAAGAGGGTTTTCATCATTAGTTTAGTGGTACTTAGCTTGTCCCATTGACCCAACCAAAGATTGACATGAATCGAGCTTAATTTAGCTGTTACATCATAGGAAGCAAGAAATTGTAGAAGTGCTTCTAAGTCTTGAGCTGAATATGGTGGCACATCCTCTTTAACATCAATAGCTAAGTCGTAAAGGCGTGAAAACTGATCTGAAGCAAAAATAATTTCTGGATATTCTTTAATTAATAACTCTTTTATTTTTAAAAGGCGCTGAGCATAAATATTCCTTTGGTTTTGATGGAGAACATGATGGGTGCAAAGTTTTTTTGAGACTTTATCCTGCCACATATAAAAGGCTCCATTTTCGCCAACAATAGCATCTACTGGCCACTGTCTGACAATTAGGTCACACCATCCAGCCGGTCTTCCTGTAACTGGGATTACTTTATAACCCGCATTTTGAAGGGCGGCTATTGCAGTAAAAGTTTCAGGAAGTAATTTCCCCCCGTCTGTAATAGTGTCATCTATATCTGTAAATACATACTCAATTTCTGCGACAACCTTTGTAGGTAGATCAGCAATTGGCTTGGGATTGATTAATCGGCTCAAGGAATAATTGCTCAAAAAGTCAAATTAATTTTTTGCGGATTTGTGTCACGATAATTTCAGCAATTACAACGATAATAAAAATACATAATAGTATTAATGAAACACGAGTCCACTGAAATAGATTTAGTGCAGAATCGAGTGCCATCCCAATACCCCCAGCACCAACTAGGCCCAAGACTGAAGATTCGCGAATATTAATATCCCAACGAAATAAGGCAATTGACCAAAAACTTGGCGCAATCTGAGGCCAATAGCCTTTGGTAAAAATTGAAAGCCAAGGTGCACCACAGGCTTTTAATGCTTCAATGCTGTTCATGTCAGCAGTATCAATTGACTCGCCCAGTAACTTACCAACAAAACCAATTGATCGAAAAGCAATTGCAAGAGTGCCAGCTAGAGCTCCTGGACCAAAAATCGCCACAAATAATAAGGCCCAAATAATTGAATTAATTGATCTTGAGGCAACTAAAATAAATTGTGCGATTAAATTAATAATGCGAAAAGGTATTAAGCGATAAGAGGCGCAAAGCCCAATGGGAAAGGCAATTGCTAATGAAATAATAGTGCCTAAAGTTGCAATATGGATTGTATCCAACAAGGCTTCATGAATTCCCTTTGGGTAGTAGTCAAAATCAATTGGCCACATACGCAAAAATAGATCCTGCACCTGTTCTGGAGCATCTAATAAAAACTCGGGGATAACTTCAACATTTTTAGCTGAGAAAATAATTAGTGCGATGGCTATAAGCGATAAAAAAAATCGAAGTTGTACTTGAATAAAGCTATAACGCGACCAAGTACTAGGGTATTCTTTTTGGGATGTAATCATGATTCGTTTTCAATTCGACTTTGTTTTCCGGTAAGTAGAATACGAATCAATTTAGCTAATAATTCGCCAGTCATAATCATTGCGATGATGGCGAGCAAAATAGCGCATACAAAGTCATAGTCGAAGCGTTGGAAGGCGGCAAATAAAGTACCTCCAATACCTCCAGCACCCACAATTCCCACCATTGTTGAGTTTCTTAAATTAGAATCGATTTGGTAAGTAACAAAGCCAATAAAGCGGGACATCACTTGGGGGAAGACGCCATAATCTAGCACGCTTAAAAATGGCGCACCTGTTGCTTTAATGGCTTCAACTTGTTTTGGCGATATTTCTTCAATTGCTTCAGCAAAGAGTTTGGCAATAAATCCAATTGAAGCCACAATTAGGGTCAAGATGCCTGCTAATGCACCAAAGCCAACTGCTTTAACAAAGAGAATAGCAACGATTAAAGGATGAAAACTGCGACAAAGGGCAATCACCGTACGCGCAATCCACGTTACCCATTTGGGCATTAAGTTGCGCGCTGCTAGAATGCTAAGTGGTAATGAAAGAATCACCCCGAAAAAGGAAGCCAATATAGCAATTTCCAGACTTTCTTGTAAGCCTTTAAACATCGACTCTGGTTGCATTACATGTGGGGGAAACATCCGACTTAAAAATTGTGCACCATTATGGATGCCGAGGACAAAGCGATCCCAAGTAAAGTCAAGCCTAGACATAGCGTAAATCACATAAGCAAAAAAAATCGCCCACATGATTTTTGTTTTATAGGATGGGGAGAATGCTACTGAAGCCAATCCTTGCCACCATATATAGACCTTAAAACCGAATCATTCAATTGTTCTGGCGAGCCGTCATAAATGATTTTGCCTTCAGACATGCCAATGATTCTGGTAGCAAATCGTTTTGCTAATTCAACATCATGCATGTTGACTATTACTGGAATATTGAGCTTATTACCTAACTCTTGCATCAATTTCATTATCTCTACAGAAGTTTTTGGATCCAAAGAAGATGTAGGCTCATCGGCTAATAATAATCTTGGGCTTTGCATAATTGATCTAGCAATACCAACCCGTTGGCGCTGACCCCCAGATAGAGAATCAGCCCGTTGATTTTCAAAACCCCGTAAGCCAATCAAATCTAATAATTGATAGGCTTGCTCAATATCGGTCGGCGGGTAAATTCTGAGCCAGGCTTTTAATGCTGAAATATAGCCGAGGCGTCCAGAGAGAATATTTTCCATTACGGTCAGACGCTCTACTAAATTAAATTCCTGGAAAACCATCCCAATTTGACGCCGTGCCTTTCTAAGCGAGCTAGAGTTAAGTGTGACTAAATTCTCACCACAAAAATTAATTATTCCTCGAGTGGGCTCAACTAGACGATTAATGCAGCGAATCAGGGTTGACTTACCTGTACCAGAAGGGCCAATGATGGCTATGAGCCCACTTCCCTGCACAAAAATATTGATATTTGATAATACCAATTTACCTGGGACATACTCCTTATAAAGATTTTCAATCTTTAGCGTGGTGACACTTAAACTCATTTAATTTTTAGCAGCAGCTTTTTTGCGAGCCTCTTCTTCGCGGGAAGTCTCTTTATCGTAAGCAGAGCGATTAAATTTCTCCCCGCCATTTTCAGCAACTTGGCGTACTATGGCCCAATCTTTTTTATAAGTTATCGGGAAAAAACGATCGGCACCATCAAAGGCTTTTTTCATATCATCCGTAAAACGGTAATCGAAGAAGCACTTAAGTAGTTGATCTCTAAACTTTGGCTCTAAGTTATAAGCATATGCAAAAGAAGAAGTTGGAAATTTAGGGCTTTTATAAATAATGCGGAAGTCATCTTCATTTATTTGACCTCTCACTGCCATGCGATGAAATACATCTGAGGCAACTGCTGCACCATCATAATCACCTGAGCGAACCCCTAAAATTGATTGATCATGTTTACCAGAAAAGAGAATGTTGTAGTCGGTTCCTGGCGCAAGACCCTCTTTTGGAAATAAAGCCATTGGAGCCATATGGCCAGAGTTTGAGGATGGGGATGTATGGGCAAATTTTTTGCCTTTCAAATCGGCCAGCTTTTGATAAGGGCTAGATTTTTTAACAACCACTAGCAAGTTATATCCCTGAAATTCTTTTTCGGTACCTTTAACAGCAAAAGGAACAGCGCCGGCAATATTGACAGCAAAGGCGGTTGGGCCTGTTGAAAACCCGCCCACATGTAAGCGGCCTGAGCGCATAGCTTCGATTTCTGCAGCATTCGACTGCACTTGGTAAAAAATGACTTTTTTACTGGTGCATTGGGCTAAATGGTCGGTAAAGGGTTTGAACACCTTTTCATATACCGCCGGGTCTTCAACGGGGGTATAGGTGAAAACAATCGTAGATGGGGTTTTAAGTAATTTAGGGTCGGTTGGGGTATCGGCAACCATATCGCCATTTTGGTCGCAATATTGGGGGTCAAGATCCCCACTGCTTTTGCATGCAGTTTGGGCAAAAACAGCGTATGACATCAACACTAGCAAGCTAAATATAATGCGCTTCATGCTAATTCTCCCTGTAAGTCTAGTTAGTGTAATTATCTTATTTTAGACCCCTAAATATAGCCGATCTAAATGGCCGCTGGTAGTTCTGCAAAACTAATATTACAAGAGTAACATCAGAATCCTTATTACTATTTTTCTCTTCCTAAAGGCTAATGATGACGATTTCAATGTACCAAGCTAGCGCACCACGATTCATCCATGTTTTAAAGAATCTATCGGCTATATTAGATAAGACTCAAGCCCATATCGAGGCTAAAAAATTAGATGTCACCGCCTTTACTTTGTTTCGTTTATTTCCCGATATGCTTAACCTCACGCGACAAATCCAAATTGCAACTGATACAGCAAAGGGCTTAGTTGGCCGATTGGCTGGAGTAGAAATTCCGGTGTATGAAGATAATGAGCAATCTATTGCAGATTTGAAGTTACGTATTGCTAAAACAATTGCTTTCATCGAAGGCATTAAACCTGAGCAGATTGATGGCACCGAAGATAAAGATATTATTACCAAGCGAGGCGATAAAGAGACCCATTACAAAGGCCTCCAGTTTTTATTAGGGCATGCCTTACCTAATGTCTATTTTCATGTCACCACTGCGTACAATATTTTGCGTCATAACGGCGTTGAGATTGGTAAACGCGATTATTTAGGTAGCATTTAACTGCGCATTCAACCCTTTTTTATTTCATATTCTTAGGAAAGCTTCATGTCACCTGCAGCCACTTGCCCGTTTTCTGATAGCGCGGATGATCGTGCCTTAGCCAGACACACCACGAATGCCGACTGGTGGCCCAATCAATTGGATCTCAAGCTTTTAAATCAACACTCACCGCTAATGAATCCGATGCCTAAGGATTTTAATTACGCCAAAGAATTTCAAAGCCTAGATTTACATGCTGTTATCAAAGATCTCAATGCTTTGATGACAAACTCACAAGCATGGTGGCCCGCTGACTATGGGCACTACGGCCCATTCTTTATTCGCATGGCATGGCATAGTGCAGGCACTTATCGCATTGGCGATGGTCGTGGAGGCGCAGGTTCTGGCACACAACGTTTTGCGCCACTAAATAGCTGGCCTGATAATGGCAATCTCGATAAGGCACGCAGATTGATTTGGCCTATTAAGCAAAAGTATGGTCGTAAAATTTCTTGGGCTGACCTCATGGTGCTTGCCGGTACGATTGCGCTGCAGTCAATGGGCTTAAAGATTGTTGGTTTTGCCGGTGGGCGCGAAGATGTCTGGGAAGGTGAAGACATTTATTGGGGTTCAGAAGGACAGTGGCTAGCCGATAAGCGTTATAGCGGTGACCGAGAATTAGAAAAGCCACTCGCTGCAGTACAAATGGGCTTGATCTATGTAAATCCTGAGGGCCCTGATGGTAACCCTGATCCACTAGCTGCTGCGCGCGATATACGGGAGACCTTTGCCCGTATGGCGATGGACGATACTGAGACGGTCGCTCTCATTGCTGGCGGACATACCTTTGGTAAAGCCCATGGTGCTGCTGATCCAGCAAAGTATGTTGGCCCAGAGCCCGAAGCTGCACCGATTGCAGAACAAGCCTTTGGTTGGAAAAATACTTTTGGAACTGGCTCTGGGGATGATGCGATTACTAGCGGCTTAGAAGGCGCATGGACAACAAATCCTATCCAGTGGGATAACAACTATTTTGATCATCTATTCGGTTATGAGTGGGAGTTAACAAAGAGCCCCGCAGGTGCTCATCAATGGACGCCAAAAGAGGCATCGGCAGCCGGCACCGTACCTGATGCACATGATCCTGCTAAGAAACATGCACCGATGATGTTTACCACCGATCTGGCCTTGAAGATGGATCCAAGTTACCGCATTATTTCGGAGCGGTTTCATGCCCATCCAGAAGAATTGGCGGACGTTTTTTCTAAGGCTTGGTACAAATTAACCCACCGTGATATGGGACCTATCTCACGTTATCTTGGTCCCCTTGTACCAAAGCAGCAGCAATTGTGGCAAGACCCGATTCCTCCAGTCACTCACCCCTTGATCGATGTAGAAGATATAACTAACTTAAAGCAAAAAATATTAGCATCACCGCTCTCAATTGCACAGTTAGTAAAAACGGCTTGGGCATCAGCAAGCACATTTCGGGGAGGCGATAAACGTGGTGGAGCTAATGGCGCTCGTTTACGTTTGGCGCCGCAAAAAGATTGGCCAGTCAACCAGCCCGCCGAGTTGGCCACTAGTTTGCAAATACTAGAGGCTATCCAAACAGAATTCAATGCTTCACAGACTTCTGGAAAAAAAGTTTCACTGGCTGATTTAATTGTTCTAGGCGGGAATGCAGCGATTGAATCGGCAGCCCAGAAAGCAGATCAAGCGCTAACGCTACCATTCTTTCCTGGTCGGACTGATGCATCGCAAGAGCAAACTGACATACATTCTTTTGCTGTACTGGAGCCACGTGCCGATGGGTTTCGTAACTACATGGGCGATGGCAATGTGGCTGCAGCCGCCGAACGCTTAATTGACCGCGCCAATCAGTTGACCCTGACAGCACCTGAAATGACGGTATTGATTGGCGGCATGCGGGTTCTCAATGCCAATTTTGATCAGTCAGCATATGGTATTTTCACGCAGCGCCCCGAGACCTTAACGAATGATTTTTTTGTTAATTTACTGGATATGAATACTAAGTGGCAGCAAAGAGATGCAGCTACTGGCGTGCTTGAAGGCATGGATCGAGCCACAGGAAAGCTGAAGTGGTCTGGAACGCTGGTCGATCTTGTTTTTGGTTCTAATTCACAGTTACGCGCGCTAGCAGAGGTTTATGCTTGTGCTGATGCGCAAACTAAGTTTATCAATGATTTTGCCGCAGCTTGGAATAAAGTGATGAACCTAGACCGTTATGATTTAGCTTAATCTGCTTCTTGATTAAATGTGACGACATGATCGGCAACTAAGTGAATACCAATTTTTTCACCAATGGCATGATCATGATGACTGGGAACAAAGGCAAAAATTTCAGTGCCTGATGCAAGCTTTAGAGTATAGAGAAAATCGGCACCTCGAAACGTTTTTCTCACTACCTCAGCTTGCGTTGGGCTAGCATCATCATGTTGAATATCGTCAGCACGAAGTAGTACATCAATTTCTTCGCCGACTGCGTTACTGTGGCCGGGATCTAAATCTAATTCGCCCAGCTCGATATTTACTTTTCCACTAGCTTGAACCACTCCTTTGACAAATACGCCGCGACCAATAAAGTCGGCGATATAACGATTAATCGGTTTGTGATACAGCTCATAAGGGGAATCCCATTGCATCACTTTGCCATCAACCATCACCCCAATTTGATCGGCAATTGCAAACGCTTCGAATTGATCGTGAGTGACCAATAGAGCGGTTATCTTATTGGCCTTGAGAATGGCGCGCATTTCCCCTGCAAGGCGCTCTCTTAATTCAATATCTAGACTAGAGAATGGTTCATCAAGCAAAATGAGGTCGGGTTCGGGGGCCATTGCTCTAGCTAGGGCTACACGTTGTTGTTGCCCGCCACTAAGCTCATGAGGAAAGACATTGGCTTTATCTGCCAATGAGACCCGCTTTAACCACTCTATAGCTAGGGATTTTCTTTGAGCGCCGGGAAAATGTTGCAAACCAAAAGCGACATTTTCTAAAACTGTCAGATGTGGGAAGAGAGCAAAATCTTGAAACACCATACCAACCCGTCTTTGGCTTGGCGCGATATGAGTGGTAGGCGAGCTAACAACGCTATTACGAAGCAGAATTTCGCCTTTTTGTAAGGGTTCAAAGCCGCAAATGGCCCTCAGCACAGAAGATTTACCGCAGCCCGAGGAGCCTAATAAACAGCCAATCTCACCTTGCTGCAGCTCTAGATCTAGATCATTAACAGCCATAACCTGCCCCTGCCCAGTGTGATTAGGATAGGCAATTTCAAGGTGTTTTATTGAAAGCAGGGGGCAATTCACGTTCATCCCTATAATTTTCTCATTAATGTAAATGGTTTAATACATAACTAAAGTCTAAACGGATTGTGGATTTGATGAGTCGAATCGTCGTACCGCTGGCACTCTTATTGTTTTTGCCCCTGTTTGGCTTGGCACTCCCATTTTTATTGCCAGAATTCAGCGGCAACGCTGATAGTGCAAGTAACACGCTAGTGACTAGCACGCTAGCTCATTTATGGCATTTTGTCCTTGGGGATTACCTCGTATCGACATTGGCATTAATTTTCGGGGTGGGAATTGGCGTATTTATTCTTGGAGTTGGGAACGCTTGGATAATTGCAAGCTATCAATTTCCTGGCAAGAAATTTTTTGCATGGGCATTAATTTTGCCTTTGGCTGTACCGACTTACGTAATGGCGTATCTTTTTGTCGATCTATTGCAATTTTCAGGGCCCGTGCAAAGCGCAATTCGATCTTTATGGGGATTAGATTCTTTATGGTTTTTTCCTGACCCAAGATCATTAAGTGGCGCAATATGGTCTTTTTCTTTTTGCTTATATCCGTATGTTTATTTAATTACTCGCACCGCTTTTTTAGAGCGAAGCAGTCGTTTGATCGAAGTTTCTGAAACTTTAGGTTACAGTGAGATGCAGGCCTTATGGAAATTGATCTTACCGATGGCTAGGCCCGCAATCTTTGCGGGAATGGCGTTGGCCCTCATGGAAGTTTTGGCTGACTTTGGTGCAGTCTCTTACTTTGGGGTGCAAACTTTTGCCACTGGCATTTTTAAAGCTTGGCTATCTTTTGGTGATCGTATGGCCGCAATAGAGCTGGCACTGGGTTTACTCGGTTTTGTTTTATTCATCTTTTTTATTGAACAGCGTAGTCGTTCTCAACTGCGCTATTCATCCTCTTTCCAAAGTAAGCCTTTGGCTAAGACCTTACATGGTAGACGTGCATTACTAGCGTTTTTATTTTGCGGTCTAACCATCACCTGCGGTTTTCTATTGCCCGCATTTGCACTACTGCAACTGCTTTACAAACAAGGCTTTAATCTCGACATACGATATTTTGCATGGCTTGGTAACTCCTTATCAGTGTCTTTCATCACTGCCTTCACCTCAGTCTTATTAGCCTTATTTTTTGCCTATGCCGTGAGATTACATGCACGCTTGGCTTGGGTTAATCGTTTATTGAGCTTTGGGTATGCCTTACCAGGCGCAGTTTTGGCCATTGGGGTACTTTCTTTTTTAGAAATTTTTCAGATTGCTTGGTGGGTTTCTGCCAGCATACTTATTTTGATTTACGCATATCTAGTACGATTTTTATCCTCTAGCTTGCAAACTGTTGAAGCAGGTTTAGCGCGGATTACCCCCTCAATGGATGGCTCGGCAGCATTATTTGGCTTATCTCAGTTACAGATTTTACGAAGGGTGCACGTACCGTTACTCCAGCGGAGTCTGCTTACCGCTGGATTATTTGTTTTTGTTGACGTGATGAAAGAATTACCTGCCACCTTACTGCTACGCCCATTTAATTTTGATACCTTAGCCGTAGCCACCTACCAATTAGCGGCTGATGAGCGCTTGGCAGAGCTAGCATTACCATCGCTAACTATTGTGCTGGCTGGTCTTTTGCCGGTCTTGGTGCTATCTCGGCTCATGTCTAAGCCCTAATTCTTAATTGATAATCATTCTTATTTGTGATATATTAGTTCAAATCTAATTAAATCTAGCTTGAGAATAGGGCATTCGTAATAGAAATGAGAAAACAAAATTTGACGCAAAAGATTCCGCTCGCCTTAAGTGCTAGCACATTAATTATTGCTTTATTACTCATCAGTTTTTGGGCTACTAATCCTGTGATTGCACAAACAGCGAATGAAACAAAAGAGCTTAATTTATATTCCGCTCGACACTATCAAACCGATGAGGCTCTTTACAGCGACTTTACTAAGAAGACGGGAATTAAAATCAATCGGATTGAAGCAGATGACAATGCCTTAGCTGAAAGATTAAAGAGCGAAGGCAACAAAAGTCCAGCCGATGTTATTTTGATGGTTGATGCAGCGCGTCTTTGGCGGGCACAAATTGATGGTTTCTTTAAACCCATTCAATCGCCCTATTTGGAAAGCCGAATTCCAGCAAATTTACGCGCGAAGCCTGATGCACAAGGCACGACCTGGTTTGGTTTTTCGACTCGAGCGCGTTTAGTTGTATATAACAAATCTACAGTGAAGCCTCAGGATGTGGATACCTACGAAAAATTAGCAGAACCCCTTAATAAAGGCAAGGTTTGCACCCGCTCAGGCGCACATCCTTATATGTTGTCGCTCATTGGGGCGATGATCGAGCGTCGCGGAGAAGAGGCTACCGAAGCTTGGGCCAAAGGAATGGTAGCCAATATGGCACGACCCCCAAGAGGCGGTGATACCGATCAAATTAAGGCCGTTGCTGCGGGTGAGTGTGGTGTGGCCCTAACTAATTCTTATTATTTAGTGAGATTATTGCGCTCTAAAAATCCAGAGGATCAGGCCATTGTTTCTAAAATTGGCTTTGTCTGGCCCAATCAACAGACCTCTGGCGTACACATTAATATTGCTGGGGGCGGGGTAGCGAAGAATGCGCCGCATTCTCAAGCAGCAATTCAATTTCTAGACTACTTGGCAAGTGACTCTGCGCAAGAGTATTTTGCTAATGGAAATAATGAGTGGCCAGTCGTTAAGTCAGTAAAGTTAGAAAATGAAGGACTTAAAATGCTCGGGTCATTTAAGGCCGAAAATATTTCAATTGCGGCAATTGGTAAGAACCAAATTGCCGCACAAAGATTGCTAGATCGGGTGGGGTATAAATGAGATTTTAGTGGCAGTGTGGAGTTACTATAGTTACAATAACCTCAACCTATGAAACAAAATAAAGCTAAACCAAGCGCTAGAGCAACATTAAAAAATATTGCTCTTAAGGCAAAGGTAGATCCATCAACAGTTTCAAGAGTGTTGTCACAAAATCCTAATCAAAGGGTCTCCAGCAAAACAAAAAAGAAAATTTTAGAGGTTGCGAAGGGTTTAGATTATCAGCCTAATATTAGTGCACGTAGTCTCAGGGTGTCTAAAACTTTTTCGATTGGAATAGTGGTACCACAGCTTGATAACCCTGTTTTTTCAGAAATTATCAAGGGCGCCGAAAGAGGCGCGAGTGAAAAAGGCTATAGCCTGGTTATTTCTTATCTAGAGGATGGCCCATCTAAGGGCGAGCCATATAAAAAATTAATTCAATCTAATCGGGTTGATGGTCTTTTAGTAACTACTTTAAATAAAAATAGTGCAATTCTTCGGGCGGCAAAAAAATCAACCGTACCAGTAGTAGTTCTCAATCGCAAAGTTCCAGGATTAATAAACTCAGTCTATTTTAATAGTTCGCGAGCCGCAAAAATTGCCACTGAGTATTTAATATCACAGGGCCATAAGCATATTGCACATTTATCTGGTCAAGTTAATTCATCATCAGGAGTAGGCCGATTTTATGGGTATAAAGAGGCGTTAGAACAGGCAATGATTCCGTTTAACCCTAATTTAGTAGAGGTAAGTGGCTATTCAATTTTGGGGGGTTCGCAGGCCACAGAGAAGCTTTTAGTCAACCCAAAGGCAAAACCTACCGCTATATTTGCCTTAACACTGAATGTTGCTGTAGGGGCGATGATGGCTTTACAAAAAAACGGGTTTAGCGTTCCTAAAGATATGTCTATAGTAGCCATTCATGATGGCCCAATTGCTAGTGCACTTCATCCCCCTTTGACTACCGTACAAATGCCTTCCCAAAAAATGGGTTATGAAGGTGCAATAGGGCTAATTAACTTAATTGAAAAAAATCAAAATAAAGTCTTGGTAGAGCTTCTACCAGGGGAGTTAATTATTAGAGAATCAGTAAAAAATATATCAAAAAATAAATAAGACTTTTATAGCGACATGCCAATTTCATTGGCCCTTATTAGCGACTCAATAATTCTGGCATCAGTTGCTTTTGGGGATAGGTTATTAATATAAGGCGCCATCATGGTCTTAGAGGCAATATCTTCTAATTCCAAGGGATTCAATCCTTCTACACCAAAATCCTTAAAGCTAACAGGCAGACCTAAGGACTGACAAAATTTTGCATGAGTCTTAATTTCAGTTGAAGAACGATTTTCAGCTATCAGTTGCACAATAGAACCAAAGGCAACAATTTCTCCATGCAGAAATTTAGTCATGATGGGATGCGCTGTAAAGCCCCTTGTGAGGGCATGTGCCAGCGAAAGTCCTGCACTTTCAAAGCCTAAACCACTGAGAAGAACTGATGCCTCAGTTGCTCTCTCAACTGCTTCATTAGGTGATTGATATTGTTTTATTTGCTTTACGGCTTCTTCACCATATTCCAGAATAGTTTCGTAGCATTTATCTGCCAGTAGACGAGCAGTAGCTAGTGATGGGGTGCCAAAAAAGTTTTTCCCTTGGTTAAAAAAGCATTGTTCTGCCTCAAATTTTTTACTCAACGCATCACCAAGTCCTGCAACAAAAAACCTTAATGGGGCATGAGAAATAATATTGGTGTCAACAATAACGACATCTGGATTTCGAGCCATATAGTCAACACGGGCAATCCGATGGTGCTCATCGTATAAAACAATTAATCTACTTGTAGGGGAATCGTTAGAGGCGATCGTAGGCAGAATGAAAAGAGGTAATTTGCAGTTAAAGGCAATCCACTTAGCACAATCAATGGTTTTCCCGCCACCAAATCCCAACACGATATCGGCATTCAAGTCGCTAACTTGGGCCGCGAGTTGAGAGACAACTTCAGGCGTTATCTCGCCAGGAAATAAAACGAAATTAGCAGTAAAGCCCTTTTGGGAAAGCGTATTTTGCAGGCATTCCCCATTCATTTTATTGACTACTTCATCCAGAATAACAACAACGTTAATTACATTAAAGCTTTTTAGTAACTCAGGAATTTCTTTTAGCGCCCCTGGGCCTTGAATATATCTGCCAGGAAACCCCATGGTTTTTATTGTCATGAATTCAATTGCCCCAATAGAAATCTCTGCGTCCACCATCCATGCAAATTAATTCGCCATTAATAAAGGCTGCCTGTATTGAGCTTAAAAAGGTAACTAGCGCAGCAACCTCCTCGGGCAGGCAAGTGCGGCCGACGGGATTTTGTTTTTGCAAAATTTCCCTCATTTCAGGGGTGAATTGGGCAATTAACTCAGTTTCAACATATCCAGGAGCAATCGCATTGACGGTTATGCCTAACCCGCCAACTTCTTTCGCTAGAGTTTTTGTAAGCCCAGCAATTGCTGCTTTCGCAGCGGAATAATGAGATATACCAGCTCTACCTCCGCCAGTAAAATTCATAGAAGACATATTAATAATCCTGCCAAAATGATTCTTTTCCATTAAAGGAATCATAGCTCGAGACCATAAAAAAGTACTTTTGAGGTGTGCATTAATCATTTGATCCCATGCACTCACAGGCATGTCTCGCAGTAAATAGGTCGGCTTAACTCCTATACCCGCATTATTAACAAGTACATCACACCGTTGAAAGATATTCTCAATTTCCTTTACTACTTCTTTAACTTGATTTTCATTAGAAGCATCAGCCAAATAAAAAAATGCAGAAATATCTTTGGCTTTTAATTCCTTAATGGCTGCTTGACCAGCTGCTTTATCAATATCAATTAGGATGATCTTGCAACCCTCTGCGCCCAATGTAAAAGCATCTGCTAAGCCAATGCCTTTAGCACCACCCGTAATAACGCAGACTTTATTAGTTAAGCCAAAATTCATCTTTATCCTTTAATTGCACCAGCTGCCAAGCCTTTAATGAAATAACGCCCTAAAAATACAAATATTAGAAATAAAGGAATGGCAATTAAAGTTGCGCCAGCCATTAATTCACCCCAGCGCGCATCAAATGAGCCGATTAAGGAGGCCAGACCCACTGGTAAGGTTTTATTGAGATCGCTACTCACTAGTACAAATGCAAATACATAATCTGTCCAAGACAATAGAAATGAAAAAATAGAAACGGTAATAATTCCTGGGAGCGATAGGGGGAGCACAACCCGGAAGAATGCGCCAGCACGAGAACAGCCATCGACCATTGCAGCTTCCTCTAAATCAAAAGGCATCACTTTAAAAAACCCCCAAAGCATCCACACACCCAGTGGAATTGTTAAGGTGCAATGAGCTAAAACAACAGCAATTAAACTATCAGCAAGGCCAAGAGTCGCAAAAATTGATAGTAAAGGAATGGCTAACATTAAGGGTGGAAACATATACGCATATAACATGCTACCCACAATCATTGTTTTACCTGGCACGCGATAGCGTGTTACGACATAGGCAATGATGATCGAAATAATTAAAGTGATAACCACAACTGCCAGCGCCACAATAATACTATTCATGAACTGCAGGGGGTAGTCTGTTAATTCTAGAAGGTTTCTATATGAGGTGAATTGCCAGTCGATTGTTTTTGGAATTAAAGTGGGTATATCAAATAACTCTTTTTCTGGACGGAGACTCGAGATGATCATCCAATATATGGGGAAAAATGACCAGATACCCAGTAGCACCAAGCACACTAGTGTAAATAGCGCTGGACCAGCCTTTACTTTCAATGAGAGCCCCCTTTCTCTTCCAGTGGGTAATAGTAAAAATAAACCAAAATCAAGAGCGAGAGAAGCAAAAAAGATAATGTTGCAACCGCGGCTCCTCCGCCGACGTCATACTGCAAAAATGCGCGTCGATAAGCCAATATCGGTAGATGCTCTGTGGCAGAAGAAGGACCACCTTTAGTTAATAACCAAATAATGTCAAATTTATTAAACATCCAAATACTTCTTAGCAAAATAATTACCATTAGCATGGGTAAAAGCATGGGAATAGTGACGTGCCAGAATCTTGCCCACATTCCAGCGCCATCTACTTTTGCAGATTCATAGAGCGATTTTGGAATAGTTTGTAGGGCCGCCAAAAAAGAAACTGTTACAAATGGAGTCCAAGTCCATACACTAGCAACTATTACAACCGCCATTGCAAGATAGGGATTTTCAAACCAGCTTGGCCTGCCCATGCCTAATTGCTCTGACCAGAGTGTAAATAAGCCTAAGGTTCCATCCAGCATCCATTGAAATGCCAAAGCCACTACGACGGTTGGAAGTAGGTAGGGCAAAATTACTAGACCCCTAATAATGGGGAGGCCTGGAAAATTTCGGTCTAAGAATAATGCAAAGGCAATGCCGAGACAAACTTGCAGGATGATCGTTAAACAACCAAAAATAAGGCCAACTGAGAGCGCCTTCCAAAATATGATTTCGTTCAGAATGCGGACATAGTTTCCAATTCCAACCCAATTTTTATTAGAAACAAAAGATTCCGAATGATAAAAACTTAACTGAATTGCATGCAGAACAGGCAGCAGGATAAGTAATAAAACAACAGAAACCGAAGCGATAAAAGCCCATTTAAGGACTTTATCGCTAGGGGTTCTGAATCCTTGCATTTAAGAACTACAAAACTGTTCGATATTTTTTTGACATTACATCAACAGCCTCTGATGCGGGCATGCCGTTATAAATCACATTTTGCAATCCCTCGGTAATTGCAAAAGTTTCAAACATTTTTCCAGGGCGCGAATCAATACGCGGACCTTCAGTATCAACAGATCTAATAATGACGTCTTTGCGTGTTAGTAAGCCTTTCATAAACTCAACTAAATCGGCATGTTTTTCTACTAAAGGATGGGCTCTCCAGCGAGCATCGTCATAGACATCTAATCTAGCTGGTTGAAAGTGTAGTGGCGCTGAGTGTAAGAAATTAATATATTGATTTTCTGTAAACCACTCCATAAATTTCAGAGATTCCTCTTTCATGGGTGTATTTAAGACAACCCAGCCGTCATAGCCATGATTAACCGCCTGACCTTTACCAGCGCTATCTGGGTACATAAAAAACCCTGTTTTAGAGACTAGATCGGGGGCCTTATCTTCAATCACTTCCATCAATCTTCCAGCATAGGGGGCATGAGCAACCTGACCTCCTGAGTATTGCCCTAAGACTGTGCCAAACAAAGCCTGAGTCATTCCTTGCGGCATACTCGGAGACATTTTTTTCATAAACTCGAAGTAAGCCATTACCTTAGGCTTATTTGTCGGGTTATCTAGCACTAATGCAAAGTTATCGTCTAACATTCTGACGCCATCAGCCCACATATATCCCAAAGACATCCATTGGGCGGCGGCATTATTACCAAGCGGTTGCGCAACCCCAAATTTGCCATCAGCAGTTAAAGCTTTAGCATTTTCAGCCATTTGTTCCCAGGTGGTTGGAACTTTTAAGCCTTTTTGCTGGTATAAATCTTTGCGGTAGTACATCCAACAAAAATTATAATCATACGGATACCAGTAATTTTGGCCTTTTATTGGAAATAGAATTCGAGGCCCCCATTTGTGTTTATTGACCAGCGTATTAAGTGGTACCAATTTTCCTGCGTCGGCAAGAATGAAGACATGTCCAGCAAAAGCTAGAGTCCCAATATCATAGGGTGTTCCTGCTGCAATAGAAGCTTGTAATTTATTGTAAGCTTCGTCAGGCACTACGGTATCTATTACAACCTTTACTTTTGAGATTCGCTCATATTCCGCGGCGGCTACACGCAAGGCCTTAACAGAATCCCTAGAGGGCTCAGCATTCAGGAAGCGAATGGTTTTTTGTTGTGCATGAATAGCCGGTGCGCCGCCAGCAAATAAGGCGGCACCAGCAACTGCAGCTTTTAAAATTTCGCGACGTTGAATTTTCCCCTGGTTGATGCTTTGAGTGGGCTTGCTAGTGTCATTGATTAATTCATTATTTTTTTTCATTTTTATCTCCATTTGAAGAACTACATTAAATAAGACTTTCCCCAGATAAACCATTAAAAATATGCCATTTAGATTCTTTTAACGCTATATTTAAATCATCTCCAACTTTACATCTGTCCTCGCGACCACTTAAAATTCGAATTTTTTGATTACTAGGCAACTCACAAACAAAAAGAGTATGCGCCCCCATTTGCTCAATCATTGAAATTTTAGCTGTAAAAATACTTTGATTTTGACTTGGCTCTTGTGAATTTAATACGCTTAATATTTCAAAGTGTTCTGGTCTTATTCCCAAAACAATTTTATCTGCCTGCTTTAAATCCAATTTTAAATTTTTACCCAGCATAATATCTAATCCGTTACTTTTAAATAGATACTGTCCTTTATCTTCAGAAATAGATCCTTCAATTAAATTCATTTCAGGTGCGCCAATAAATCCTGCAACAAATAAATTCACTGGATGATCATAAACCTCTAGTGGGGTTCCAATTTGCTGAACTTTGCCTTGGTTCATTACGACGATACGATCCCCTAATGTCATGGCCTCCACTTGGTCATGGGTAACGTAAACCATATTAATCCCAATACGTTGATGGAGCTGACCAATTTCTTCCCGCATTCTGATTCGCAACTTGGCATCTAAATTTGATAATGGCTCGTCCAATAGAAAAACTTCAGGCGACCTAACAAGCGCTCTACCTAGGGAAACCCGCTGCATCTGCCCGCCGGAAAGCTGCTTGGGTTTCCGCTCTAATAGATTTTCAATGCGCAATATCTCCGCAGCCCATTTAATTTTTTTCTTAATTTCATCTGCGGGCACCTTGCGCATTTTTAAGCCAAAAGCGAGATTTTCATAAACGGTTTTATGTGGATATAAGGCATAGTTTTGGAAAACCATCGCAATATTCCGTTCGCTTGGCTCTAAATGAGTAACATCTTTTTGACCAATAAAAATATTTCCCGAGCTTACTTCTTCAAGCCCAGCAATCATTCGTAAGGTCGTAGATTTACCGCAGCCAGATGGACCTACCAAGACAATAAATTCGCCATCAGTTATCTCGAGATTTAAATCGACGACTACTACAGTATTACCAAAATTTTTATTGACATTCTTTAAGATAATTGAAGCCATATTTCTTTAACCAATCAATGCTGATAATTCATGATTAACATCTTTTAGACCAGCCTGAGCAGCTTTATACATAACAAAAAGGCGATCATAAAAAGCAACCCGAGTTGGGTCGGGCTGAATTTTTTCTGCCACCCTAATACATTTATTAGCAGCTGAAAGTTCATCACTAAAAATTCCTACCCCAACACCTGCAATTAGGGCCGCACCAAAAGAGGCATCTGTTGTCTCAGATAAAACTATTTCGATACCCAGTATATCGGCCACAATTTGTCTCCAGGTTGCACTTTTAGCCCCTCCGCCAATTATGCGAGCTGACCGAATTTCAATTCCCTGATCCTTAAATTGCTCAAGTACATCCTTTAGGGAAAAAGCAATTCCTTCGTACAAGGCCCGCGCAAAATGAGCGCGATTATGGCGGAAGGTGATGCCTACGAAATCAGCCCGAAGTAAGGGATCCCAATACGGGGCTCTTTCGCCCTGTAAGTAGGGATGAAACAATAAGCCTTCAGCACCTGGTTGAATTTCACTTGCCAATTGATCCATCAGATCAAACCCATTAATACCATCATGAGAGCTAAAGAAAGTGTCTCTTAACCAGCGGTGTGCTGATGCGCAACTATTTGTTCCTGAAATCGTATACCAATGATCTGGAATAACAAATGGATAATTAATCAAGGTTTTATGAAGATTGGGCTTTTTGCTGACCACACTTACAGTGCCAGCGGTTGCTAGTTTGACCGTTCCATCGCCAGCATGAATTGAGCCTGCTCCAAAAGTTTCAATTGAAGTATCTGATGTACCACATACTACTGGCGTACCTTCCATCAAACCAGTTTCTTTTGCTGCCTTACTGGTCACAACACCAACGATATCAGTGGGTTTTACAATTGGGGGCAGCGCTTCAATTGGACATCCTGCCAGATCGCATAACTCCTTCGACCATGCGCCTTTTCTGGCGTCAAATAGGAGCGTTCCTACCGCCTCTGTTGCATCCATTTCCCAGGTTCCGGTTAATCTTGACCTGAGCCAATCTTTGGCGACATAAATACGCTTGGTTTTTTGCAGAACTTCGGGTTCATTTCTGCTGAGCCATAAAAATTGGGGTAAGGTCCAAGTGGGGGCTGGGGAGTTAAATCCTAATTCAAGAATTCGGTCCCAGTGCTTATCTTTTAACTCCTGTGTTTCTTTGCCGCTACGTTGATCATTCCATAAAATTGCTGGCCTAAGAAGGGCGCCATTTTTATCCTCTAAAACAGGAGTATGGGCACCCGCGCTGAATGAAATGGCGGCGATTTCACTTGCGGTGATGTTTGCCTGCTTGATTGCTTTGGGTACAGTTTCTTTCACTGCATCCCACCAATCATGCGGGTTTTGTTCACTCCATCTTGGGTGGGGAGAATGGGTCTTCAGGTCTTTACTTGCCGTCCCTAAGACGTGACCATGGAGATCAATAATCATTGTCTTTAGGCTACCTGCACCAATATCGATGCCCATCAAGCACGTTTTGGGTGAAGGATTATTATTTTCTGTAACCATCTTTTGTTCTGCTAATGAGGGATTCCAGTAACACTTAAGTTTGGGAGTTAAAGGATTGCACTGCAGCATCTAGAACTTGCGTCATATTTAGTCCATATGTGCAATGACCAACGCTGGCTTTAACGGCATTGCGTCTTATTAGGACATCTTTTGTCTCTTGATCCCATTCGAGGTTTCCCTGATGCACAGCTAGACAAATGAAAGACAGTGCCGATGGGGTTTGTGACTCAATTTGCAACGCTTCAGTGGCCGCATAACTGGAGCGACAAGTATTGGGGCAAAAAGCACAGATTTTGAGAGATTTAATTGCTTCACCCATTTTTATAATCCATCTATCAAAGTTATTAAATTAGTTATTGGTTGTAAGCCCATGAGCCCCATTTGCTAGGGGCAGACCTAGTTTTCCAGGGTTAAATAAATTCCCTGGGTCAAGCGAAAGCTTGAGAGCCTCAAGAAGATGCATGCCCTCATTTAATTCATCTTTCATCCATCTACCTCGAAGCAAGCCAACGCCATGGTGATGGGCGATTGAACCACCAAATTGAAGGCAAATGGATTCAATTTTGTCCCACAACTGTAGATGCAATTGATGCGCTTGTAAATTATCCATTGGGGGTAGCCTAATAGTCATATATTGACAGAGACCCTCAGGATAAATATGTGACCAATGCGCTCCAAAATGCAGTTCTGGATAGATGACCTTGACCTCTTTAGCGATGGTTTTGTACATTGCCTCAACTTCACTCCAACTTGCCGTCACCTCAACCGTATCCATATAGTAATCATCCGTCTGCCATTGAGTTGAGTAGGATTGATAGCGCGTTTTTTGCCAATGCTCATAAGGAGCGAGACTAGCTAAGGATGCGCCATATTTTTGCGCAATCTCAATTGAGAGTTTTTTCTCTACAGCTAATAGCTCTGGCAAGCCAGAAAATTTCATAATGCATAAAATTGGCTTTTCCTTAAATTCAGCTATATTTTCAGTCCGCTGATGGCTTTCTTCTACGTCGTATAAACGAATCACTTCCGGCCTTAATTCACTTTGCATAATTTCTCGTAGTGCATTGAAGCCAACCTGAAGAGAGGGGAAAGCTAGGACACAACCTTCACTAAGAAGCGATTTTTTCCAAATCCTTAAGGTAATTTCTGTAATGAACCCAAATACCCCTTCTGAACCCACTAGGATATCTTTAATACTTGGACCTACGGATCTTCTAGCAACTGGCCGAACGTCTAACAATTTGCCATTTGGCAGCACTGCTTTCAGCCCTAAAACCATGTCTTCAATTTTTCCAAATCTTGAGGAGGCTTGACCAGCCCCCCGACAAGCAGCCCAGCCGCCCACCGTTGACATTGCAATAGATTGGGGATAATGCCCAGCGGTAAAGCCACGCTTATTTAACGCCTCCTCAAATTGCATTCCATTCATTCCAGCTTGAACTGTTACAGTGCCGTTGATTTCGTTGATGTCGAGAATGCGGTTCATTTTCTTTAAGTCAATAATCATTTCACCATTTAATGGGATAGTTCCACCTAAAACTCCGGATCCGGCGCCAAAGGGAATTAAAGCAATTTGATTGGCCAAGCAAAATTGAGTAATGCTAATTAAATCTTCAGTCGACTCTGGCAGTATTACTGCGCTAGGTAGGGTGCCAGGTAAGGCACCAGCTCGAATTCGATAAAGCCCATGCGGCAGCCTATCCCTAGAATAGGCATAACGATCAGCCTTGCCCAATAAAAGCTTATTGTCCCCAATAATTGCCTGTAATTTCTTTGATAATTCTGCAGATATGGGGATGTCTTTAGCGCTTATTTTTGGCGCCTTTACAGCAGTGCTAATAGCCATGAAAACAGCCCTTATATAAAAAACAAGCCTAAATTGAACAAACGATTGTTCTAAATCTAACTAAATTTAATTTATAAGTCAATTTATTTGATCTAAGTGTTTTTACTAGGGTGTTAAAAGTATGGTCAAATGAAGTTTTGATTGACAATAATTGCTAAGATAGATAAATTTGGACAAAGGATTGTTCATAGGCAAATATCGAGCTAGATTGTTTAGAGGGGCAATTTTAATAATTAACCCAAAAAAGGTTTATATGACTAATACATCAGCTATCTTCACAGCGCTATGGCATCAGCGGGTAAAGACCTTTTCCATTATTTTTTTTACCTGTATTTGTGTTTCTGTGGCATTTGCGCAAAATTATCCTTCTCGAACAATTACCATTGTGATGCCTTATATTGCTGGAGGCCCAACTGATGCGACATTTAGAGATTTGGCTAGAGGCATGTCTCAGGATTTGGGTCAGTCCGTAGTTATAGAAAATAAACCGGGCGGCGGGGCCATGCTGGGGGCGCAATATGTTTCGCGTGCTAAACCAGACGGCTACACACTTCTAGCCTCTGTAGTAGCTAATATGGTGACTAGCCCTTTATTAATGCAAAATCCACCTTTTAATCCCAGCAAAGATTTTATCCCCATTTCAACGGTGAGTACCAATCCTTTGATCTTAGTAGCATCTAAATCTTCTGGTATCACCAGTCTTAGTGATTTAATTGCTAAAGCCAAGGCCAAGCCCGGTGAATTAGCAATTGCCTCATTTGGCCATGGCACACCTTCGCATCTGGCAATTGAGTTACTAAAAACGACTGCTAAGATAGATGTCATTCATATTCCTTATAACGGATCTTCTCCGGCAATGATTGATTTACGAGGTGGAAGAGTCCCATTGTTAATGGATATTCTGCCAAGCCACGTGCAAACGTTAGCGAATGGCGAAGTGATTGGCTTGGCTATTGCCCAGAAAAAACGCTCTGAAATTACTCCATCAGTCCCCACTTTTCAAGAATCAGGACTTCCTGGATTTGAGGCTTTAACATGGATGGCGCTGTCGGCGCCTGCAGGCACGCCTAAAGAAGTTATTAAAAAAATTAACGAGTCGGTTCAGCGGAGCTCTGCAGATCCTGCATACCAAACCACAATGCGTAATCGAGGGATGCCCGTAACTCCTTCAAGCCCAGAAGAAATGGACCTCATGATCCGAAATGAGACTACAAAGTGGGAAGCGGTTATTCGTAATGCTGCTATAAAAAAAGCGGATTAATGACCCACCTTAATTCAAGAGCATAGTTCAATGGAAGAAATTTTGCCAGCTGAAAAATTCGCAGGATCGATTGGTAAGACATACCGTGATTCCAAGCCACATTGGGCAGAAGCAAAAAAAGCTTCACCAGATCATCCAAATATTGTTTTATTAGTTTTAGATGACGTAGGTTTTTCGCATTTGGGTTGCTATGGCTCGGATATTAATACCCCCAGGATCGATGCGCTTGCAGCCAAGGGTTTAAGGTTTACGAATTTTCATACCACTGCGATGTGTTCGCCCACCAGAGCAGCTTTACTCACTGGGCGACAGCACCATGCTGCTGGCATGGGGACAATTGTTGAGTGGTGTACGGGGTATCCAGGTTATCAGGGTCAAGTTACTAAGCGAGCCGCGACACTAGCAGATATGCTTAGGCCCCATGGATATAACACGCATGCGTTGGGGAAGTGGCATCTCATGCGTATGACGGATGCCACAGCAGCAGGCCCTTTTGACTACTGGCCATTAGCTAGGGGTTTTGATCGGTATTATGGTTTTTTAAGCTCATTGACAGACCATTGGAATCCAGAGCTGTTTTGCGACAATCATCCAATTTCTCGACCGGTTAAGCCTGGTTATCATTTAACCGAGGATTTAATTGACAAGTCGATTGAATTAATTCGTGACCAGCAATGCGCAGCACCTGGAAAGCCTTTCTTTAGTTATGTTGCATTGGGCGCCTGCCACTCTCCTCATCATGTAGAACCTAAATATATTGAGCGCTACAAAGGGAAGTATGACTGTGGATGGGATGAGATTCGTAAAAAATGGTTTAAGAGGCAGATTGAATTAGGCATTATTCCGCCAGATACCGTCTTAACTGAAAGAAATAATGAGGTCATAGCATGGGATTCTTTATCTAGCGATGAACAAAGGGTTTGCGCTCGCATGCAAGAGGTATTTGCTGGTTTTTTAGAGCACACCGATGAGCAGGTGGGTAGATTAGTTGATTATTTAGAGTCGATGAATTTATTAGACAACACCTTATTTGTTGTCCTCTCAGATAACGGAGCAAGTGATGAAGGTGGCGATCATGGAAATATTAATATTCGCAAACACTATGCATTTGTTGACGAGCCAATTGAAGAATTAATTGCCAATATTGATAAGTTAGGCAGTGAATATACCTATAATCATTACCCGAAAGGTTGGGGTTTTGCTGGCAATACTCCACTTAAATGGTTCAAGATGGATACCTTTGGTGGAGGCATTAGAGATCCGTTAATTATTCATTGGCCCAATAAAATCAAAGATCAAGGCGGTATTAGACGACAATATCACCATTGCGTGGATTTTGTCTCTACCGTACTTGAGTTATTAAATATTGATGCCCCTCAAAATCATCAGGGAATCGAGCAGCTTCCCATCCATGGGAAAAGTATGGTTTATGCGTTTGATAATGCTCAAGCACCCACGCAGAAAAAAACCCAGTATTTTGAAATGTTAGGCGATCGAGGCATTTGGCACGAGGGATGGAAGGCGGTAACTCGGCATAAAAAAGGGACCGATTTTGAGGCTGATATATGGGAGCTTTATCACGTTGAATATGATTTTTCTGAAAGTAATAATTTAGCGTCACAGTTTCCAGAAAAATTGAAGATGTTAATAGATTTATGGTGGTCTGAAGCGGAGAAGTATTCGGTGCTTCCACTCGATGATCGCGACCGCGAAAGAACTGCAGCAAGCTTAAAAGCTACCAGTAGAAAAATATATACTTATTATCCAGGTATGGCACGCGTAGATAGATTATCTGCTCCCAATGTTGCCAATCGGTCATACCAAATTGAGGCTGAGATTGAGATTGATGAGCATGGGACTAATGGAGTTTTATTTGCCGCAGGCGGACGCTTTGGCGGATACGTACTTTTTATTAAGGACAATCAATTAATTCATGAATATAACTGCGGTGATGAGCGACGATTAATCTTAAAGTCACCATCAAAACTTTCTGCAGGTAAGCATCATGTTTCCTTCGGCTTTAAAAAAACCGGTTCTTTAGCAGGCAGCGGTACATTGTCATGCGATGGTATTGAGGTAGCTAGTTTGACAATGGAAAGAATGTGGCCTTTATTGCCTAATGCCACAGGAATACACTGTGGACGCGATGATGGCAGCCCCGTTAGCGAGAGTTACTCCTGCCCCAATACCTTCAATGGAAATTTAAAAAAGATTATTGTTAAGGTCGAGGACGATCAGGAAATTGACTTTTTAAAAGAGTATTACGCAGCATTAGCCGACGACTAAAATTCATTCTCTTAAAGAAATCTAGATGCCTAAATCAAAAGAAGCACCTAATGTTTTACTCATTATGGTTGACGAGTTAGCTCCTCAGGCCTTGCCAAGCTATGGCAATGAGGTTGTAAAGGCTCCTAATATTTCGGCATTAGCTGAGAAAAGCGTGATATTTAATTCTGCTTATACAAATTCGCCGTTATGTGCCCCTGCTCGAGCGTCCTTACTTACTGGGCGTTTACCAACTGCTATCGGTGCCTGGGATAACGGTGCGGAATTAAACTCTGAGCTACCAACAATTGCACACTATTTAAGAAAATTGGGGTACAGCGCGACCCTAGCTGGAAAGATGCACTTTATTGGCCCTGATCAACTGCATGGCTATCAAGCTAGATTAACTACCGACATTTATCCAGCGGACTTTAGTTGGACTGCTAATTGGAGTAGACCCCCTACAGATCCAAATCCGGCTGGAGTGAGTATGAGACCAGTTTTAGAGGCAGGCCCATGTTTAAGAAATTTGCAAATTGACTATGACGAAGAGGTGCAATATCAAGCTAAACAATGGCTTTGGGATCACGCTCGAAATCGGAGCGATGATAAACCCTTTTTTTTAACTGTTTCTTATACGCATCCTCATCCACCTTTTGATGCACAGCAAGAGTTTTGGGATCTGTATGAAGGCATTGAAATTAATTTGCCTCAAGTGGCAGAGCTACCTCCAGAAAAATTGGATCCGGCGAGTTTAGGCCTTTATTACAATCACCGACGTAATCAAATGCCAGTTTCGCAAGAGCAGGTTATTAGAGCGAGGCGGGCTTACTATGCCATGATAAGTTGGATTGATCGGCAAATAGGCGAGCTATTGCAAACGCTGAGAAGCGCAGGGCTGGATGAAAATACGATTGTTATTTTTACTTCTGATCATGGTGAGATGTTAGGTGAGCGCGGGATGTGGTTCAAAATGTGTATGTATGAATGGTCAGTTAGAGTCCCATTAATGATTTCCTGGCCAAACCACTTTATCCCACGGCGCATCGACTCGAATGTTTCCCTAGTAGATTTGTTGCCAACTTTACTAGATATATGTGGAGAATATGCAGAAGAACATATTTCCCCTGTTGAAAATCTTGCGGGGCATTCTTTACGAAAGATACTTGAAGTAGGCCATGATCCTCAGTGGCCAGATATTGCGGTCGCTGACTTCACGGCTGGAGGCGTTCCAGGGCCTTTACGAATGTTGAAGTATGGACGCTGGAAACTAATTCATACTGGCGGTCATCCTCCGATGCTATTTGATTTGCTCGCTGATCCCGATGAATTAAATGATTTATCTAACGACACAGGCTCACAAAAAATCTTAAATGAATTGCTAGCGATGATGGCCAAGGATTATGATGCTGAAAAAATTCACCAGCAAGTTTGCCAAAGTCAAGCACGACGTCTATTCATTCGTGCAGCGGATGAAGCATGGGCAGACCCTTATCGCTGGAATTGGAAGGCGCAGGCAAATGATGACATCCGTTATGTGCGGGGTGGGGGGCTGAAGCATGGCGAGCATGCAACCAAAGCGAAAGCGCGTTTCCCTTTTGTAGATACTGATAAAGCCTAAATCAATTTAAGTCAGCGCATAGTCTCAATTGAGAAGCTAAACTATAGGCTAATCAAAGCGGAGAAAACATGAAGATTAAAAAATTTAGTATCGGCCTTACTGGTTTATTAACTTTTTTCTGTACTTTGTATTTTGGTCTTAGTCATGCGCAAACGACTAGCACTTGGCCAAATGGGCAAGCCGTTCGCATTATTGTGCCTTTTCCAGGTGGCGCGAGTACATTAGATTCGGTGGTTCGCGCCATTTCACCAGATATGGGAAAGGTTTTGGGTGTATCTATCATTGTTGATAACAAACCTGGAGCGGGAACGGTAATTGGAGTAGATGCTACTGCCAAAGCAACTGATGGCCATACTGTTGGTGGCGTTGCTAATAGCTTTACGGTAAATCAGAGTTTGGTGAAGAATTTACCTTATAACTTAAATAAGGATTTACAGCCGGTTATTTTGATGGCTAAAACTGCAAACGTGTTGGCTGTGCGCCCAGGTTTGCCGGTGAATAATTTAAAAGAACTTATTGCTTATGCCAAAAAGAATCCAGGAAAGCTATCTTATGGTTCTTTTGGTAATGGCACTACAGCACACTTCGCCGGTGAGATGCTGAAGTCCCAAGCCGGAATTTATGTTGTGCATATTCCTTATCGGGGCCAAGGTCCAGCCCTAACCGATTTATTGGCGGGTAATATCGATATGATGTTCGGCAATCTACCCGATTTCTTGCCGCATATTAAATCAGGAAAGCTCAAGGCGATTGGTACTACCTATTTAACTCCTGCACCACTAGCCCCTGAGATTCCAACTATTGCCGAGCAAGGTTTTCCAAAATTTGAGACCGATTCTTGGTACGGTATTGTTGCTCCCGTAGGCCTTTCAAGGGATGCCGTAGATAAAGTCAATAGTGCAATTAATCGTGCTTTACAAGATCCCGCTATTAAAAAGAGTTTTTCCGAGCGCGGTATAGAAATTATTGGCGGTACACCGGCAAAATTTGGCGAGCATATTCAGGCTGAAATTGCTAAGTATGCTCAAATTGTTAAAGCTTCTAGTATGACGATTGATTAGCGCAGAACATGAATTCAGCAATCGAATTTACAGCAGGCAATTATCGCTACCTGCCTAGTGTTTTTCAATATTCTGCAGGAGTAGCCGCGCTTCCTACATATCGCCTTGAGCAAATTCGCTTTGAGCGCGCCATACCCTTGCAGGATGGCTTTAGCGCAATCGAAAAACATTTGCGTCAGATAGGGCGCCCAATGACTGCTTTTGCTCATTGTGAACTGCGCTCACCTCAGCAATTCGATGATCAAGGCTTTATTGCATTTAATCAGGAGTATGTTAAACAATTGGCGGCCTGGGGAATTTATCAAGCCCCAGTAGATGGGAAGAGCGCTATTAATCCTGTTGCCCGAACCAATGTATGCCCAGAACATCATGTTCCACAAGTCGTTTCCATGTTGGCTTTTACCTATACCGTGCCAGATCCTCTGTCCAAAACTAGTTTTGTTTTATCCGGCGGCGGTGACGCGAGAAAGGGCGCTGAACCTTATAGGGATCGGATCATTGCTTATGGCGATATCTCGCAGGCTGGCCTCAGACAAAAAATGGCTTTCGTTATTGCAGAAATGAATTCTAGATTAACGGCACTGGATTTGACATGGCAAGATGTTACTAAAGTACAAGCTTATTCGATTCATAATATTGCTGATTTAGTGAGAGAGTTACTATCTAAGCCTGATTTAATACCGAATGGACTTTGTTGGCATTTTGCAAGACCACCTGTCGCGGGCTTGGAGTTTGAGATGGATTTGCGCGGCTCTGTTAATGAATTATTTTTGAATGAATAGCAAGATGACTAGTACACCTAAAAAAATCCGCGTAGCTATTGCTGGGCTTGGGGCAATTGGAAAATCACTGGCGACTAAATTAGCAGCAGGAGTCGTTCCAGGAGTTGAGCTCACTGCAGTTTCGGCTAAGAATCACGATAAAGCGCAAGCCTTTGTGAAGACATTGGCACACCCCGTGAAGGTATTGCGTATCGACGAACTAGAACCACACGCAGATGTGATAGTGGAGTGCGCACCAGCTGAATTCTTGGGCGATATTATTGGCCCATTTCTAAGGCAACAAAAGAAAGCAATAGTATTATCGGTTGGCGCAATTTTGTTTAGACCTGATTTAGTTGAATTGGCTAAGCAAACTGGTGGAGTAATTATGGTACCTACTGGCGCCTTAATTGGCTTAGATGCCATGGTTGCCGCTGCCGAAGGCAAAATTCATTCTGTGCGAATGATTACCCGTAAACCACCTAAGGGTCTTGAGGGCGCACCTTATTTAATTGAGAATCGTATTTCTGTAGAGGGCTTAACAGAGCCTCTAAAAGTATTTACCGGGAATGCCAAAGAAGCAGCTAAGGGATTTCCAGCTAATCTGAACGTGGTTGTGGCACTAGCATTAGCTGGTATCGGACCAGATAATACATTTTTAGAAATTTGGGCTGATCCGACGGTGACGCACAATACTCATACCATTACGGTTGATTCAGATTCAGCAAAATTTAGTATGACGATGGAAAATATTCCCTCTGAAAATCCACGCACTGGACGTATCGTGGCACAGAGTGTAGTTGCAATGCTAAGAAAGCTCACCTCCCACTTTCAGGTGGGAACTTAAGCGATTTTAAAATCATGCCTATTAATAGGTTTCATAAAGGCTTCAAATGAATTTAACTGCGGAACAAAAAGAATCGATTCGCTTACGGTATTTAGAGGTGGACACATCAAATGTTGCTGATGTTTTAGATAATCTGAATTTATTGCAGCAAGGATTAGCGGCTGACTTTAGACCTTACCCTGAAACTTGCAAGCGCTTGGCAGGGTGGGCCTATACCATTCGAGGGCAAATGACTCCTTATGCTCAAGGTGGTGATGCCGATAAGATGGCAGCATGTCAAGGCTTGTCTCCGGGCGAGATTAGCGTGTGGAGCGGCAATGGCGAAGGCATTTGTTATTTTGGCGAGTTAATTGCGCTCGGCATGAAGGAAAGAGGGTGTGTAGGCGCATTACTTGATGGGGGCATTCGTGATGTGCGTTGGCTTGGAGAGCATCAATTTCCTGTATTTGCACGCTATAAAACCTCAGTCCAATCAATAGGAAGATGGAAGGTGAATGCTTGGCAGATACCAGTTTATCTTCGTGGCCATGATGGTAGCAATGTAACCGTACGCCCTGGCGATTTCATTTTGGCAGATGAAGATGGTGGCATTGTGATTCCGGTCGAGATAGTAGAAAGTGTCTTAATCGAGGCAGAGCGTTTAACTGTGATCGAGAAAAATATTCGCACTGAAATTGCCAGCGGACTTAGTCTTGCAGAAGCGTTAAAAAAATATGGACATGTTTAAGGCCTTACTGAATGTCTTCAATTCTGCAAATACTTGACTAAATTACTTGACAATTAGCAATGATTCAGATACAGTGTAGGTTCTGGTCAGGACTCGTTCTGACCAAGAGGTCGGAGCTAGAACCAATAGGCTATTGTCAAGGATGCCCGGCCTCTCAAAAGTAATACGTAGTTAACCGCCAGAGACAAACTGGTGAGATCGGGGGAAATCCCCTCCAGCGGAATACTGGTAAACACAGGCTAAGCTGCAGAGATAAGTACTGTCAGTCAATGCCCAAAATTCATTATTGTTACAGAGTTAAAACCAGCTCCACTGGGGTCTTGTTCCGTTCTTTTATTGGTCAAGCTTGGTAATTTTGTTGCCTTGAATGCCTATGCCAGCCATCAATCCTTTTTGACTAAAGATAAATGCGTAAATATCAACTTGTGTGTTGATAGAAGTCATTGATGTCGCAAATCCTTGATCGACGACGACAATGCTCGGACCAGTACCAATTTCAAAGCCTTGAGTCGAATCAAGCGCGTCAAGCGCACTTTCTTTCATAAAAAATAGCACATAGCCATATTGTTGAGCTCCAGCTTGTAATCCAAATGAGCCGCCAGCAGTATTGTAGTAAGCAGTCGGCTTATTTTTTTTCCACAACACACCTTCACCATAGTGGCCACCAATCATAAAGCCTGCTTTAGTAATTACTGGAAAGACCAGAACAGCTATTGCCGATGCATTTAACTTTCTCGCTTCAGCATTTTCTTTCAGTAAATTAGTGAGGGCTGTTTTAGAACTATTGTTCAACTCAGATACGTTTACGGCTAAGGCCGAGGGGCTAAATAGCTGTAGAAAAAACAAGCTAGAAATTAGAAAGTAAATACTGCAAATGACTTTTTTCATTGGAATTTAAAGAATTAATTTGATAAAAATAGTTTATTCTATATTTTTTAAATTATATCAAGGTCGCTGCATGAGTCATTCATCTCGCCGTTACTTTTTACAATCGTCCGCAGTTGGAGTTGCTGCCTTAATTGGCAACTCGGCACTCGGGAGCACTCCTGACATTCGCAAAATTACCCCACCGAATTTTAATGACGCTTATTTAGGCCAGCGAATTCTATGCTACCGCCCCATGAGACATGGCTCACCTAATTTAAGTGTAGTAAAAGAGGGAAATAAAATCATTGCCCATAATTATGGCCATGGGGGCAGTGGTTGGACTTTAGGCCCCGGTTCTGCAAACTATGTAAACGAGCTACTGATCAATTCTCAGTATGCGATGGACCTTGCTAATAAAGCTACGCCTATCGCCATCATTGGCGCCGGCGTAATTGGCCTTTTCACGGCATATGATTTAAACAAGCGGGGTTTTAGCAATATTACTATCTATGCTGATCGAGTCGATTCATTAACTTCTCATAATGCTGGCGGTCTACTCGCGCCAGTATCGATGGATAATTCACCTGAGATGCAGGTCACCATCGACCGAATCGGGGTAGAAGCTTATCGCTTTTACGATGGCATTGCTAAAAATAAGAATAAAGACTTTAAAGGGGGCGCATTAATTGTGCCAACTTATTTTAATAATCGCCAAGACTCAGGATTAGAGCCCTATGTTGGAGTTGTTATGCAGCCAGCAAAAGAGGTGATATTGGATTTTGGAAACGGCACCACCAGACCCATGGTGGTTTATGACGATGGTATATATATATGGATACAGCTACCCTGATGGGAGAATTGCACCAATATATTAAGGCTCACAAGATTAAAATTGTTAAAAAGAAAATTAATTCTTTTGCAGAGGTTCAGCAAAAATTTATTTTTAACTGTAGCGGCCTAGGATCAAATCAATTAGCAAACGATGCCGAAGTAGTGCCAGTTCAAGGGCATTTAATTATGCTAAAAAATCAAATACCACAAAACATGAATTATATGATTTTGGTTTACTTTGGCGAAGGCAAGACTGAGGCGAATCAAAAGGTAAAACGCTCGTTCTATATTTTTCCTAAACGCTTAGCTAACTCAACACCCAAAGATATTGGGGTTATAGGCGGCACATTTATTGAGGGAGGCAATCCAAATACGCCCAATCTTAAAGAGTTTGATTTGCTGCTGAAGGGGGCGAAGGAGTTTTACGGCTTAAGTTAAAAATTGCTTTATCAGTTAGACTAAGAATTTCCATATCTTATGGGTAAAAATAAGTAAAAAAATAACAAGAGGAGAGCACAATGTATTTTTATAAATCTATCTTAGGATCAGTTCTAATACTTAGCGCTGGTGCAGTGCATGCACAAGCTTCAAGCTTTAATGGCGCATTTGGGCAGCTTGGTATTGGATATGAGCAATCATCGCCAAGTTCAGTTAGTAGCTCAGCCGCATTTAATGGATACGCCATTCCCGCTAACTCATCCATGGGAAATTCAAGTTATTTAATTGGCACAGGTTCGGTGGGTTATTACGCCGATATTGCTAAAGGGTATTTATTAGGCGTCGGCGCCGAATATACCTTAGGAGGTAGCGCGCAAAATTATACGGAGTCAGGGAGCATACGAGGTACAACTTATAGTTCGGGAAATTATTATTACCAAAAAAACTATTCTTATAATATTTTTCTCTCTCCTGCCATGGTGGTTGGCACGAATGGCTTAGCGTATTTGAAGGTTGGTTATAGCGGCGCGCAGTACAAGCAATTTACATCCTTATCGTCTAATTACACTGGCTATTCATTGGGTCTTGGATATAAGCAAATCATTTCAGGCGGTCTCTATGGTTTTGGCGAAGTAAATTATGCAAATTACGGCAACCAAACTGTTTCTACTAGTGCAAGAGTAAATACTGGCGCTACAGGTACGGGGGCTGTCGATACCTTAACAGCCTCTGGCACCAATGGGATGAGCACTTTAAATTTCCTGGTTGGCGTAGGATATAAGTTTTAAGTGTTTCATAAGTCTTAGAGTTATCAAGAGCTAAACCAGTAATCCTCCGCTAGAAATGGTGGGGGTTTTTTATTAGAAGAATCGTAAGAAATTTATTTTGCATGATTAATGCTTCTCGAATATCCCAGTTTAAGAATCGATCACATTAAAAGCGAAATATATTATTAACATTAAATTGAAAAAGAAGAGCTATTGCATAAATCGAATGAAATTGTAATTGTAGGAGACGGATTTGCTGCCGCCATCATGGTTATCCATCTTTTACGCAAGGGAGTCCCTGCTTCATCTATTACTCTTATTGGGCCAGGAGAAATCGGACGCGGAAATGCCTATTCCTGTGCGAGCCAATCGTATCGGCTTAATGTTCGCGAGGATCTACTCATTACTTTTTCAGATGATCCTTTGCATTTTGCAAGGTGGGCACAGAGCCATATTCATGACCCAGAAGCAAAAACGACAGCTGGATATTTTTATAGGCGGCATGATTTTGGCCGTTATATTTCTGAACTAGTGTCGCATGAATTAGGTTTGCGGCAACTGAAACGTATCCCCACCAAGGTTACGCAAATTCTTCGTAGAGGAGATGATTGGACTCTTAGTCTAAGTAATCAGGATCAGCTCATCGCTAAACAGCTCATTATTGCAACAGGTAATGCGCCACCTAGCTGGCCTTGTAATGTAAATACAAAGCTTGCTTCCCCAACTTGGATTCATACTCATCTGGTAGAAAATCCATGGGCCGGCGAGTATCTGCAAGAAGTAGGATCTCATGAAGATATTATTTTGCTCGGCGGCGGATTAACGGCGCTTGATGCGATAAACGCGCTTGTAGAGCAGGGTCACCGCGGCATGCTTTATGTAATTAGCCCACGAAAAATCTTTCCTCCAGTTCAAGCGCCGTGGCAAAGACAGCAGGAGCCTAAATGGCCTAAGCAGTTAAGCCCACGACGCTTTATCCGGTTTATGCGTGAGTATCTTCCCTCTGTTGATGCAGCTACTTCAGAATGGCAATGTTCTTGGGAAGAATTGAGGGTTAATTTAAATACGATTTGGCAGCAATTTTCTTCTAAACAGCGTCTTATTTTATTGAAACGGGTAGGTTGGATCTGGTCTTTATACCGCTTTCGGGCCTCACCTCAAACCATTGCTAGCTATGAGCAATTAAGAGCAAAAAATCAGATTCATTTCATCTTGGGTCGAGCACAGCTAATTAGCTGTGCTGAACCTAATATTAAAGTGCTACTAGATAATGGTTACGAGGCAGTAGGTGAGAGAATAATTAATTGCACGGGTGTTGGGGTCGATCCTTTATTGAGCAATTTGATCACTAGCCAACTTGCCATACCTGACGATCTACAGCAATCAATTGCAGTAGACAACAATCTCCGAGTGCTCGATTCGAATCAAAAAGCATGGGAGAACTTGTGGCTAATTGGTCCAGCCACAATGGGCAGTTTGGGCGATGTCGTAGCCGCGAGCGCCATTACTAAGCAGGCGGAGCAATTAGCAGAGCAGATGAAAATGCGTGTGTAAAGCTCTGGAGCACACTCTATTAATTTGTCTCTAAAACTGATCTAATTTATGCATGAATTTACATAAAACATCAGCCAAGCTCCTCAATATAACCGCTAGGAACGGAAAAGCTGGTAGCATGATGCCTAAGTTGATTGCTGGTGAAAAAAGGGAAGATCAAACCACTATTTCAGTTACAAAAATCTGATCTTAAAATAGGCTTTATTAAATATTCTTCTTATGAGCAAAGATAAAAAGTTTTTACCAAATTTTATAAAACAAAATATAAATCTAAGGATTAGCATAAGCGTTATATTTCTAATGCTAATTATTCCTGCATTTATTACTTTTATTTTTTATTCTTATCGCACTAACTATTTAATCTATAAGCAAAATGCAATTAATTTAGTTGTGAGGGCAAACGAAGAATCAATTCATAGTTTAATTGAATTTCTTGATCCAATAGTGGATGCGGTAAGAGTGACTTCAAAGATGGTTGCCTCCAATCCTGAGTTGATAAATCAAGAAAAGATTACTGAGCATAGTATTGTTAATTTAGAAAATAATTTAAATGTAGTAAGCTATTTTTTATCTTCAAAAGATGGCTCATTTAGACAGGTACAAAGGACTAATCAGGCCATTCCCATTGCAGGACGTGTTCCTCCGGATGGATCACAATATGTGAGTTGGGTGATTGATCGTAGTAAAAATCAGAATGGAGAGTCTACCTATACCTTTTTTAAGTCCTGGGGTGATGTGATAGCAAAGTTCACATCCCCAAACAAATATGATCCTCGAGAAAGACCTTTTTATAAAGGCATAACTAAAAATTTCTCAGAAGGAAAGTTTGATATACCTCTAATAGAGGACCCATATTTTACTAATAGCACCAAACAAGCAGTTATTAGCATTAGCCATCCTATTACAGTCAGTAATCAACTATTAGGAAGCGTCACTGCTCAAGTTAAAGTTGCATCATTTGCTGATTTTTTACTCAAAAATAAAATTAGCAAAAATAGTCAGACTATTATTTTTAACGAACAGGGCGATGTAATTGTTCACCCTGAAGTAAATTTAGGTTTTATTAAAGAAAAAGATACTTTAGTACCTAGGAAGATTGTAGATCTAGATTCATCTCCTGCTTCGGTAGCTAAAAAAATATATGACCAAATTGGATCGAAACAGATTGAATTTACTTTTGGGGAAAATAAAGTTCCCTATCTTGCAAATTTTAATTCTTTTCCTGCCAATTATATAAAGCCTTGGATCGTCATGACAGTTGTTCCTCTAGATGATTTTATGGCTGAGCTTAATATAATCAATCAAAGGTTAATTATCTTTGGTATCTTTGCATTTATCTTAATTACATTTCTGACATTCTATTTTTCGAAACTGATATCTAAACCTTTAGAATCCCTCACAACTGAAATTCAAAATATATTCACTTTTAAAAGTGATGATTATCCACAGGTTACCTCTAGTATTTATGAAATTAGTACATTATCTAATGCTATCAAAAGGTTAAAGTCGACAATAGCTGCCTTTACTTCCTATGTACCTAAGGACCTTGTCAATGACCTGTTAAGTTCAGGCAAAGCTATTGAGCTAGGTGGTGAGAGTCGTTATCTCACTGTTTTATTCTCAGATTTAAAAGACTTCTCCACGCTATCTGAAATCACCCCTTCCAGAGAGCTACTATTACGAGTTTCCTCGTATTTAGAGTTAATGACGTATGCCATTAAGGAAGAGGGCGGAACAATTGATAAATTTATTGGCGATTCAGTCATGGCCTTTTGGGGCGCCCCTTTATTGGATCAAAATCACGCCTACCATGCCTGCGTAGCTGCTTTTAAGACCAAAAGACGCATGGTTTTCTTAAATGAAAAACTAGTTGCAGAAGAAAAGCCCCCCTTAGTCGTGCGCATTGGTATTCATTCTGATGCGGTTTTGGTGGGTAATATTGGCTCAGCTGAGCGCTTAAGCTATACCGTCATGGGCGATGGAGTCAATATAGCAGCACGCCTAGAGGGTATCAATAAAGAATTTAATACTGACATATGTATTAGCCACTCCCTCTTTAAGGAGGCCGGTGAAAGATTATGGGTTAGGCCAATTGACCAAATTACCGTCAAAGGCCGTAAGGGCGAGTTAATTATTTATGAATTAATGGGGATTCAGGATGGCGATGCTGAAACCGCCCCAACAGAGATTGAAAAAGAGCTTTGCATCTTTACCAAGAAAGCATTTGATCTCTATATGAATGGCTCTTATGTTGAGGCACTCGTCATTTATGAGGATTTAGTACTTCGGTTTGATGATGGCCTAGCTGCAGTAATGGTTGCTAAGTGTCGTAATAAGATTAACTGAGGGCAGTCTAAGCATCTGGTTTCAAGATAGGAAAAATTAATTTATTTTCTAGTTGCCTAACACTTCTCTCAATACACTGCATCGTGATCGCCAACATTGATCAGAACAATTTCATTTTCAGTAATAATCATTTCAATGGTGATGCGGTATTTCAAGTTGATGGAAATACTTTGTAACCCGTCTAGTCTTCCAGTCAAGCCATGCAGGCGTAGTGAAGGATGATGTGGGTTGAGTTCTAATAACTCTAATGTTTTGGCGTATTGACTTTCTACATCGGGGTGACGCTTTAAGAACTTAGCCGCCCGCCTGTTGTACTGCTCAGTAAAGATTAACTGCCAAATCATTATGCAGATTTATTGATTTGCTTTAGGCGTTTAATATGCTGAGCCACTGTTTCTTTAACAAAGCGACCTTGTACCAAGTCACTTTTAGATTCAGCTAGTGCAGCTTCAAGCTCGCATTCGCGAAGATATTGATATTGCTGCTGACTCATCACCACATACTTTACTTGTCCACGCACAGAGACGGATGCTTCGAGCTGGCCCAGCAAAGCATCTTCAATTGCTTTGATGCCCTTGGTCTTTAAGTCATTAGCTACAACAGCACCCATAATAACCTCCTTAATAGTACGATTGATAATATTGTATATAATATTATTAAAACATGCAACCGTATATTTAGGCCAGCAAAAGACTGTAGGATCCCACGACCAACGAATTAAAAGAATGTTGTTCCACTTAAAACCCTTATTAATTCAATGGTTTATAAGTGTCAAGGTGACTAGTTTAGTCAATCTGTTACTCAGCGGTTATGCCGGTAAGGCGAATAATTTCAGCCCATTTTTTATTTTCGTTAATCATATATAGGGCAAAGCTTTGCGGACTTTGACTTGGTGTGACTAAATTGCCAGCATCTTCATAGGTATTTTTAAGGGCTTTGATATTCAGGACTTTGGTGATTCCTTGAAATAATGTGTCGATCTTATCTCGAGGTGTTTTGACCGGAGCCCACATTCCAAACCATGATTCTTGAATTGTCAGTTCATTTTTCATAATCTCATTGAGGGTTGGAACTTCCGGTAATTGAGCTAGTCGATTTTTACTCGTCACAGCTAGTGCACGGACTTTTCCACCCTTTACCAACGGAACAGCTGTTCCCGCTATAGGAAATGCAAACTGTGTATCACCTCGAATTAGAGATGTAGCAATTTCTACTGATCCTTTTAATGGGATATGTGTTACCTTTAAATTGTTCAGTGTGACGAAGGTGGCGCCTGCAATATGCGCTGAAGTTCCAATACCGCCTGATCCATAGTTCATGGAACCTGGGTTAGCTTTGGCAGCAGCGATCACATCCTCAGCTCGCTTGTAAGGCGAATCTGCAGCAACCATCATCACTGTTGGGAAAGAGTACATATTACTAATGGGTGCAAAATCCGCCAATGGATTAATTGAAATTTCTGGCTTAATGATTTTTTGAATTAATTGTATGTTTGATCCAAGCATAAGTGTATAGCCATCAGGCGCTGACTGGGCCGCATATTGAGTCGCAAGCACTCCGCCAGCCCCAACTTTATTCTCAACAATGATTGTTTGTTTGAAAGCTTCTCCTAGATAAGGCGCTGCTTGTCTCAACTGAATATCAGGACCACCACCTGCTGCGTAGGGGCAAACTATTTTGATCGAATTACTTGGAAAACCTGCTTCAGCATAAGATGTTAAAGGGTAAAGACCAATGCTGGGGATAGTAATGAGAAATTCTCGACGCTTCATATTGGCTCCTAGCTTTCTTTTTTCTAATTTGCAAATCTTATTTAGTCATATCAATTACTATTCTGCCCTTTGATTTTCCTGCCAAGGTGAGATCTAGGTGATGTGCTAACTTTTCTATGCCAATTATGCTGGCGATTTCTTTTAAATGGGTAGGGCGATATTCGTTGGCAATCTTCTTCCAGATTTTTTCTCTTATATTCATGGGAGAATTAGCATTAATGCCTATTAAACGTATTCCTCTAAGAATAAAGGGTACAACAGTAGTATCTAGTTCTGCTCCACCAGCATTTCCAAAGGCAGCAATTATTCCGCTTGTTTGCATGACACGAGTAAGCCAAGATAGGGTATATCCACCGACAGAATCGATCGCCCCAGCCCATTGGGCTTTTTCAAGGGGTTTAAATGAGCTCTCTGGCGAAATGCGGCCAATGACTTCTGAGGCACCAAGGTTTTTAAGATATGCCGTCTCGTTCGGCTTTCCACTCATGGCGGTAACTTGGTAACCTCTTTGAGACAACATATCGATGGCAATAGTAGCGACACCTCCTGTTGCGCCGGTTACTAGGATTGGACCGCCTTGGGTATTTAGACCATTTAGTTCCATTAAGTCTAAAGATAGCCCTGCCGTATATCCAGCAACACCAATAGTGGCAGCATCAAGTAGAGTGAGGCCTGACGGCAACTTCATAACCCAATCTGCGTTCACTCGCGCGTATTCTGCATGACCACCATCATGATCAACCCCAATTCCGCAGCCATTTACTAATACTTCATCTCCTGGGCTAAAGCGTAAATCATGTGACTCGACAACGATTCCAGTTAGGTCAATGCCACTAATTCTTGGCCATTCACGTACGATATTGTTAAGACCTTTTGAAGCGAGTGCATCCTTGTAGTTAATACTAGAAAATGCCACCTTGATAATCACATTGCCAGGACTCAAAGAATCCAATTGGATGGACTCAATTTTTCTAGTGACCACACCGTCAATGGAGTGAAGGCGAAAAGCTTTAAAAATGCCTTGCATATTATTGAGCTTTAATATTGGCTTGCTTGGTAACCTGTGACCACTTAATAGTCTCTGCTTTAATGTGGTCAGCAAATTCAGTTGGGGTGCTACCGATAATCTCGACCCCCTGTTTTTGGAGGTTATCACGTACTTCAGGATCCTTTAGAGCAGTTTGTATAGCATTATTTAGCCGCTCAATAATGGGATTTGGGGTTCCGGCAGGCGCCAAAATTCCCCACCAAGCATATGCTTCCATTGGATAACCAAATTCTTTCAAAGTGGGTACATTGGGCGTAAAACTAGACCTTGCCGGCATAGCAATTGCTATTGGCATTGCATTTCCAGCCTTGACTTGAGCCATTACTGGGCCGTAATTATCAAAGCTTAGCTGAACTTGACCCCCAATGAGGGCCGTCGTTGCCTCTGAACTTCCTTTGTAGGGGATATGCTGAAGATTGCTTTTTGAGTCGCTTTTAAAAAGCTCACCCGCCAAATGTGCGCTACTGCCATTTCCTGGTGATGAATAAGATAAGCCATTAGGAGTTAATTTCGATTGAGCGATTAAATCAGGAACATTTTTAATACTAGAATTACCAGGTACGAAGATATAAACAGGTACCTTAGTTATGAGGTTAACCGGTATTAAATCCTTTTGAGCATCGTATGGCAATTTATCAAACAAGGCCACATTCGTTGCTAAGTTGGCTGTTCCCATCAATAGGGTATAGCCATCTGCAGGAGCTTTGACGACTGAAAGGGTACCAGTTTGCGTAGAAGCTCCAGGTTTATTTTCAACAATGATAGGTTGGCCAAGTAATTGCCCTAATTTTTGGCTAATTGCTCTTGCTGCAGAATCAGTGCCACCACCAGCAGCATAAGGAACAATGATTTTAATAGGGCGATTGGGGTAGTTAGCTGTTTGTCCCCAAGTTGTAATGGGACTAACTAAGCCGAGTAAAAAGACGATAGTTGAATAAAATTTGATTTTCATAATTTTTCCAAAATAAGAGTATTAGTTCAGGGAAAGTCCAGCATGTTTAAACGTATTTCTAGCGATATTCAGTTGATGTATTTGGCTTGTTCCTTCGTAAAGGCGGAATAGACGAACATCTCGGTAAAATCTTTCAATCGGATTATCAGCAATATAGCCATAACCCCCCAACATCTGCACACATCGATCGGCAACTCTTCCACACATCTCAGAGGCAAAATATTTGCAAATGGAGGCCTCCATCGTGACATCTTCTCCTGCATCTCGTTTGCGAGCGGTTTCTAAAACAAGTGCTTTAGCGGCATAAATTTCGGTTTGACAATCTGCAATCATGGCTTGCACCAACTGAAAGGCGCCGATGGACTTACCAAATTGTGTTCTAAGGGATGTATATTTCACAATTTCATCTAACATTCGAATAGCAGGACCAATACAAAGTGCTGCCAAATGGATGCGTTGCTTATTCAATACTTTCATTGCGGTTTTAAAGCCTGCGCCTTCTACCCCAATAAGGTTGCTAGCAGGAATGCGGCAGTTTTCAAAATATACTTCTGAAACTGGGGATCCTGCTTGCCCCATTTTTTTGTATGGACTGCCAACAGTAAGGCCCGGTGTATTTTTTTCTACTAAAAAGGCAGAGACGCCATCAGCTTTAGGCTTATTTTGATCTGTTCTTGCCATGACCGTAAAAAGATCGGAAATAGGTGCATTAGTAATAAAGCATTTAATACCATTTAGGATGAAATCACCCCCATCTTTACGTGCCGAAGTTTTTAAAGAGGCTGCATCTGAACCCGCGTCAGGCTCGGTAATAGCGAAGCAGCCAGTAATTTCTCCGCTAGCTAATCTAGGCAAATATAATGCTTTTTGTGATTCTGATCCATCAGCAACTAATGCTTCCGACCCAATTCCTGTATTGGTCCCCACCCGCGCACGAAAGGCAACAGAGCATTGAGATAGTTCTATTGCAGCTAAGACTAGTTCTTCTGTAGTCATGCCAAATCCACCATAGGCCTCTGGGATTGAAAATCCAAATAGTCCAAACTCAGCCATATCGCTCACGATATCAGTGGGTACTTCATCGCGTAAGGCAACCTCTGCTTCTCGAGGAATAAGCTTATTTTTGCAATATTTTTTTAGTGAATCTAAAAAAGAAGAGAATTCGTTTGGGTTGCGAATCATAGTGCCTCCTTAATCAAAATAGTGAAATGCACTACGAAGCTTCATTACTAAATTCCCCATACCGTCGACTTACCCATTCTGCGATTAAACAAGGCCGCTCTTTACCTTCTTGTTCCATAGAAACATTCCAAATAATTTGTACGCCCCCTTTAAATGCCTCTAAAGACATTAAGGTGAAATGAGCGCGAACCCTTGCATTAACTAAAACTGGATCCGTAAATCTAACTTTGTTAGTTCCATAATTAATAGATAGGGTAACGCCATCGATGAGAACAGTATCTGTAAAAAAACGACTTAATAATGAGAGGGTTAAAAAACCATGAGCAATAGTGACTCCATAGGGAGAATCTTTTGCTGCTCTTACTGGGTCTACGTGTATCCATTGATCGTCTCCGCCAGCCTCAGCAAATAAATTAATACGCTCTTGAGTAATCGTCTGCCAATCGGAGGGAGGAAGTTGTTTACCAACCCAATTTTTTAATTCATTAAGAGAGTTAAGTTTAATTTTATGCATGCAATATTCCTTTTAGATAACCTTGTCAGCTTTTAGTTGGGAAATTTCTTCGTTGCTCAAACCAAGTTCAGAATAAAAAGAAATATTGTGCGCACCAGTTTTTGAGCCGCTATGGGGAATATATTCGGCAACGCCAGAAAAGCGCGGCACTATGCAAGGCGCTGGAATACTGCCCAGATCTTCATCGGGAAGTCGGATGATGGCTTTACGTTCTTTAAAGTGGGGATCATTTAATACATCATCAATCCCATAAACTTTGGTAAAGGGCACCTCATTCTTGTTAAGAATTACTGCTAAGTGTTCAAAAGTCTGAGAAGAACACCAGTTAGAAATAATTTGGTCTAATTCATCCAAGTTTTTTAGGCGCGACTGATTATTAGAAAATTTAGAATTGTTTGCTAATTCATCCACTCCCATTGCAGAGCAGAACCGCTTAAATATTGGTTCGGATGAGCCTACGACGCTAATCCAAACATCATCTGATGTTTTGTAAATATTAGAAGGCGCCGTATATGTCGCCCGTGATCCAGTGCGCGCTCGAATGTAATTTAATTGTTCATATTCAGCTGCGAGAGGGTCAAGTAGGCGCATCATTGCTTCGGTTGCTGACAGGTCGATTTCTCGACCGACTCTATTTTTCGACTGAGAGCTTTCAACTAAAGCGGCCGCAATAGAAAAGGCTCCAAATAGGCCAGAAACTACATCTCCTAATGGGTAATTCATGTGCTGAGGGGGGCCTTCTGCCATTCCCGTTAGGTTTGTAAAGCCGCTCATCGCCTCAAATATTCGAGCAAAACCTGGCCGTCTGGCATAGGGTCCAGTTTGGCCAAACCCAGTGAGACGAAGAATAATAAGTTGCGGATTAGCTTGATGTAAGGTTTTGATATCAAGCCCCCACTGATCGAGGGTGCCAGTTCTAAAATTTTCTACTAGAACATCAAAAAGGGGCAGCATCCTTAGAAAAGTTTCTCGTCCCTTAGGTTTGCGCACATCCAAAGTAATGCCTTGTTTACCTCTATTAGTGACTTTCCAATATAAAGAATGATGATCCTTCATTGGGGCAAAAGTTCTTAAGGGATCATTGCTCGCAGGCAACTCTAATTTAGTGACTTCAGCGCCTAGGTCGGCACACAGCGTCGCTGCAAATGGACCGGCAATAACGGTGGCCATATCCAGAATGCGAACACCAGATAAAGGACCTTTATTACTACTATGTATTTGTGGCGTGTGCATATTGATTTAAGTGCGTTTTAGTAAGCAATTCTATTGAATCAGAGAAAATTAGGGCTATCCGTGTGTTTCGCCTAGCGAAACAGTTGTTAGAATATATTGTGATCCCCAATGACCATAAAGAGGATCTAAGTTCTTGAAGAGGGGTAAAGAAATGATCGATCGTCAGTTTGCAATTAACCTTAGTAGGGGCCTAGAGGTGTTAAGGGCATTTAATCCGGCTGATCAATTATTAGGGAATCGAGAGTTATGTGAAAAAACTTCGCTCCCCAAGGCAACTGTTTCACGCTTAACTTATACGCTTGAAAAATTAGGATACTTACTAAAAGTAGATCGCTTGCAAAAGTATCGGCTTGGTCCGGGGGTTTTGATGCTGGGCTATCCCATGTTAGCTGGAATGGAAATTCGTCATTTGGCGCGCCCTCATATGGAGAAATTAGCATCTAAAACTAAGTGGACGGTTAATTTAGGGATGCTTGGGCGTCTTGAGGTTGTGTATATAGATGCAATGCGTCTTGATCGACGGAATTTTTTAAAGCCTGACATTGGTAGTAGTAGACCCCTTTTAACAACTTCGATAGGACGTGCGCTATTGCTCTCATCTTCTGAAAAAGATCAACTCGCTATTCTGAATAGATTAAAAATTACTTACCCAATACAGTACCGTAAAGATTTACATCACTTTCATCGAGATAAAATATTTTATGCAAATAATTCCTATTGCCTTAGTCTTGGGGATTGGGAGTCAAAAGTTTATGCTGTAGCTGTGCCGCTGAGGGTTGGAAGTAGCGATGATCCGGCTGTCGCTTTAAATTGCACATTAAGTGGCTCAAAGTTGACCGAACTAAAGATACATCAAACTATCATTCCTCACTTGTTAGAAGCAAAACATAATATTGAGAAAGATAGCGGAAGAATTTTTATCAGTAGGAAATATTAAGTTGATTACTAAATATTTATCTAAATAAGGACATAGCTATGAATGATGAATGTATCGATTTAAAAATGAAGGATGGTGTAGCGCTTATTTTTCTTAACCGACCAAATAAGCATAATGCATTGAATGACCAGATTAGGCATGAGCTTCTTATTGCCCTTGAGTCAATAACAATCGATGAAAAAATTCATGCCGTTATTTTGAGTGGTAATGGGACTAGTTTTTGTGCGGGCGGTGATATTGAGGTGATGGCTAAAAGACTAGAGTTACCGCCCGGGGAAATAGCCATGAAAGGCTGGAAGCGGCATCAAGAAATTCAGAGATTAATTACCCTAATTCACAATATGCCAAAGCCAATGATTGCAGCAGTAAATGGGCCAGCTTTTGGATTGGGGGCCGATTTAGCATTGGCATGCGATTTCATCATCGCTAGTGAAAATGCAGTATTTTGCTGGTCTTATATTGAGAGAGCTGTTATTCCAGATGGAGGTGGAATGTATTTTTTGCCTCGACGGGTAGGAATGAGTTTGGCTAAAGATCTAATTTTTTCAGGGAGAAGAATCAAATCTGAAGAGGCAATGAAAATCGGTATTGCAGATCGTTACTCAGCATCTAGTGATTTACTATTGAATGCTGAAAAATGGGCGAATTCATTCAAAGACACTGCTAAGCCCGCCTTTGTACTGGGTAAGCGTATCGTAAATCAAAGTTTTGAGTCGACACTTGATGAAATATTTTCCCTAAGTAACATGGCTCTAGGCATCTGTTTTTCTTCTGTCGAGCACCGTAAATCTGTAGAAAATTTTCTAAAAAAATAAGCAAAAATCACCAAGTGTGCAACAGATTTTGGGGCTACTTGGCGACGGGTTTGGTGTCCAACGTCAGCAACTATGAGACAAATAGGGGTTCATCTTTTAACCTAAGGAGAGCAGATGTACAACAAATTCAAATTTGGGCTTATCTAGGAAATTGGTATCGATTCAAGTAGGTGTCATAATGGAGCTCTAATTAGGGGAAGCCATGGCCATCAAAGATCCGGCGTTAAGAATTGCAACAGTGGGGTTAGTTGTTAGCTCATTATTTTTAGTTAGTGAACCAGTATCAGCCCAATGGATTTTTGCTGCTAAGCATATAGAAGGTCGGATTAACCAACTAACTCAAGATGATCAAAATGGAAAGCCTGCAGCTCAAATGGCTACGGTTGTTTTAAATGCCCCAGCAAGTAAAGTTTATGCAACAGCAATTAATCTAGCTAAGCAAAACCAAGCAATCACTTTCGTTTCTCAAGATGCTTCAACTTTAAAACTGAAAGTGTCAGAAAATAATAAAAGCATTACCTTAAAAGTTGTTCCATTAAGTGACCAATCTGCTGAAATCATGATTTCAGCGAGTGCCCCCGCTGATGGAGATGCATCAAGTACCTCAACCGCAGCCGCATCGATACTAAAAATTTGTGCCCAAATGAATAAAAAATGTTCCTTAGGGGCAAATTAGCGTTTCAATTAGCTGGGCGCGCCATCTTAATCACTTCACCTTCAGCATTAGGGTTGCCAGGGGGAATTAAAAACCCAAGGCGAACTAGTTTATGCATTATGCGTGACGCCAATTTATTTTTTCTACTTTAGATTACTTAAAATAATCTGCAATACTTGCAAAATTAATAATAAGACGAGAGGTGATAAATCAAGTGAACCTAGATTGGGTATTGCTCGTCGAATAGGCCTAAGAAGTGGTTCAACTAAAAGAGATATAAGGTATTGGATTGGAGAGCCAGCACTGATCCAAGAGAGAATGACGCTTGCAAAAACTAGCCAAATGAGACCTGAAATGGTTAAGTCTAAAAGCTCAATCGAGGTAATAATCAGCGAAGATGCAGTCAAAGGTATTAGCCCAGATATCCAAGATAGGATAATTGTTTTGCCTAAAACTAGAACATAGGCAGCAAGAAAACTAGCAGTGTCGAATCGGCCTGGGCTAGGGATAATTCGGCGAATTGGCAGAATGATCCAATTGGTGAGAGGGAACAAATAAGACCCAATGGATTTAATTTGACCAGCCCCAAGATTAGATCCAAGCCATTGGATATAGCATCGCAAAAGACAGGCTCCGGCGACAATGCTTACAAATACTTGAAGTAGTAGGTTTATGATTTGTATCAACATCTCCTCATTGTAGGGGGTGTTAGCCCTAGAGATCCCATTTAGTCCCAAGTTCAAGACCTAGTGCCCCATCAGCAAAGCAAACCCTCACTAGAATTGGTGGGGTTTGTCTTTTAAAGCGCTTCTAAAGTAATGGTTTATCCTCTCAAGGATGCCGTAATGTTGGTTTGCAATCAAAATTAATCCATCATTTGCAGCAAATTATGATTCACCCTCATGATGAGATTTTTTTTCGCAAGCCGCCTATATTAAAAAGATGGTGAGCTGAAATTCGCTGCAATGTAGCGTGCAATTTAACACTATGATTTCTTTATGAAAAAAGTCGATCACACCCATATTCTTTTTAGCTTTGTTCTTATGGCCAGTGCCTTGTATTTCCTCCTTGGCTCTTCTCCTAGCCAAAGCGCGCCTATTTCTTTGATCCCTACAGTACAAATTGGTAATTTGATTTGGGATCAGACCGAGATGACTATTGGGGATGTCAAAGGTTTTGCATCTAGCTTTAATTTTGTCAGTGCTGCCGAGAAAAATGGAGGTGGCCTTTCTTATGAAGGGGGATTTGTAAAAAAACCTGGCTGGACCTGGAAAACGCCTTATGGGGTACCGGCAAAAGAAACTGAGCCCGCAGTACATCTCAATCAAAAGGAGGCTGACTCTATTTGCCGTTTCTATGGCAAGCGCTTGCCAACAGATGCAGAGTGGACTTCAGCGGCATTTTTAGAGCAGCGAGCTAACCCGCCAACTGGATATATCAAAGGGCAGCGCTATTCATATCCAGGAGGGGTGAATCCGACTACTTCTCATTGTTTAAGTGGCTGCGGTGATTATAGGGGCTTAGCTCCAGCGGGCGCACTCAATCGTGGCACAGGTCATGTTCAGGTTGGTACAACTAAACCCGGTGTTAATGGTTTATATGACATGGGTGGTAACGTCTGGGAGTGGACCGCTACTGAGCGTAATGGTGGATATATTACCCGCGGTGCCTCTTGGTGGTACGGGCCTGAGCGGCAACAAGAATCTGATGTCGAATCAAAGCCAAGTGATATAGCAGTGGTTTATATTGGCTTTCGGTGTGTTGCTGACGCCGTCCTAAAAAAATAGCGCATAGGATTTACTCGTCTTCAACGATTGCCCAAGTACTATCGCCTAATTTTTTTACAGCCATTGAATAAATCCACTTATTAGGGATTCCACAGCTCCAATCTTTAGGCCCACTCTGAATTAATAGATTCACAGAATTACGTTCATCATAATAAAGATGATAAGTTTTTCCATGAATTGGGTTAAAGCTAAACTTTGCACAATGCACCATTTCAGTTGCATCTAGTCTTGCCTGTAAAGCTCTGGCCTGCTTCATCAAAACTTCAGCCTGCTCCATAATGCGGTCATACTCTAACTTTGCATTTTGTCGTGCAACATTAACCGCTTTATCTTTCTCTTCAACCACTTTAATCGGTGCAAAAACTGGGGCACCAACTTCCATTGGGTATTCAATACCAGCATGTCTGGCTGGATCGGTATCTTCTATTCTCACCATAACTCCTATAAATTAATAACTAAGGACATTAATTAGTAAGTGTAAAACTTATTTACTAAATTGGCTGGTAGCTAGATTAAAGCCCATCCAACTGACTTAATAATTCTTGAGCATGCTTTTTTATAGCCTTTTGATCGGGATCACTAATCTTTTTTAAATTCGCCGTCATTAATCTAGTCCGAGGGTTTGCATCAAACTGTGCGCGATGCTTGATCAGAAAATTCCAATAGAGCGTTGTTATTGGACAAGCAGTTTCACCAAAACGAACCTCTGGTTTATATTTGCATGAACCACAATAATTACTCATTCGCTTAATATATGCACCGCTCGCAATATAGGGTTTACTTGTAAATCTTCCCCCATTAGCAAATAAAGCCATGCCAACTGTATTAGGAAGCTCAACCCACTCAATGGCATCAACATAAATAGCTAAATACCAATTACTAACTTCACTTGGGAGTATTTCGGCTAGCAAAGCAAAGTTACCAGTAACCATTAAACGCTGAATATGGTGTGCATAGCCATACTCAAGTGTTTGTTTAATCGTATCGTTCATGCAGGCCATACTAGTTTTACCCGACCAATACCACTTCGGTAAAGGACGCTGATGGTTGTAATAATTAGCTTGGCTCATTTGTGGCATGTCAAGGTAATACATGCCTCGTACAAATTCTCTCCAACCCAAAATCTGTCTTATAAATCCTTCAACAGTAGATAAATCTAAGCCATATTTTTTCCAAGCAATTAATACGGTCGCAATAACCTCGCGCGGATTCAGTAACTTAAGATTCAGTGCGCTAGACAGCAGTGAATGCCAACCAAACGGGGTGTCAGTCCACATGGCATCTTGAAAAGTTCCAAAATTCTGCAAGCGATATTTAACAAAATAATTTAAGGCCTTTAGGGCCTGATCTCTTGTTACGGGCCAATAAAATTGATCTAAATTTCCAGGATGATCTTTATATTTCTTATTTACATAAGCCAAGACCTTCCGAGTGAGCGGATCTGGCTCAAATGTAGGTGGAGGATCAATTATTCCAGGGCCCTTTTTAGGATAGGGTTTACGATTATCTTGGTCAAAATTCCATTGCCCGCCCTCGGGATTGCCGTCAGCATCGACCAAGATGCCGTGAGTTTTACGCATCAAACGGTAGAAGTATTCGAGCCTTAATTCTTTTTTACCAGCAGTCCAGTTGACGAAATCTTGGCGTGAACAAAAGAAATGTTCATCCTCCCGCATCTCAAGTTCTAAGCTTAAGTCCTGTGCTAGCTCTGTTATAGCAACCTTTAAGCGCCACTCCCCTGGCAGAACGCAAACTAGGCGTGAAATTTTTTTATGAATAAGCTGCTGCCGCAAGACCTCCACAATGGGTAGCGTAGATTCCTTTATGTAGGTAAGGGGATATTGCCGCTCTTCTAGGGCCTGCGCAAAATGCCGCATGGCAGATAAAAATAATGCAATTTTAGCCTTATGTGACCAAACATACTGGGCCTCGTTTATCGATTCAATCATGATGATTTCATCATTTTTTGCGTTGAAGTCTTTGAGCGCCGACCCCTGAAGATCTAATTGATCGCCCAGAATTAAGATCAGCCTATTTAAATTTTTCATTTTTTCCAGAAATACATCAATTAACGCAAAATTTTGGCATCGTGCAAGTTTAAGACTTATTTACTAAACTAGTACGGTATAGAAAAATGGCCTAAAACCCCCATAAACTGCTAAACCCTTCAATTCCTAATTAAAAAAATTCTAAATGATCGGGAAAATTCGTCAGAAAATGATTTTGCATTCATCACCCATTAATAAGCAGATATACGAATTAATTTGTCCAATTTGTGAGCGTCCTATTCCCGATTCACAAAAAGATGCCCATCATTTGGTTCCAAAATCTAAAGGTGGCAAAACGACTGAATACCTGCACCGTATTTGCCACCAACAAATTCATGCTCACTTTACAGAAACTGAATTAGCAAAAGAATTAAATAACGCCTCAAGCCTTAGGAACCAAGCTGAAATTAAAAAATTTATTAGTTGGGTCAAATCTAAACCTAATTACTTTTATGAAAAAACCCGTAAAAGCGCTCGTCTCAAAATAAACTAACTACTTTGTATTAGTTGTCGCTATTTTGCTTTAAATCTAAGAGTATTACTTGTTTTTTATATCGCCCAGATAAAGCTTTCTTAATAATTTTATAAATATCAAGATCAAATTCGGCATCCCCAAAAGCGGCTAATTCGTATAGCTCATCTTGATTAATAGCGACACCTAGGTAGCACCATTTATCAATTACGATCATTTCATTGCCCTCTTGAATTGCTATCGCTCCAGAATAAGGCCAGATTTGAACCTTATATAAATCCATAGCTGTTTTTAACTGTAGGTTATGTATTTCGATTGGTACGACACCTACACAAGCTCCGCTACATTGTTTTACTTGATATCCAAAACAAGACTTGCCTTCAATCTGCTTCTCTAGGCAAAGTAATGCCTCGCAAAGTCGATACTTTTTCGAAATTGCCTTTAAATAAGCATTTGCATCCCTCTTGCTATAAAACAAACCATATAAGTTTTCTTGCAGTCCTGGAGATAAATTATGGTGAGTTATTAGTGATGGCCTGAGTACTCCAATTGCATCCCTCTCTAAACTCCAAGCGCATAGGTCCTTAGAGCGACGTAACTTTATATTCATGCTAGGCATACGTTCTTTGATTAATCTTGACTCTAAAATTAGAGCGCTTAATTCTCCGCTAGTTTCAATCCAATCTATGTCTCTAACTTGGAGTGAAAGCTTCATTTCCTTACGTTGTGTTAAGGCGCTTTGAAAATGTCCCATTACCCTACTTCGCATAGCAATGCTTTTCCCAATATAAAGTGGATTCTTATTTTCGCCATAAAAGATATAGCAGCCTGGGCCATCTGGAATTGAGTCAATTAATACTTGATCTATATTTGATGGCAAACTAGCGTTACCTATTAATTGATTTAAGGCCTCAAGAAGGCGCTCTTTTCCAACTGCTTGCTCACATACTCGCCAAAACTGTAAAAGTAAGTCCGCATCTCCCAATGCACGATGTCTAGCGCTCACGCTCAATTGATGTACGTTGATGATGGTATCCAAATTATGGCGCGGCTGATCAGGAAATAGTAGCCTTGAAAGCTTTACAGTGCATAAAACTTTAGGCTTAAATTCAATACCTATTCGCTTGAAAGAGGCTTTGATAAATCCATAGTCAAAACGGGCGTTATGTGCCACAAAGACTTTACCCTGTAACCCCTCTTTTATTTTTGTAGCAAGTTCCTCAAAAATAGGTTGATCTGCCACCATTAATGGTGATATACCGGTAAGACGTTGAATATGCTGAGGAATAAAAATTTGTGGGTTGACTAATGCCTCCCACGTGCTGATTTCTTCGTTAGCTAAGGTTTTGATCCCTATTTCTGTAATCCGATCACGCTCAAAATGAGATCCCGTAGTTTCAATATCAACAAAAGCAAGTTCAGGATAGTGACATTCCTTTTTTAACATACATAATCGTAATTTATTTGAATATAGGGTGCAGTTATTTAAGACTTGGACGTCAATTTCTTGGGATCTGATTCTTGTGTTTGTTTGCTGATCGTATCTATGCCTAAACTAGGGGCGACCATCTTCTCTCCATTCCATACCTGGCCGCACCAGCACTCGCCCAGATCATTAATAATGCAAACACCCGATCCGCAGCAGCGCTTATCAGGTGCTTTCATTGGAAGGCGCTTTCACGTAGCTTTAACCATACTTTTGCTCGGCTAAAAATAGGTGAAGTAATTAAGCAGCTATCTAGATAATGATTCATGAATAAACTCTCAAAAAATAGAAATTAACGCTATTCTATGGTTTTTATTAAATCGGTGCCCATCGATATGTTAATTTGCGTCCAAAGCTGATCTAGCATTTGTATTTAACTTTAATCCATCTAAATGATCAGGTTATCTGTGAGTGGCAGCCTATATTGAGCGGATACTGGGCTGAAATTGGTAGCAAATTAGGGCGCTAATTGGATTAGTTTGCGTGCAATTCAACACCCTATATAAATCATTGTTCTATACGACAAAAAATGAGTGTGCGATTGTAAATTGGTGCAAAGTTCAAAGTCTTGGTGATTGCTGGATCAACCTCATTAAAATAATGTGTAATATATTACACAATTTATGCTATAGTACATTTATGAACTTACGCGAAATCGGTCTCAAAGTCGGGCAGCGTCGTACTGATCTGGGTTTATCCCAAGACCGGTTGGCAAAGCTTTGCGGCCTTTCAAGATCGACTATCCATCATCTGGAGAAGGGTAGTTTGAATGATTTGGGCGCAGCTAAGTTGCTATCTTTGCTATCGTTGCTGGGTTTGGATGTGATTACTCAAGAGCACAGTAAAAAACATCGTGGCTTAGATATGGCCAGTAAGACGGCTAGTGTTAGTTATAAGACTAAGTTGCAAAGCAGGAACTTATCTCATTCGTTGGCATGTGGAGAGTTACCCGAGAGCATCTACCCCCATGTAGCAACTTTATTGGATGAAGCGCCATTAGAAATTATTGTGGCTGCAGTTGAAGAGGCGGCAGCGATGAATCATGTGGCGCCTAAGTTCATCTGGAAAAATATTAATCGGTGGGCGCATGAGATGCATTCACCAAGATCGGCTTGGGCTTAATCTATGAGTAATTTTATAGAGAGCGAGCTTCCTGAAGGTGTGTGGAAAGATTTATTACCCCATGCGCTTTCGATTATTGAAGATATCAAGAATCACGGAACTCCTGATCCATACTGGACTTTTGGCGGAGGCACAGTGTTGATGATTCGCTATCAGCATCGCCTTAGCAAAGATATTGATATCTTTATGCCAGACCCTCAGTATCTAGGGTTTGTTACTCCGCGCTTAAGCGATGTCGCTGCAGCGGTAAGTACGGACTATGTTGAAGATCAAAGCACTTTCGTTAAGTTAATTCGTCCAGAAGGGGAGATCGACTTTGTGGTATCCCCAAACTTAACTGAAGCGCCATTTGAAATATGGAATATTAGTGGGCAGCCTATTCGAGTAGAAACTGCTACAGAGATTGTGGCAAAGAAATTATGGCATCGAGGTGACAGGACTACTGCCCGTGATTTATTTGATCTGTCTTTAGTTATTGAGCGCGAGCCTGAAGCCTTAGTAAAAGCGGCTAAGTTCTTGCGAAAGAATGCTGAGCAATTTATTAACCAAATTGCTAGCAGGGCGGCAGTGCTAAAAGCCCAGTTTTCTGAAATTGATGTACTGAATTACAGGCCAAGTTACGACGAGGCAGCACAGAGGGCAACCTCATTCTTGAGGTTACTTAAGTAATGGTTAAAGAGAATCTGCATTATTTCGAATTACTTCTGCACCAAGGTAGTAGTAAGTGTCATCCGCGTCGTAACGTGACATAACGTTGTTTAGTTTCTTCCAGATCGGCATGTCTATTTTTTTAATGGATTTGGGGTTGATTTCCTAGCCAAAAAATAGCTCTAAAACAGGCTTTAAAGAGCTATTTGGAGGGATGATGTAAGCAATAAAAGCCCTGCAGAAGTGAGGCTTCGGTAATGCTGGTGGGTCGGGCGGGATTGGCTTTCACATAATTTTGCTACACAAAGTTAGTGTCCACCGCTTTTCGCTTTGCTCAAAGTCGATCCCACGACCAACGGATTAAAAGATGTCTAATTGTTTTAAAAAAGTACGCAAGATATTGGCCTATTTCTGCCTGGTCTTGGGTGAGGCATAGACAGTGGGTCTTTTGGGAGCAGAAAGCGGAATATTGGAGTCAGGTGGCATCGATGCTAGTTTGTCGGGTAAACCGACAAATTATCAACTGAACCTAGATGTTTCTCTAAATAATAAATTCATTAAAAACAATAGCTTAGCAAGTAAAAAATCAATATAAGGGTGGATAATTGATCTTTCTCAAAATATTAACAAAATTGTTGACAATATTGTTATCAAAATATTAAAGTGGCTAAAAGGTAAACAAATGGTCATTTCCAAAGAAAAAGGAACGCAGAGCAATATCAGAGCGGGCAAAGATAAGCCGGCTCTGGGTCTTGTTGTTTCGAATAAAAGAAGTTTGGATATTCAGAATATCTTGCGTGAACGCATCGCTAAGCAAGAGATTGCACCTGGCGCTAAATTAGGAGAGAGTGAGTTAGCCGAAGAGTTTCTAGTGCCCCGTAATATTATTCGCGAGGCTTTTATTGGCTTAGAGCAACGCGGATTAATTGAGCGTATTCCAAACCGTGGCGCAGTTGTAATTCGCCTAGACCTTTCTCAAGTATTCGAAATTTATGACGCCCGAGAGGTTTTAGAGGGACTGTGCGCTCGATTAGCAACCCAAAATGCTTCTCCAGATTCATGGCAAGATCTCGTGGATCTTTTTAACGGCAAAATGATGCGCTACATTGAGAATCAGGATTACGAATCATTTTTAGCGGGCTATGGACTATTTAGAAGACGCATGTTATTAGCTGCAAATAATCCGGTTTTAACCAATATGCTCGATATGGTTTATGAAAAAACCCAAGCAATTATCCGCAGAATTCTAATCTTACCCGGACGCGCTTCTATAGGTCTAATGGAGCACCAAGCTGTTTTAGGAGCTATGCGAAGTGGTGATGCCGATCTTGCAGAACAATTAAGAAGACAAAACATTCGCAGCGCTAAGGATGCATTACGACGATACGAAAGTTTCGTCTTGTAGGGCTAAATATGAATAAATTAGATCAAACCTGTGGACCATTATCGGGATATAGAGTTCTCGAAATGGGATCAACTATTGCTGGTCCTTTTTGTGGAAGATTATTGGCCGATTTTGGGGCTGAGGTAATTAAGGTTGAGCCCTTTGAAGGAGATGCAGTTCGTACGATGGGACATCACGTTAAAGATAAGTCACTATATGCATCTAGTATTTTTAGAAATAAGTCACTTATCTCAGTTGATCTTAGAACATCTGAAGGTCAAGAAGTTATTCGAAAGCTGATTCCAAAGATCGACGTGATCGTTGAAAACTTTAGACCTGGCGGTCTAGAGAAGTGGGGTTTAGGCTATGAGGATCTAAAGACTATTAATCCCAGCTTGATCATGGCAAGGATTAGTGGATTTGGTCAAACGGGCCCATATAGCCAGCGGACTGGATACGGTGTGATTGGTGAAGCGCTTAGTGGATTAAGGCATATCACTGGAGATCCTGATCGCCCTCCTACAAGGGTTGGAGTCTCTTTGACTGATTACATCACCGGGCTTTATGCAGCATTTGGCGTAGTGATGTCACTATTGGCAAGAGCTAAAGATGGGCAAGGGCAGACTATAGATACTGCGTTATATGAGTGCGCCTTTAGTTTTATGGAGCCCCATATTTCAGCATTTGACCAATTAGGTGTTATAGCTAATAGAACAGGCTCTCGTTTGCCAGGAAGTACTCCAAATAATTTATATGAAACGAATGATGGTCACTTTGTTCATATCACGGCAATGGGAAATTCTTTATTTAAAAGATTAGCTGAAGATTGCATGAGGCAACCAGAATTAGTTAGTGACCCTCGTTTTTATAGCGCAATAGAACGCTCTAAAAATTATTTGGAATTGGATCGCCTAATCAATCAATGGACCAGTAGTTTGAGTGTTGACGCTGTTGAAGAAAAACTCAACTCTACAAGTGTCCCAGGAATTCGTATTTTTGATATGGCGGATATCTTCCAGGATTCTCACTACAAGGATAGAGACGCGATATCAAAAGTGAGTGATGAGGAGCTAGGGGCAGTTGCTATGGCTGCACCAGTCCCGCGACTTTCAAGAACTCCTGGGGAAATACGGCATACAGGAAAGCGTATTGGTGAAGATACTCTTTCCGTGCTTGCTCGAGTTGGTGGTTTTTCGAAAGAGGAATTAAGCCGCCTTCAAGCAAACCATATTATTTATGCACATGAAAATTTAACGTAGAACAGGATTAAAGCAATGGCATTTGAAAAAATTTTGCAAGAATATAATGAGAAAAAAATAAAAGCCTTGGCCATGGGGTCTGCTGCAAAGCTTGAGCAAAGAAAAAACGATGGCATCCTAAATGCAAGAGAGAGAATCTCTTATTTGGTAGATCAGGATAGTTTTATAGAGTCTGGACTCTTTGGGACATCATCAGCTGTTGAGTCCGATAGAGAAAAGACCCCAGCAGATGGGAAGATCACTGGATACGCAAAAATTGACGGTCGAGATGTTGCAGTTGTCTCAAATGACTTTACAGTAAAGGGTGCTTCAAGTAGTGCTACAAACGGCAAAAAGATTGGGCAAATGAAGCGAGTGGCAACCCAAAGAGGTTTGCCAATTGTTTTTCTCGGCGAATCCTCGGGTGCAAGGATGCCAGATACGATGGGTTCAAAAGGTATGGGCTCTATGTTGGGTAATGACCCTACACAATACCGAAGAATGCGCGAAACACCTTGGGCAAGTGCTGTGTTGGGATATTGCTACGGATCTTCTACTTGGTATACGGGGTATTCCGACTTTAGTGTGATGCGCAAAGGCGCCATTATGGCCGTATCTAGTCCTCAGCTGGTCTCTTTGGCAATTAAAGAGCAAGTTGATCCAGAGGAAATTGGTGGATGGAAGCTTCATAGCGAAACGACTGGACTCATTGATAGAGTTGCAGAAACAGATGAGGAAGCTTTGGATGCAATCAAGGAATTCTTATCTTATATGCCAGCCCATCATAAACAAGCTCCACCTGTTTATCCTGTGCCGAAAGATTCTGGTAGTCAAATGACTAATATTTTGGATTTGTTGCCAGAAAAAAGAACTCAGGTATATGACGTTCGCAAAGTAATCCTGACAATTGTTGATACTGGCAGTTATTTTGAATTGAAACCTCGTTTTGGTAAGGTCTTAGTAACAGCGCTAACGCGCTTAAATGGGTATTCAGTTGGGATTATTGCTAATAATCCTTTGGTGAAGGGTGGTGCGATGGATACCGAAGCTTGCGAGAAGGCAACAAATTTTATCGTGATGTGCGATTCCTTCAATATCCCAATTGTTATGCTGGTTGATACACCTGGATTCATTATTGGATTAGATGCGGAGCGTAAACGCGCGCCAGGAAAAATTATTAATTTTATGAGCGCAGTATCACTCACAACAGTCCCAAAAATCACAGTAGTTATGCGTAAGAGTTATGGACAGGCTTATCTGAATATGGGTGGCGGGAGAAATTCTGATGAATTTGCAGCCTGGCCAACTGCTGAGATTAGTTTTATGGATCCAAATTTTGCGACTAGCATTGTCCATGGCTTAAATCCAGGGGATGATGGCTATGAAGAAGCTGTTACTGAGATGGCTAAGGGGAGTAATGTTTGGGATATTGCCTCAATGTATGCAGTTCAATCCGTAGTCTTACCGAGCGAAACCCGCGATTACCTTATTCGCATGCTTGAAGTGCATCGTATGCGTTTGAGTAATGGCGTAGGTGAGCATTTAATGCGCACATGGCCTACAGCATATTAAATTTATGATATTAAATAAGGTCTTGGTTGCTAATAGAGGTGCGGTTGCCGCTAGGGTATTACGAGCATTGAATGAAATGTCGATTCCCTCAGTTGCCGTCTATTCTGAAGCTGATGCTGGAGCGCCCTATTTGGCTTATGCTTCAGAAAGCTATTATATTGGAGCCTCACCCGCAAAAGAGAGTTATCTTAATCAGGACCGGATATTAAAAGTTTTACAAGAATCAAATGCTGATGCGATTCATCCTGGTTATGGATTCTTATCTGAGAATTTTGGGTTTGCCTCAGGTGTAGTCGCCTTAGATAAAGTATTTATAGGGCCTAGTCCAAAATGGATTGAGGCGATGGGGCATAAGACAAAAGCAAGAGAATTGGCTCGACAATATGGATTACCAGTAGGGCAAGGTTCAGAGGTTCTACCCCCTGACCAGGCGAAAGTTGCAGCAGCAGCGCGCAAGATTGGATATCCCGTTTTAGTTAAGCCAGCTGCTGGCGGCGGCGGCATAGGTATGCTTCCAGCTTATGATGAAGCTCAATTATTTGAGGCAGTTGAGCGAGCGAGATCTATGGCTGAAAGAGGCTTTTCCAACCCCGAAGTGTATTTAGAAAAGCTCCTGGAGCGCCCAAGGCATATAGAAATACAAATATTAGGCGATCAATACGGTTCGGTACGTCACTTATATGAACGTGATTGCTCTATTCAGAGAAGGCATCAAAAGGTAATAGAAGAGGCTGGTGCCCCAGGAATAAATAGGGAAGTAATTGATTCGGTTGCTGATAATGTGACTCGAGTGATGAGCGAGATGCAGTATGACAACATTGGTACTGTGGAAATGCTAATGGGCGAAGATAAATCTTTCGCCTTTCTGGAAATGAATACTCGCCTTCAGGTGGAGCATGGCGTTACAGAGGAGGTCACGGGTGTGGATTTAGTGCAATCACAAATCCTATTAGCTGCAGGTGCAAGATTGGACGTAGTTTTGCCAAAAGATATTTCTATTGAAGGTCATGCAATACAGGCAAGAGTCTATGCGGAAGACCCCAAACGTTTTTTCCCATCACCTGGTAAATTGACTATTTTTCGTCCCCCGACAAGCAAAAATATCCGTGTAGAGACTGGATATGCACAAGGCCGAGATGTAACGCCTTTTTATGATCCGATGATTGCTAAGGTCATTGCGTACGAAAATACAAGAGAGCAAGCAATATTAAGTCTAAAAGAGGCTTTAAAGGAATTTGAAATCGAGGGTGTTAAAAATAATATCCCTGCTTTATTGCAGGCCTTAAATTCTAGTGAATTTAAGTGTGGAAAGATTCACACGAACTCGCTATCTGAAATTATGGCTAAAAATAACAATTAAGAGGATATGATGAAAAAAAATGAATTATGCTCTGAGGTAACTGGTTCAGTATGGAAAATAAAAAAACAAGTTGGAGAAGAAATTCTGGAGGGTGACATTATTATGATTCTTGAGTCCATGAAAATGGAGATTCCAGTGATTGCTGAAGAGCCAGGGACATTAATTGAATTAAAGGTTTCCGAGGAAGATACGGTTGCAGAAGGACAAATTGTGGCGATAGTAGAAAGTAAATAAAATCCTAAAAAAAGGGGCGTATATGAGGCTAATAAAATCTTTTGTAGTAATCAGCTGCATTCTTTTGTTTGGTGGTAATGTTGCCGCGCAGTCGATTGCAAATTATCCTGATAGAACGGTTACTATCATAGTTGGATTTCCCCCGGGTACTGCTACCGATACTGTTGCTCGTGTTTTGGCAGAAAGATTTACCAATAAATTTGGCAAGACTTTTATTGTTGACAACAAAGCGGGCCAAGGTGGGAGTATGGGTTCTGCATTTGTTGCCAAAGCAGCGCCAGATGGGTACACCTTGGTATTGAGTGCAACTGCCCCGTTAGCGATTAACCCTAATCTATACACCAATCTTACCTATGATCCACGTAAGAACTTTGCTCCTATTGGATTGGTGTCATGGTTACCATATGTAGTTGTCACTAGCCCTAAAACTGGCATTAATACAATTCAGCAATTAACTGAAAAGGCCAAGGCAAATCCAGGTCAGCTAACCTATGCATCGATTGGTAATGGAAGTACTAGTCACTTATTGATGAGTATGTTGACGCGCCAAGCTGGAATTAATGTTACACATATTCCCTACAAAGGAAGTGCACAGTCTCAAATTGATGTAATGTCTGGACAGGTCGATATGACCTTTGACACGATGTTAACTCTGATGCCACATATTAAGGCTGGGAAATTAAAGGCTGTAGCAACGGGTGGTCTGACTCGTTCACAGTTTGCGCAAGATGTGCCAACTTTAGATGAGCAGGGCCTTACTGGTTTTAATGGTGGTGCTTGGTTAGGCCTTTTGGCGCCTGCCGGAACCCCTAAGCCCATTATTGATAAGCTACATAAGGAATTAAATGCCATCTTGGACGACCCAGATGTAATTAAGCGATTGAATGAACTCGGATCTGAGTCTCTTAAGAGTAATAGTCCAGCAGAATTTTCAGCATTCATTCAGACGGAGTACACGAAGTGGGGGCAAAGAGTTCGAGACTCAGGCGCCAAAATAGAGTAAATATCTGAAAGAATCTTAATGATAAAGATTGCAAACCAAGAGGAGGCTCTTTCATATCATGAGCAACCTAACGGTCTTAAATATTATCGGCAGGATTATTTTGAGAGGGAGATTGACGATAGTCGATCTCCTCAGTCATATTTAATCAAGCAACTGCCTAACATTACTAACCCTCTCCATTTTCATGTGCAGAATCAATTCCAGGTATTTATAGAGGGCTCTGGATATTTTGGTCGGCATGCCATAGGACCATACATTGTTCATTATGCTGGTGCCTACACTGGATATGGCCCGATAGTTGCCGGCCCATTGGGTCTCGATTACTTAACGTTGAGATCCATGCATGATCCAGGGGCAAAATTCTTGCCGGAAAAAAAGAGTCAATTTATTCAAGGGCCAAAACATCATTTTACTAGCAGGCAATTTTTACCATCGGTACCCCAATCGATATGGGGTCTGAAGTCTCCCGAATTTTCTTGGGATCATTTTGAGGTTGATGTTGGTCTTGGCATTGGTTTACTAAGGATGCCTAGCTTCACATCTTATTTAGTAAGGCCTGCAGATAATGTAGATGGAATATTTTTAGTTGTAATTGGTGGAGCAGTCTATATTGATGGTGTTGTTATTGGTGCTAAGCAAAATATTTTTGCCTCGGCCAAAGAAAAGCCCTTTGAAATAAAAGTATTAGATGGCTATGCTGAATTACTAGTTCTACAAATGCCTTTAAAAGAAAAAACCTATCAATAACGATAGGTTTATTTTTCTCAAGGGGCTTTCATATATCTGGTAGGTTGGGTAAACCGACAAATTTATTGCTTGAGTTCCAGCTTAGTGGGTCGGGCGGGATTGACTTCCACATAACTTTGCTACACAAAGTTAGTGTCCACCGCTTTTCGCTTTGCTCAAAGTCGAACTCGCGGCCAACGGTACTTAGACGCCAGGCTGGCGCTTTTTAATGAGCTCAGAAGCTGGGATCCGAACTATCTTGCCATCAACCATGGTTACGATTGCGGTGTTCGTTTGAATGGCTAGGTCAATCGCTGCTTGACCGGCGCGTTGCATAGCATAGTAGGATCCAGCGATATCGGGATCTGGTGAATTACGAATGTCGTTATTTGGAATAGTCATAGTTAACCTTGGTCAATTTGCTCCGGTGGAGTTTTGTCGCCATTTAACAATACCCATGATTTTACAACTTTTTGATATTTTGAGAGATTTTCTAATCCCGCCTTATATCGCCTTCGAATAACATCTTCAGGAATATTGTGACCTCCCTGTGCCACCCGCTCAGCTACGCGAGAGATGGCTAATTCAGGGGAGCTTAGTGCAATAAACCAGAGTTTGACGTCATAGCCCAAATCTCTCCATTCCTGAATACGTTGAGTGGTAATGAGCTCCAATAAAGTGGTCTCAAAAGCAAAGCTTTCTCCAGCTTTAGCATGTTCATCTAATTCGTTTAACATCAACCGAGCTGCTTTGAATGAAATGGATTCAGGGTCAAAGGGCGCTAGGCCAGCGGCAATGAGATCGGCATTGATAAAGCGTAATGTTAAGGCTTTGACTGATGGCGTTTATGAAATGCGGGAAAAGTTTGGGCCTGGTTGGCGCATGTATTACGTATTGAGGGGGAAAACGATTATTGTGATGCTGGGTGGCGGGGATAAGTCCAGTCAATCGAATGATATTAAAGTGGTAAAAAAATTAGCCAAGCTATTGGAGGATTAAATGAAAACCGTCAAAACAGAAAAGAAAATAAAAGTCAGTGGTTTAGCTGAATTTGACATGACTCGCCATCTGAAAAGTAAGCGCGCGATGACTGAGTATTTGAATCAAGTTATTGCTGATGGTGATGATGCCGAATTGGCGACTGCCTTGGGACATATCGCTAGGGCAAAAGGCATGGCTGAGATTTCTAAATCAAGCGGCATTACTAGAGAAGCCTTATATAAAGCTCTAAAGCCTAATACAAAACCTCGCTTTGATACTGTATCCAAGGTCCTTGGTGCCTTAGGTATGAGAATCACAATCCATGCCTAATAGTTTGGAAAATAAAAAAACCCCGCAGAGCGAGGCTTAATATGTACGACTCGACACATAGTTAACACTTTATACCGGACACATACTTTACAGTTTTTGGCATAGGAGGGACCACTCTATGCCGTGGAATGAAAGTACGAAGATGGGCTTTATCGGCGTGTAAACCATGTGGTCGGTACCAGACGTAAAGCATGTGTCCGGTACGGGCCTTAGGGATTCGAACTATTTGAGTGTTACTTTAAGAGACCCTCAATTTCGCCGCAATGCTTTATTGCAGAAAAACACTGTTTAGCTTTGATCCTAGGTTGCCAGAGGCCAACCATCAATCTAAATCAGCATGACCACCAGAAAATAAATTAAATTTAATAGCAATTATTTTTTTAAGATACTATATGAATCATAAAATATTCTTTAGGCTGGCGCTAAATTTATAACTAAGCAATCATATTTAAAAGGTGAATTCAAACACGAAGTGCAACACGGTTTAAAGATTGCATAAAGACTTCACTCGGTGTTTTAAATCCTAATCGTTTTCTGGGTCGGTTGTTTAATCGGTCTTGGATCATTCTAAGCTCCTCGTCAGTCACAGTCGATAACAGTCTTTTCTTGGGGATGTATTGCCTAAGCAAGCCATTGAAGTTTTCATTCGATCCGCGTTGCCAACTAGCAAAAGGATCAGCAAAGTAAGTAGTGGATTTGAGGGCAGTATCAATTCTGCTGTGTTCGGCAAATTCCTTCCCGTTGTCAAAAGTCAGGGTTTTAACGAGTGGGGTCATGGGGTTTAATTTAGTAATGATGGCCTGGCTCACCAGATCCGAGGTTTTGTTGCTCACTTTAGCGATCAACGCATAGCCGCTCTTGC
>NZ_JAJVCR010000008.1:0-139521 GCF_021395195.1 Polynucleobacter sp. IMCC 29146 | reverse complement strand
AATCGCTAGGTAGACCGCTTTGGCTTTAACCACACCCGAGTCTCTGACTTTGACATGGATACAGTCTAGGTAAATGATGGGGTAAAGCGTATCTAAAGGTCTAGCTTGCCACGCTTTAACTTCTTCGACTACAGCCTCAGTGACAGCTGAGATGAGGGTAGGCGAGACCTCAGCTCCATACATCTCCTCTAAGTGGCTTTGGATTTCTCGAACGGTCATGCCCCTAGCGTATAAGGACAAAATCTTCTCATCAAAACCGGCCCAGCGGGTTTGGTGCTTGGGAATGAGTTGGGGCTCAAAACTACCCTGGCGATCTCTGGGGATCTCAATGGGTAGTTGGCCAAACTCACCCGTTAACGTTTTACGACTCTTGCCATTACGAGCATTGCCGGTAGTATTTTGGATGGGCTGATTTTTATCATGGCCCAGATGGGTGTTCATCTCGGCCTCTAAGGCTTTTTCTACTAGTAGCTTGGTTAATTGCTTAAGTAGGCCATTTTCGCCAATGAGGTCTTCTGGCTTTTGATAGTCTGCCAGCAGGCTATCAATGAGTTCTTGGGGTACTGCTCGTTTTGCTGCTTCGGTCATCATCATTACTCCTATGGAGTGGGCTTTTACCCATTATTAGACCGTTTACACAAAATTTAGTACACCCCCCGCCACAACGCTTTCCAGTAGAGCCATCTTTGATGTTGTACCAAGCGGGTATTAAGGTTTCAAAGTAGGGACCCTGAGTAACAATCCTAAAAATAACTTTTAATTTGGGTCCAAAGCTACCGTTAGTCGCTTCGTGAGTAACATACACCGCTTGATATTCGCCAGCAGGAATTAGGTGGGATTGACCCCAATCAATCTCGATCTTACTAACATCTATTTCAGTTTGATTTGTTTTCATCGGGCTTAACTTTCATAAATAATTACGTCCCCAATAAATTGGCGGACAAACAATGAATTCATTTAAGCCCCACTAAGTAAACCAACTGCAATGGCTTACACACTCTTATTTTACTTATTAACCTGTCTGAAAACTACTGTTTCGGTAATTTTTTTGTTGTTGCTGTTTAAACGCTGAGCTAGAAATTTTCAAATAAGATTTACTCCCTGTTTATTTAGACTTTGACCGTTTAAACGCTTTATTGATGTGATGAAATACTATGAAATAAAAAAATAGGTAAAGCGTTTAAACGCCCTATAAGGTTTATTACTTAAGCAATTTTCTGAGCGAGAAGTTCTGCATTGGGATGGTAATACCGTTTGAGCATTGCCAAACTCCTATGCCCTGAGACTGCTGATAGCTCAATCAGATTTGGTAACTTTTCTGCGAGACGAGTTATTGCCATGTGGCGTAGGTCGTGGAAATGGAAATTCCTCAGTTTTGCCTTTGTTCTAGCCCGCTCAATTGCTGCGGATAGGGCAAAGCTGGTTACGGGAAATACTTGCCCCTTCAAATTGCGGGGAAGCGAAGATAGTATTTCAATTGCTGCATGGGATAGCGGAACGGTACGGGATGTGCCATTCTTAGTTAAGGGAATATGGGCAGTACGCCTTTGAATATCTATGCGTTCCCAAAGCAGACCCAATAGTTCGCCTCGCCTCATGGCAGTTTCAAGAGCAAACTTAGTTAGCGGTAACAGCCAAATATTGGCGTTCTTCGCTCGGGGTTTAAGAGCGTCAAATAAGCGGCTTAGTTCGTCTGCGGACAGGATGCGATTGCGACCCTGAGGACTGGGAGGCTTTTTAACAAGCGGTATGGGATTAATCATATTAATACCCCATTCTCTTCTGGCGTGGTTAATGATGGAAGAAAAGTAACTCAATTCCCGAATGACCGTTCCTGCCGAGACGACTTGCAAACGCTCGTCCCGATATTCGGCAACCTTGATGGGCGTTAGAGCTGTCATCTTGAGTTTGCCTATGGCATGCCTAGCCAACGCACGTAGTCGAAAAGTATCTTCCCGCATACTTCTGGTTGTTAGCGTTACTTCTTGGATATATCGTTCAATCACGTCCCTAAAGAGTGACTTATCGGCTAAGACCAGATTGGTATACGAACCTTTATCGATTTCAGTTTCGACTTGCCTAGCCCAGCGTTCAGCATCTTGCTTGCTTAGGAAAGACTTTGCGATGGGTTGTTGACCCTTGCGGGTGATGCGGGCTTGCCACTTACCGTTGCGGTTGCGAATGGATGCCATTTTTCCTCTCCAGTTGGACAGGAATTGGACAAGCCCTTTTAAATCTCCCTTACAGCCTTATATCAACTGGCTTAACAGCCTTACTCCACAGCCTTGACCATATCTTCAACGACCTTCTTGGCATCCCCGAAGACCATCATGGTTTTATCCATGTAGAAGAGCTCGTTGTCGAGGCCTGCGTAGCCTGCCGCCATCGAGCGTTTATTAACAATAATGGTTTTCGCTTTAAACGCTTCCAAAATTGGCATACCAAAAATGGGGCTTCCTGGAGTACGGGCGGCTGGGTTAACCACGTCATTGGCACCCAAAATAAGCACCACATCGGCTTGACCAAAATCGCTATTGATATCTTCCATTTCAAAAACTTGATCGTAAGGTACTTCAGCCTCGGCTAACAACACATTCATATGGCCAGGCATCCGCCCAGCTACAGGATGAATGGCGTATTTAACCGTAACACCATGATGGGTCAGTTTTTCAGTCAACTCTTTCAGTGCGTGTTGAGCACGCGCCACAGCTAGACCGTATCCCGGCACAATGATGACAGTATCAGCATTACTCATTAAAAAGGCTGCATCTTCTGGCGAGCCAGTTTTATAATTTTTAGGGGCACCATCATCATCGCCACTGGCTGATACTTCGGCGCCAAAGCCGCCGAGCAAGACTGCTAAGATTGAGCGGTTCATGGCCTTACACATAATGTAAGACAGAATTGCACCCGATGAACCTACACATGCTCCAGCGATGATGAGCACGGGATTATTTAGCGTAAAGCCAATGCCTGCTGCAGCCCAACCTGAATAACTATTCAGCATGGAAACCACAACTGGCATATCGGCACCACCAATCGGAATGATGAGTGTCACACCCAAGACCAAAGCAATACCGCACATGATTAAGAAAGCGCTATGACTATCAAATAGATAGTAAGCAATACCGCCACCCAGCATTGATAATGCTAAAACTAAATTAAGTAAGTGCTGCCCGCTAAAGGTGACTGGTTTACCGCTCACTTTGCCAGAAAGTTTTCCAAAGGCAACGATCGAGGCAGTAAAGGTAATGGCACCAATAAATGCGCCAATAAATAATTCAATTTTTTGTGCGCCAGTATGTTCTTGGCCCACATGCAAGACAGCAGCAATTGCAATTAAGACCGCCGATAAACCAACAAATGAATGCATGAGTGCCACGAGCTCAGGCATTTTCGTCATTTGTACGCGTTTAGCTGCAAGCGTACCAATGATGGCCCCACCAATAATTGCTGCGCCAATTAACCAAAAGACTGGCTTGAAGTCGGGCAAGAAAAAGGTAGTAATAACGGCCAAAAGCATGCCGATCATGCCGTAGGTATTTCCTTGGCGTGAGGTCGTTGGCGATGAGAGTCCTCGCAGCGCAAGGATGAATAAAATGGAGGAAACGAGGTAAGAGAGGGCGGTGATATTTGACATGAATAGGCTCTTTATTCGCTCTTAGGGGTTTTTTTCTTAAACATCTCGAGCATGCGGCGTGTAACCATAAAGCCACCAAAGATATTAATTGATGCTAAAAAAACGGCTACCGCACCAATCAGGCTGGTGGTAGTAATTTCACTGCCATTGATGACCTCAGTTTGCAAGAGGGCGCCAACAATGATGATCCCTGAAATCGCATTGGTTACCGCCATCAGTGGTGTGTGCAATGCAGGTGTTACATTCCAGACGACGTGATAGCCAACAAAAATGGCTAACACAAAAACAGTAATGTTTTGCACAGTGAGAAGGCTTTGGAAAGCAGCTAAATCCATGACGAATTCCTTGGAAAATTAATTGGTACGAATAACTTGGCCATCACGACACATGAGACAGGCGGCGACGATATCGTCATCGGCAGCAGCCGGAATGACTAATTGCGCTTCAGGGGTGACGATTAGTTTCATAAAATCGAGCACGTTGCGCGCATACAGCGCAGAAGCATCGGCAGCGACCATGCTGGGTAAATTAGTGTAGCCAATAATTTTGACACCATGATTGATGACAATTTGGTCAGCTCGAGTTAATGGACAATTGCCTGAACCATTTTCACCGCGGCCTGCAGCTAGATCAATCACAATTGAGCCAGGCTTCATATTGGCCACGGTATCACTGTGCAAAAGCACAGGCGGCTTACGTCCTGGAATTAAGGCGGTAGTAATCACAATATCGGCCTGCTGGGCGCGTTCAGCAACTTGTACTGCCTGACGTTTCATCCACGATTCCGGCATCGGCCGCGCGTAACCGCCAACACCCTTAGCAATTTCACGCTCTTCATCCGTTTCAAAAGGGACATCGACAAACTTGGCGCCAAGTGATTCGATTTGTTCTTTGGCGGCAGGGCGAACATCGGAGGCTTCAATTACTGCGCCTAAACGTTTAGCGGTGGCTATAGCTTGTAGCCCTGCAACCCCAGCACCGAGTATCAAAATACGCGCCGCTTTCACTGTGCCAGCAGCGGTCATCAGCATCGGCATAAAGCGTTGATATTCATTTGCTGCTACGAGAACAGCTTTATAGCCAGCAATATTGGCCTGGGAAGACAACACATCCATGCTTTGAGCGCGAGTAGTGCGTGGCGCCGCTTCGAGTGCAAAGGCGGTAATACCTTGCGCTGCCATGGCAGAAATGCCAGCATTATCAAAGGGATCAAGCATGCCAATTAAAACCGAGCCTGACTTTAATTGCTTTAACTCATCCTCTTGGGGTGCTCGTACTTTAAGCACAATTTCGGCGCCAAAGGCATCGGCAGCACTGCCAATCGAGGCACCAACTGCTTCATAAGCAGAGTCGGGTTGGCTTGCGCCAATACCAGCACCACTTTGGATGACAACTTGATGTCCTTGAGCAGTCAATTTTTTGACGGTTTCTGGGGTAGCGGCAACCCGAGTTTCTCCAGGTCTTGTTTCCAGCGGCACTCCAATGCGCATGGCTTGTCTCCAAAAGCGAATTTTTAAAAATCTATTTTAAGGTAGATGCTAATTGCAGGTATCCCGACAATTTTCTGATCCCATAATGAAGATATCGAGGGGAAAAGGGCGGGGTTTTACAATGAGCTCTTAAAAACTTAATCCGAATTTTCGCATTTTTTTGATGATGCCTGCCAATTTCCCCTTAAATACCACCCTTAGCCGGCCGAAAACCCACCAAAAAGTGGTGGTGGGGATGTCCGGTGGGGTTGATTCTGCAGTGGCTGCATGGCTTCTCAAGCAGCAGGGGTATGAGGTCGTCGGCCTGTTTATGAAAAACTGGGAAGACGATGACGATGACGAATATTGCTCAAGTCGGCAAGATTGGTTGGATGTGGTGTCGGTAGCCGACCTGATTGGAATCGATGTTGAGGCAGTCAATTTTGCGGCTGAGTATCGTGAGCGGGTGTTTGCCGATTTTCTGCGCGAATATGCTGCTGGTCGTACCCCTAACCCCGATGTGCTGTGTAACGCTGAAATTAAATTTAAGGCTTTTTTAGACCATGCGCTGAGCCTTGGCGCTGACTTCATTGCGACTGGACATTACGCCCGCGTCCAAACTAACAATGGGCAAGTTCAGTTACTAAAGGCGCTTGATGCCAGCAAAGACCAAAGTTATTTTTTGCATCGCTTAAGCCAAGCGCAATTAAGTCAGGTTTTATTTCCCTTGGGTGAGCTGCAGAAATCAGCAGTGCGTAAGATTGCTGCTGACATTGGTTTGCCTAATGCTACTAAAAAAGATTCAACGGGAATTTGTTTTATTGGTGAACGTCCTTTTCGCGAGTTTTTAAATCGATACTTGCCACGTACACCCGGTTTAATTTGCTCAACTGACGGCAAAGTCTTAGGCGAGCACATGGGCTTAGCATTTTTTACTTTAGGCCAGCGGAAGGGTATTGGCGTTGGCGGTAGTCAAGATGGTACTGGTGATGCTTGGTACGTAGCTCGAAAAGAGATGACCAGTAACACCTTATTTGTGGCCCAAGGCCATGATCACCCGTGGCTTTTAAGTCAAGACTTAGAAGCGATGGAGGCCAGTTGGGTGGCGGGTACTGCGCCAATGGAGGAAACTGCCTATGCGGCAAAAACCCGTTACCGTCAAACTGATTCACCATGTAGCTTATTAGTAAGTGCAAATAGTGCAAACACATTTGATTTGCACTTCACTGAAAATCAATGGGCCATTACCCCAGGACAATCAGCCGTGCTTTACGCAGGTGAAGTCTGTTTAGGCGGGGGAATTATTACGGCGGCGAGGTCTCAATAAACGATTGGCGTTGCGCCAATTTAGCGTACAGACGCGCGAGATTGGGATATTGGGTTTGCCAATGCAATTGTGGAAAACGAAACTGTAAATAGCCTAAGGCGCAGCCAACCGCAATATCAGCCAAACTAAATTGATTGCCACAGCACCAGTTGGCATCACCTAAACCGGCAGACATACTTTGCAAAGCGGTTTGAATTTTACCCATTTGTCGGTCAATCCACGCTGCACTTTGTTCGGGAGCGGGTCGCCAAGTGGCTTCTAAACGAGCCAAAATGCCCGCATCCAAAATACCATCGGCCAACGCTTCCCATGTTTTTACTGCCGCGCGTTCTCGCCCAGCAGTGGGAATTAATTTACTCACGGGGCTTAAAGTGTCAACATATTCAACGATCACGCGTGAGTCGAACATGGCGCCGCCATCTTCCATAATGAGGCAAGGTACTTTTCCCAGGGGGTTCACTTCGCTAATGGTCGTTTTGGCGTCCCAGACATTTTCAAGCACGTGTGCGGCTTCAATTTTCTTTTCAGCAAGGACGATGCGTACTTTACGCGCATAGGGGCTAGTGAGGGATCCGATAATTTTCATAGGGGGCAAGTATACCGATGCGGAAGAAGTGAAGTCAATCGTTAAGCTAGAATTATTGAGCCATTTGTGCAAACGCATTAAAATCAAGCTCTATTGACATCCTTTAAAAGGGCCTTATGGTGAGCCAGTCAAAATCACGTCTTTCCCCAGCAGCTGCAGACGCTTCGATGCTAACCGCACTCTCACCGCTTGATGGTCGTTATGCTGGCAAGGTAGACGCCCTGCGACCTTGGTTATCTGAATCTGCCTTTATGCGCCAACGGGTTTTTGTTGAGATTCAATGGCTCTTAGCGCTAACTACCGCAGGCTTACCCGATGTACCCAGTATTAGTAAAGCCGACAGTGATTTTTTATTGGCACTAGCCGAAGACTTTACTACCGAAGATGCAGCGCGAATTAAAGAAATTGAGGCGGTAACCAACCATGACGTAAAAGCAGTTGAATACTGGCTTAAAGAAAAAGTTGCTGGGCGCGCTGAATTGTTAAAAACCAGTGAATTTATTCACTTTGCTTGTACTTCAGAGGATATTAACAATACCGCTCATGGCCTCATGTTGCGCGGCGCTCGTGATGAAGTACTCTTACCGCAGTTGCGTTTAATTCAGCAAAATCTAGCTGCTCTCGCTCTTGCACATACTAAGGTTGCAATGTTATCGCGTACCCATGGGCAGCCTGCATCGCCTACTACCTTGGGGAAAGAATTGGCTAACATTGCCCAGCGTTTAGGGCGGGCAATTACTGTCATTATGGCAGTGCCTTTATTTGGCAAAATGAATGGCGCAGTTGGAAATTACAACGCACACCTAGCTGCTTACCCCGAATTTGATTGGCAGCAATTAAGTCGGCAGGTGGTTGAAAAGCGTTTGGGATTAGTTTTTAACGCATACACCACGCAAATAGAACCACACGATGGCATGGCAGAATTATTCGATGCGATAGCGCGCGCGAATACGATATTGCTAGATATGGATCGGGATTTTTGGGCCTATATTTCTCTGGGATATTTTAAGCAGCGTACCAAAGCGGGTGAAATTGGTTCTTCGACGATGCCCCATAAAGTGAACCCCATCGATTTTGAAAATTCCGAAGGTAACTTAGGAATTGCGAATGCTTTATTGCGACATTTAGCAGAAAAGTTACCGATCTCTCGTTGGCAGCGAGACTTAACTGATTCCACCGTATTACGGAATTTAGGCCCCGCGTTTGGGCATAGTGTGTTGGCTTACGATAGCGCCTTACGCGGACTCGCTAAATTGGAAGTGAATTTAGCGGCGATCGCTGCTGACTTAAATTCTTGTTGGGAGGTCTTAGCTGAACCCGTGCAAACGGTGATGCGGCGTTACGGTATTGAAAATCCGTATGAACAACTCAAAGAGCTCACCCGAGGTAAGGGTATTACGCAAGCCGATTTACAAACCTTTATTCAAGGCCTAGCAATTCCTGCTGAGGCCAAGGCCCGCTTGCTAGCGATGACACCCGCATCTTATTTGGGTCTTGCAGTTGCCTTAACTGAACATTTGGGCAAGTGATCGCTAGTCAGCAGCCTACGGGCGAAAAAACCTCAGCTCTAGTCCAGCGCCCATTTTTTTTATTTTTACTGTATCAGTTGGGCTGGCATTTACTCTTGCCCTTAGTCGGTTTGCGACTTTGGTGGCGTGGTAGAAAAGATCATGGCTATTGGCAGCATCTACCTGAGCGACTTGGTTTTACAGGTTTGTCGTCTCGGTTTCATCACGCTATTTGGATTCATGCGGTATCCGTTGGCGAGACGCGCGCTGCTGAACCTTTAATTTTGGCTTATTTAGCCCGTGGTGAAAAAATCTTACTTACCTGCATGACCCCCAATGGTCGCCGCACAGGTCAAGCGCTATATGCTTCAGCAATTGCAACTGGCCAACTAAGACAGTGCTATCTGCCCTATGACATTTGCTGGGCAGTTGAGCATTTTATAAAGCAAGTACAACCCAAGTTTGGCTTATTTATCGAAACCGAGGCTTGGCCTACTTATGTTTTTCGCTGCGCTGAAATGGGTCTACCCTTATTTTTAATTAATGCGCGACTATCAGATCGGAGCGCCCGACGCATAAAATATTTTGGTCGCGCTGGCGAGGAGCTCTTTCAAGCATTTACGGGAATTTTGGCACAAACTGAATTAGATGCAGAGCGCTACCGTGCACTAGGTGTAAAAAATTGCGCAGTTTTTGGCAATCTCAAATTTGATGTTCTCATGAAACCCGAGTTACTCGAGTTGGGCGCAGGCTGGCAGGCCAATTTACGCACATCAGGGCGCCTGGTCGTCTGTGCAGCAAGCACCCGCATAGGCGAGGAACAACTCATTCTTACGGCTTGGCAGCAGGTATTAAAAACTGCCCGCATTCAACCCCAACCATTGCTGTTTATTGTGCCCCGCCACCCCGAGCGTTTTGATGAAGTAGCAAAGACAATTTTAGCAAGTGGCTTTCGCTTGCGTCGGCGTAGTGAGGCGACTGAGCGCTCAATATTATTTGACCAGACGGATGTTTTTTTAGGGGATTCTATGGGCGAGATGGCAGCCTATTACCGCGCAGCAGATTTGGTCGTAATGGGGGGTAGCCTCCTCTCCTTTGGAGGCCAAAACCTGATCGAAGCTTGCGCAGTTGATTGCCCCGTGATTGTGGGTGAGCATACTTTTAACTTTCAACAGGCGACGCTGGATGCGATTAACATTGGAGCTGCGGTACGCATTACTCCGGCGCAGCTAAGTAGCACTCTTGTTGAGCTACTGTTGAGTACAGAGCAACGTCTGGCAATGGCGTTTGCTGCTAAAAATTATGCTAATTTACATCAGGGAGCGACCAAGAAAATATTACATGCTATTGATGAGCAATTAAGGCGAAAGCCGATAAATTCTGCAGCAACTTAAACCTTAGCGCCATAGTTTGGATCATCTTTACTCATCTCTTCAGGCTTGCGCTCACCCTTCACTAAATCCTCGCGCTTAACGCCCAGCCACATGGCCAGTGCCGCCGCGACAAACACGGAAGAATAGATACCGAACAAAATGCCAATGGTGAGTGCGAGGGCAAAATAGAATAGGCTAGGACCACCCAATAGCAACATTGCTAAAACCATCATCTGCGTGCTGCCGTGGGTAATGATGGTACGGCTAATGGTGCTGGTAATGGCGTTATCAATAATTTCACGGGTATTCATTTTGCGATATTTGCGAAAGTTTTCACGGATACGGTCAAAGATCACCACCGATTCATTGACTGAATAACCCAATACAGCCAAAACTGCAGCTAATACTGAAAGCGAAAATTCCCATTGGAAAAAAGCAAAGAAGCCCAAAATGATGATGATGTCATGCAAGTTGGCAATGATGCCAGCAACTGCAAATTTCCATTCAAAGCGAAAGGATAAATAAATCATAATGCCAATCACCACAAAAATTAATGCTTTCAAGCCATCGAGCGCAAGCTCACGACCCACTTGTGGTCCGACGTATTCAACCCGTTGTAATTTAGCGCCAGTGGTATTGCTTTGCAATGCTTCCATGACGGCATTACTTTGAATGGCAGAGGAGACGACCTTACCAGTAGCATCTTTCTGTAAGGGGAGGCGAATTAAGACATCACGTGAACTTCCAAAATTTTGAATTTGGGTATCGGTGTAACCTAATTTAAAAATATCATTACGGATGGTATCGATAGGCGCAGTTTGGGGGTAGCTAATTTCCATTACGGTGCCACCTGTAAATTCCACAGAGAGATGCAAGCCTCTTTGCCAGAGGAAAAAAACCGCAGCCAAAAACATCAACAAGGAAACAATATTGAGCGCCAAAGCGTGGCGCATAAATGGAATATCTTTACGGATGCGAAAAAATTCCATGACCTATTTCTCCTGGGGACGCCAAACTTGGCCAATCGCCAATTTTTGCAATTTCTTTTCTCGGCCGTACCAGAGATTGACTAAACCCCGCGAGAAGAAAACGGCAGAAAACATCGAAGTCAGAATGCCTAAGCAATGCACAATTGCAAAACCTTTGATAGGCCCAGAGCCAAACGCCAACAGTGCTAGACCAGCAATTAAAGTAGTCACGTTCGAATCAAGAATGGTCCCCCAGGCTTTATTAAAGCCGGTTGCAATGGCAGTGCTAGGGGGGGTACCCTGGCGCAATTCTTCGCGAATCCGTTCGTTAATTAGGACGTTCGAGTCAATTGCCATACCAAGCGCTAAGGCCATGGCAGCAATGCCTGGCAAGGTTAATGTGGCTTGTAGCATGGAGAGCACAGCTATGAGTAAAAATAAATTGACCCCAAGAGCGATAACTGAGAAGAGGCCAAAAAGGAGGTAGTAAGCCATCATGAAAATGGCAATCGCCGCAAACCCAACTAGGAGTGATTGAAAACCCTTTTCAATATTTTCTGCGCCTAGGCTTGGACCAATAGTGCGTTCTTCGATAATTTCCATTGGTGCAGCCAGTGAACCTGCCCGTAATAGCAGGGCCAAATCATTCGCGCTCTCGGTAGTTGATTGACCGGTAATTTGAAATTTTGAACCAAATTCGCTTTGAATGGTGGCAATCGTGAGTACCTCACCTTTGCCCTTTTCAAATAAAATCATCCCCATTGGTTTGCCAATATTGTCGCGCGTAACTTCTTGCATCACTCGCCCACCAGCGGCATCTAGCGAGATATTCACCGCTGGGCGCTGATTCTGATCAAATCCTGCGCTGGCATCCGTAATACTCTCACCGCTAAAAATAACGGATTTTTTAAATACCCCTAAACGATTTTCGCCAAAACGAAACACATCCATACCTGCTGGCGCGGTTTGGCCAACTGAAATAATCGAAACACTGGGGTCGGCGAGACGTGATTCAAGGGTTGCAGTGCGGCCAATAATATCTTTCGCGCGCGCGGTATCTTGCACGCCCGGTAGTTGCACCACAATTCGATCAGCACCCTGTTGTTGAATGACGGGCTCTTTTACAGCTAATTCATTAACCCGTTTATTGAGGGTAACAATATTTTGTTTAACCGCGTTGTCTTGTACCGCATTCAGCGCGGCGGGTTTAAAGCGACCCGTTAACTTGAAATCGCTAGAGGTTTTCTCTAGTTGCCAATCAAGCTCGCTTTGGCTTGCATTTAAAGCGGTTCGGGCCGACTCCGCTTCAGCCTCGCTGGCAAAATGAATGGCAATGCTATCAGCGTTACGATCGAGGCCTTGCTGACGAATATTTTTGTCCCGCAATTGGCTACGAATATCATTGGCTAAGGCGACTATTTTTTTCTGCACAGCACCTTGCATATCGACTTGCAGTAAAAAATAAACGCCACCCCTTAAATCAAGCCCTAGTGGCATCGGTAAAGCATTCAGCGCATTTAGCCAATGGGGCGTATTTGAAAGTAAATTGAGCGCCACTGTAAAGCTGGGGTCATTCGCATCGGGATTCAGTTTCTGCTGGATTAAATCACGCGCTTGTAATTGAATATCGGTATTGGCAAAACGCACTTTCACCGAGCCAACATTACCAGTGCGCTCAAAAAATAAGCCCGTACTAGCTAAATTACCGCTGGCTAAAATTTTCTCAACCCGCGCTTGGGTTTCGAGATCAACCTTCAGCGTTGGCTTAGCTGCTGAGATTTGTACTGCTGGAGCCTCGCCAAAAAAATTGGGTAATGAGTAGAGCGCGCCAATACATAGCACTACAACAATGACGAGGTATTTCCAGAGTGGGTAACGATTCATCAGGCTTGGTAAATCAAACGGATTTCAAAGTGCCTTTAGGCAAAACGGTAGTCACAGCACCTTTTTGCATTTGGACTTCATTGCCAGCGTTCAATTCTACGGTGATGTATTGATCTTTTACAGCAGTAACTTTGCCTAAGAGGCCGCCCGCCGTGACAACTTCATCGCCAACCGCTAGTGCTTCTAACATGGCCCGAGTTTCTTTCTGGCGCTTCATTTGGGGACGAATCATCACAAAATAAAGCACCGCAAACATCAGGATCAGGGGCAAAAAGCTCATTAAGCCGCCGCCTTCAGTGCCAAAACCCGGTATTTGCGCATACGCGTTGCTGATAAACATAATAAAACCTCCATTTGGATTGAATAGCCGCAATTCTAAACTGTGCGGGGTTCTAGCCCATTAATCTTGGCCAGGCTCAACCCCTCGCTGGCGTTGACTGCGGAAATCGTCACGATAAGCGCTAAAGCGATCTTGCGCTAGGGCGGAGCGAATTTCCCCCATCAATTGTAGGTAATAAGCCAGGTTATGGATGGTGTTGAGCTGGGCACCGAGAATTTCATTCGCTTTTTGGAGGTGATTTAAGTATGAACGGCTAAAGTTTTGGCAGGTATAGCACCCGCAGCTAGGGTCGACGGGACGTTCATCATCTTTATATCCCGAGTTACGCAATTTGAGATCACCAAAGCGGGTAAACAGCCAACCATTGCGCGCATTACGTGTTGGCATTACACAATCAAACATGTCAATCCCCAGAGTTACGCCAAGCATTAAGTCTTCAGGAGTGCCTACACCCATGAGGTAGTGCGGTAGTTTTTTTGGTAATTGGGGTGCGGTATGGGCCAGAATACGTTCAAACTCCGGCTTTGGTTCGCCAACTGAAAGACCGCCAATGGCAATACCGTCAAAACCCTGCTCGCTGACGCTGGCGAGCGAGAGATCACGTAAGGCTTCAAACATACCGCCTTGCACAATACCAAAAAGACCATTGCCAGTATTCAAAGCACGAAATCGCGTGAGCGAACGCTCGCCCCAGCGCAAGGAAAGTTCTAGTGAGTCACGTACCGTTTTCTCGGGAGTGGCTTTGCCTTGACATTCATAAGGAGTGCATTCATCAAACTGCATGGCAATATCACTATTGAGCACGGCTTGAATCTCCATTGATACTTCGGGCGACATAAATAATTTGTCACCGTTAATGGGTGAAGAAAAAGTCACGCCCGCTTCCGATATTTTTCTTAGTGCTCCGAGGCTAAATACTTGAAAGCCACCCGAATCAGTCAAAATAGGTTTATTCCAACCCATGAAGCGGTGCAGGCCGCCATGGCGTGCAATGACCTCAAGCCCAGGACGTAGCCACAGATGAAAAGTATTACCGAGCACAATTTGGGCCTTAACCTCGGTTAAGTCTCGTGGGGTCATGGCCTTGACCGTGCCATAGGTACCTACTGGCATAAAAATTGGCGTTTCCACAATGCCATGCGGCAGATCAAGGCGGCCTAAGCGCGCGTGGCTTTGTGAATCTTGGGCTAAGACAGAAAATTGCATGGGCGGCATGAGTGTTATGAGAGGCCAGTTCTACAGCGGTGGGTGGGCTTGACGGTGCAGCAGCATAGCATCACCATAACTGAAAAAACGGTAGCGCTGGGCAATGGCGTGTTGGTACGCTGCTTGAATCGGGTTCAGACCTGCAAATGCACTTACTAACATGAGCAGGGTGGATTTGGGTAAATGAAAATTCGTGATCAGAGTATCAACTAGTGCAAAGTTAAATCCGGGCGTAATGAAGAGTTTAGTTTCTCCACTAATGGCCCCATTTAAGGCATACGTTTCTAAGGCACGCAAAGTTGTTGTACCTACTGCGATAACTCGTTTTCCCTGCGCATGGGTATGCTTGATTTGGGTAATGATTTCAGGTGAAATGGAATAATATTCTGCATGCATCACATGTTGCGCTAAATTTTCCTGCCTTACTGGTGAAAATGTGCCCGCACCCACATGGAGCGTGAGCGTATTAATTTGCACTCCTTTTTCTCGGCATCGTTTGAGTAGAGTTTCATCAAAATGCAAACCCGCCGTAGGGGCCGCGACGGCGCCTGGATTTTTTGCCACCACAGTTTGATAACGCTCAACATCGATTTTATCAGGGCGATGCGTGATGTAAGGAGGTAAAGGTGGCTCGCCAAATTGCGGTAATAAATGAAAAACATTTGCGGGAAATTGAATTTCATAAAAGGGTGCAGCGTGCGCGCTCACGACTACCTCAATGGTTTGAGATGCTGGCCCATCTAGTAGTGGGTGCAAAATTAAGCGTGAGTTAACGGGGGGATTTTTTGAAGCCCGAATTTGAACTAATGCGGTATTTTCACCGGTGATGCGCTCGATTAGAAGTTCAATTTTGCCCCCACTAGACTTGTGGCCATAAATACGTGCTGGAATCACGCGGGTGTCATTCAGGATGAGGAGGTCTCCTGGTTCGATCAGCGCAATTAAATCGCGGAATTGGCGATCCAGGAGGCGAGTTTGCCCATCAGGCGCAGTAATTACCTCAAGCAACCGGCTATCTGACCGTTCCGCAAGCGGAAATTGGGCAATTAGTTCGGGTGGTAGGTCGTAATTGAAATCAGCAAGGTGCATAGCGTTACCATCGGAGATTGGATTCTAACCATGACTAAGCTTACCCTGCCACCTAATCTGATAAAAATGGGCCTTGATAGCCCAATTGCACTGGTATTGCACCTGCCAGCGCGGTATGAAGACGAGACAGAGCTGTGGTCTATTGCCGAGGCGCTAGAGCAGGGCCGTTTTAGCTCGGTACAGACTCAGGGAACGGTGGTTGCATGCCAAGTCGTTTATCGTCCTCGGCGGCAGCTGCTCGTAACCATTGAGGACGAGACTGGTCGATTGCATCTACGCTGGCTTAATTTTTATCCTAGCCAACAAAAGCAAATGGCAGTCGGCGCTCATGTGCGCGTCCGGGGTGAAATTCGCGATGGGCATTTAGGGTCTGAAATGGTTCATCCCACTGTAAAAGTAGTCGCAGCGGATGCACCTTTGCCTAAAAGCTTAACCCCCGTCTATCCGGCGGCCGCAGGTGTAAGTCAAACGGTCATTCGCAAAGCGGTAGCGCAAGCCTTAACTCATCCCACCATGCACACCTTCTTGGCTGATTTATTACCAGCTAAATTCATGGCAGAGTTATTACCAGGTAACGATTGGTACGCATTGATGCAGGCCATTCATTATTTGCATCAACCGCCTGCCGATGCTGATACACAAGCCTTATTAGAGCGCACTCATCCCGCTTGGCGACGAGTTCAGTTTGAAGAATTACTGGCGCAACAAATTTCTTTAAAACGTGCGCATGCCTTACGTCGGCAGCGCCGTGCCCCACAATTGCTAGCAGAGCCTAAGCCGTCAGGGAAGAAAACAAAAGATCAATCACTTGAGCAACAGTTGCTCGCAGTTTTACCGTTCAAGCTCACCCAAGCCCAGCAGCGCGTTTGGGCTGAAATTCAAACCGATTTAGCGCAACCCTTTCCAATGAATCGCTTATTGCAAGGTGATGTGGGTAGTGGCAAAACTATTGTTGCTGCCTTAGCTGCAGCGCGCGCCATCGATCAGGGTTTTCAGGCCACGGTCATGGCACCGACAGAAATTTTGGCAGAGCAACATTATTTAAAAATGCGCGAATGGTTTGAACCATTAGGGATTGAAATTACTTGGTTAGCGGGTAGCTTAAAAGCTAAAGAAAAAAAAATAGCTCAAGCTAAAATTGACAGTGGGGCAGCCCAATTAATTGTTGGGACCCACGCCTTAATTCAAGATGCGGTGCATTTTGCCAACTTGGGGTTAGCAGTGATTGATGAACAACACCGTTTTGGTGTGCGTCAGCGGCTTGAAATTCAACAGCGAGTAGGTGCCGAGACTGTTTATTGTCATCAATTGATGATGTCTGCGACACCGATTCCCCGCACCTTAGCGATGACCTACTATGCCGATTTAGATGTTTCGGTCATCGATGAATTACCCCCTGGAAGAAAGCCTATTACTACTAAGTTGATTAAATCGAGTCGTCGCTCCGAGGTCATCACTGGCTTACAGGACTGGTTACAAAAAGGGCAGCAGGCGTATTGGGTGTGCCCTTTAATCGAAGAGTCAGAGGTGCTGCAACTGCAAACTGCGGAAGAAAGTTATACCCAATTAACCCATGCTTTACCGCAATTTAAAATTGGCCTGGTACATGGTCGCCTCAAGAGCGCGGAGAAGGCGGCGGTGATGGCCGCTTTTAAGGATAATCAAATTCAGTTATTAGTTGCCACGACGGTGATTGAAGTCGGTGTAGATGTACCTAATGCCGCGCTGATGGTGATTGAACATGCAGAGCGGTTCGGCTATGCCCAAATTCATCAATTACGGGGGCGAGTCGGGCGAGGCTCGGCAGATTCAGTGTGTTTATTAATGTACGCTGAGCCGCTTTCGCTGGCAGCTAAGGAGCGCTTACAAACACTGCGCGAAGTGGCTGATGGCTTTGTGATTGCGGAACGTGACTTGTCGCTTCGTGGACCTGGAGAACTGTTGGGCGCCAAGCAATCGGGTGATGGCATGTTACGCTTTGTTGATTTGCAGCGTGATGCTTGGCTGGTAGAGTTAGCTCAACTTGCGGCAATGCGTATTTTGCAGGAACATCCCGAGCTAGTTGACCAACAATTACAGCGCTGGCTTGGGGCCCGCGCGGAATTTTTAAAAGCTTGATAATTGCTCTATGACCCTTACTGAACTCCGCTATATCGTTGCCGTAGCCCGCGAACGGCACTTTGGACGTGCTGCCGAAGCATGCCATGTTTCTCAACCTACTCTTTCGGTGGCAATTAAAAAATTAGAAGAAGAATTAAGTTCACAAATTTTTGAACGCACTAGCGCGGAAGTTGCTTTAACTGCAAATGGGGCGCTCATTGTGCAACAAGCACAACGGGTCTTGGAGGAGGCGAAGGCCTTGAAGCATCTTGCGAAGCATGGCCAAGATCCTTTAGCGGGCCCAGTTCGCTTGGGCGCGATTTATACCATTGGACCTTATTTGTTGCCGAGTTTAGTGCGCGTAGCGCGGGAAACTTTGCCCCACGCACCTTTATTCTTAGAAGAAAACTTTACGGTGCGATTGTTGGAAATGCTGCGTCAAGGTAATTTAGATTGTGCAGTCTTAGCTGACCCTTTTCCCAGTGTAGGGTTAGATAGTATTGATTTGTACGACGAACCTTTTTTAGTGGCGATTCCCAAAGGCCATTCTTGGGAGCAGTTAGCAGAGATCGGTCATGAAGAATTGAAAGAACAAAATACCTTACTCTTGGGGGCGGGGCATTGTTTTCGCGATCATGTGCTCGGCGTTTGTCCCGAGTTGAATCGCTTTGGCGGAAATTCAATGGATGGCGAGCAGCGCAATTTTGAAGGCTCGTCGCTCGAGACAATTCGGCAAATGGTTGCGGGGGGTATTGGTATAACCGTCTTACCACGCACTTCCGTAACTGATCCTAAAACCCAAGAAGGCCTCATTCGTTATTTACCTTTTGCCGCACCTATTCCCACTAGGCGAGTAAGCTTGGTGTGGCGCAAAAGCTATCCGCGCGTCGCGCTCATGAAAATTTTGGCGCAGACTATTCAAGCTTGTGAGTTACCTGGAGTGAGGGCAATCTAATTTTGTCCCGCTTAAAAGCCTATATACAACTGATACGCTTAGATAAGCCAGTTGGTATTTTGTTGCTTTTATGGCCCACTTTGTGGGCACTCTTTTTGGCTAGCGGCGGTTGGCCAAAGTGGGATTTATTATTGATTTTTGTTCTCGGTACCGGACTAATGCGCAGCGCAGGTTGCGCCATGAATGATTTTGCTGATCGTGATTTTGATCGGCATGTCGAGCGCACCCGTGAGCGCCCTTTAACTAGTGGAAAAATTGGCGCGGCCGAAACCCTATTTCTGGCGGCTGGATTAGCCGTCGCAGCGTTTATATTAATTCAACCCCTCAATACGCTAACTAAATTACTCTCGGTGTTGGCTTTATTAGTGGCAATTATCTATCCCTTTACTAAACGTTTTTTTGCGATTCCACAGGCTGTACTGGGAATTGCTTTTGGTTTTGGGATTCCGATGGCCTATGCGGCTGTACAAAACCAAGTGCCCATTGAGGCCTGGATTTTATTAGTGGGAAATGTTTTTTGGGCTATTGCCTATGACACTGCTTATGCAATGGTAGATCGTGAGGATGATCTTCGTTTAGGCTTACGCACTTCGGCCATTACCTTTGGCCGGTTTGAAGTAAAGGCCATCGGCTTTAGTTATGCAGTCTTGCTAATAGCCCAGCTTTGGGTTGCGCACTTAGCGCAGTTAAGTGCCTATTTTTATCTTGGCTGGCTAGCTGCTTTAGCTTGCGCGATTTATGAGTTGCGTTTAGTTTCCAGCCGCGAAAGACAGCATTGTTTTGCAGCCTTTCGGCACAATAATTGGCTTGGTGCTTGTTTATTTTTAGGCATTGTTGCTGGTTTATTGGCTTAATTCATCACCCAATTCTTTGCCTCTTTTAGCGGCCGCCTCTAGCGCCTTTTCTAAAATAGTTTGCCATTGTTGATTTTCTAACACTGCAAGTGCTGCTGCCGTAGTGCCGCCTTTAGATGTCACCTTATTGCGCAGAGTGGCAGCTGAATCGCTCGACTGTTGTGCTAATGCAGTTGCGCCAGATAAAGTGGCATAAGCCAATTGACGGGCAATTGCACTGCTTAAACCGAGCTTTTCTCCGCCAGCCTGCAGGGCTTCGAGAAAAGCGAAGACATAGGCCGGACCACTGCCGGATAGAGCTGTTACCGCATCCATTAGGCCTTCGTCGCTCAGCCAAAGGCTTTGACCAACCGCATTACAAATGAGTTCAACCCTTTCCCGCCCCTTCGTATTGACTGCACTCGTAGCAAATAGCGCAGTGATACCTTGGCCAATTAAGGCCGGTGTATTAGGCATCGCCCGAATACATAAGGGATGCACTAACCATTTTGACATATCAGCTAAACGAATACCCGCAGCAATACTAAGGACCAAAGCAGCACTGTGCTTTTTTAAGATAGGCTGTAAGCTAAAGGCGGCCGTTTTGAAATCCTGAGGTTTAACTGCTAATACCAGAATATGATCTGCATTAGTTTCGAGTAAAACATCTGCGGCGCTCTCGAGTGTGGTCAGCTGAAAATCTGCGTGGAGTTTTTCACGCGTTGGTGCATACGCATCAACCACTTGAATTTGCTGGGCTAGAAAACCATGTTGGAGTAGGCCACTAATAAGTGCGCGTCCCATATTACCGCCACCAATAAAAGTGATACGCATATTAGGGTGCAATGGTTTAGCAGAATTTGTCATTAAGCTTTAATTCTAGCGCTAATTGCGCTGGCCAAAAATGGCAGTGCCAATGCGCACTAGGGTGCTGCCCTCAGTGATGGCGGCCTCTAAATCATCTGACATGCCCATGGAGAGAGTATCGAAATGGGCATAAGCAAGATTACCAAGGCGCGCGGTCGCTAACTCGGTAAAACATTGCCGTAATTGGGCGCAAGCTCTCGCCTGTATCACTGGATTTGCGCTAGGAGCAGGAATTGTCATGAGGCCCCGAAGGCAAATGGCTGGCAGTTGAGCTACTAAGTCACAGAGTTCAGCAACTTCCTGGGGCGCTACACCGCCTTTAGTAGTTTCGCCGCTAAGATTAACTTGTACACAGACCTGTAGAGGTTGCAATTGGGGCTCATTCAGTCTTTGCGCTGAAAGTCGCTGCGCTATCTTGGGACGATCAATACTATGTACCCAGTCAAACAAGTTTGCTACTTCTTTGGTTTTATTACTCTGTAGAGGGCCAATAAAATGCCATTCTAAATTTTGTCTCAGGTCGGCAAGTGCAATAATTTTTTCGCTCGCTTCTTGCGCATAATTTTCGCCAAAAGCGTGTTGCCCAGCAGCAAAAGCCTCACGGATAAGGGCCACAGGTACAGTTTTACTGACAGCTAGTAAGTTGATATTGCTTGGTAAGCGACCTGCTGCTGCAGCAGCTTCGCTGATGCGCTGATGGATAATTTCAAGCCGCTGCGCAATCGAGCTCATTGACGGGAAGAATTTTTTGCCTGAATCAGTTGGTCTACAATTTCAACCCAATGCACCACAGGATTTGATTCTTGTTGTAAATGCGTAATGCAACCGACGTTGGCGGAAACAATGACTTTTGCCCCGCTTTCTGCGCAAGCCGTATTGAGATTGACTAATTTTTGCTGACGTAATTGTGCTGATAACTCGGGCTGCAAAATTGAATAGGTGCCTGCCGAACCGCAACACAGATGGCTATCTGCGCATAAAGCAACTTGCACACCCAGACTAGATAATAAGCGTTCGATATTGAGGCGAATTTGCTGACCATGCTGAAGCGTGCAAGGCGGGTGGTACACAACCCCAGGCTTTTTATCGCTACCTATTAAGCCTTCTAATTGCGGAGCAAAAGCCGGCAAAACTTCAGAGAGATCTTTGCATAATTTAGAAATAGTTTTGGCTTTGTCGGCATACTGCGGATCGCCGCGTAACAAGTGACCATAGTCGCTAACCATGGCGCCACACCCAGATGCGGTCATCACAATGGCTTCGATAGGTTTGCCATTGAGGCTGGGTTCCAGGCCCATTACATAGGGCCACCAAGCATCAATATTGCGACGCGCATCTGCTAAGCCACCTTCTTGATGATTCAGGTGATGGCGCAACGCTCCGCAACATCCAGCTTTGGTAGCGCTAACTAAGTTAATACCAACGGCATCGAGTACGCGGGCAGTTGCGGAATTAATATTAGGCAACATGGCTGGTTGCACACAGCCCTCTAAGACGAGCATAGTGCGCGCATGACGAAGTGGCTGAGTGATGGGACGAGCATGAGGATCAATTTGTTGAGATATACCAAACTGATCAAGTGGACTTTTGAGGGCAGGAATTTTTCTTTTAAGCTCTAAGGGCATCAGTGGACGAAAGATTCGCCCTAAATTGATTGCTGAATTAAAGAGCCAGGGACGCGTCAATACCTCGCGTAATAACCAGCGCGTCACTCGCTCTTTGAAAGGCCGCGGCGGGGTTTCAGTTTCTGCCCATTGGCGACCGATATCCAATAAATTACCGTATTGAACTCCACTTGGGCAGGTCGTTTCGCAACTCAGACAAGTAAGACATCGATCTAAATGCAAACGGGTTTTTTCGGTTGGTGCACTACCCTCAGCCATCTGTTTAATGAGATAAATTCGCCCACGAGGACTATCTAATTCATCACCAAGTAGTTGATAGGTTGGACAAGTGGCACCACAAAATCCACAATGAACGCATTGGGCCAAAAGTTTGGCGGCTTCAATACCTGCAGTTGTACTTGCTAAATGAGGAGCTAGTTCGGTATGCATTTGGCTGGCCTTAAGCCATGCGACCAGTGGCAAAAATGCCCGCTGGATCGAAGGCTTGGCGTAAGTGCTGTTGAACTGTTGCTAGCCCAACAGTTAGTGGGTTTTCGCTTAATAGTGTAAAGCGTTGCGAATTTACGGTAGAGGCGTTACTGACCTTAAATTGGCTTGCATGTCCACCCTGTGTCAAAGCTAATTTTTTAAGTACTGCGAAACAAGCTGGATCACTCGGGCCTTGCCACCAACGTTCTTGACCATGCCATTCGAGGACTAACGAATTCAATTTACTTTCTGGAAACTGTAAAGGAGGACAAGCAGCAGGTAAGGCTAAGCGATAGAGTACTTGCTCTGGATCTGCTATGTTGAAACACGGTAAATCTTGTTCACGCAAGTCTTGCCAAAATTGCGTCGCAACAGCTGGGGGAACTTCGCTGGCACCAATGGCAGAGGTGATCATTGCGCTGGCAGAACTTACTGCGGCATGGGCTCCCGCTAAACGAATGCTTAACTCACCCTCATGTTGCACATTACTCGCACCAATCCAGGCGCTCGCTGAAAGCGGTAGAGGCTGTCCAGCCCACTCATTCAGTCGCTTAAGTGCTTGTGCTTGCGAAATCATAGCGCGCAATGTAAGGCTTGCAGCCGGCTTGGGCAATACCTTTACCGAGGCTTCGAGTAATAAAGCCAAGGTACCAAGAGAGCCAGGCAGTAAACGGGAAATGTCATAGCCGGCAACATTCTTCATCACTTTACCGCCAAAGCTAAGGTCTTCACCGCGCCCATCCATTAAGCGTACGCCAAGTACATAATCTCTTAAATTTCCAGCGCTAATTCGAGCGGGCCCTGCCAAACCAGCGGCAATTGCACCGCCAAAGGTGGCCTTGTCACCAAAGTGCGGTGGTTCAAAAGCCAAGACCTGATTACGCTCTGCTAAAGCCAGTTCAATTTCTTGCAAAGGAGTACCAGCGCAAGCAGTAATCACTAATTCTTCAGGCTGATAATCCAGAATTCCCTGATAAGTGGTGGTACTCAACTTGGGGTAGTTATTCGGATTACCGTACCAATTTTTGGTCGCGCCTCCCTCAATAGAAAGAGGCGTTTGATTTTTTTTGGCAGCAAGAATTTGCTCGCGAAATGCGTTGACACTATTTTGCATAAGGCTGCTATCTGCAACTGCAGCTGACATTAAAAGCGCTCCAACTCTGGGTGGGGTAGAATTCCGCCGCTAATACGCATGCGTCCATATTCAGCACAACGATTTAGTGTCGGGATGCCTTTATCGGGGTTTAATAATAGGTCGGGATCAAAGGCGGCTTTAACCCCCCAAAACATCTCGCGCTCAGCTTCGCCAAATTGCACGCACATTGAATTAATTTTTTCGATGCCAACACCATGTTCGCCAGTGATGGTTCCACCTAGTTCAACGCAAGCTTCTAGGATATCAGTACCAAATTCTTCAGCGCGATGCCATTCCTCAATATCAGCGCCATTAAACAAAATCAGCGGGTGCATATTGCCATCGCCTGCATGAAAAACATTTAAGCAACCTAAGCGATATTTCACTTCCATTGCTTTGATGCGGCGTAATAGGGTAGCAATATGGCGACGGGGAATAGTGCCATCCATGCAGTAATAGTCGGCAGCGATTCGGCCAGCAGCTGGGAAGGCATTTTTTCTGCCACTCCAAAAGCGCAGCCGTTCAGTTTCATTTTCTGAAACCTGAATGCGGCTTGCTCCAGCACTTTCTAAGACTGCAACCATGCGGGCAATTTCTTCGCCGACTTCTTCAGGCGTACCGTCAGATTCGCACAGCAAAATAGCTTCAGCATTAAGGTCGTATCCGGCATGAACAAATTCTTCAACCGCACGCGTAGTGGCTTTGTCCATCATCTCTAAACCAGCAGGAATAATGCCTGCGGCGATAATAGCGGCTACGGCATTACCACCTTTTTCAATATCGGCAAAGCTAGCCATAATGACTCTGGCAAGCTGCGGTTTGGGTACGAGTTTTACAGTGACCTCAGTCACGATTCCCAGCATCCCTTCGCTACCAATCAAGATCGCTAATAAATCAAGACCAGGTACGTCCGGTGCTAAGCCACCAAATTCAACCACCTCGCCATTCATTAAAACCACTCGTATGCGTAAAACGTTTTGTAGTGTCAGACCATATTTTAGGCAATGGACACCACCCGAATTTTCACTAACATTACCGCCAATTGAGCAAGCAATTTGCGAAGACGGATCGGGAGCGTAATATAAGTTGAGATGAGCCACGGCCTCGGAAATTGCTAAATTACGCACGCCAGGTTGAACAGTAGCAGTTCGAGAGAAAGGGTCAATTGCCAATATTTTTTTTAACTTACTCAGAGAAAGTACTAAACCTTGGGCAATTGGCATGGCCCCACCAGAGAGTCCGGTACCAGAACCCCGCGGCACAATTGGCACCTGCAATTGATGACAGACCTTGAGAATGGCAATGACTTGAGCTTCAGTTTGAGGTAAAGCCACCGCTAAAGGCATTCGGCGATAGGCTGCCAAGCCATCACACTCATAGGGAATAGTATCTTCGGGGAGCCACAGGAGTTGATCTTCAGCGAGGATTGGCTTGAGCGCGGCCACTAGCTCTGCTTGGCGCACGGTAATGGCAAGTTCTTCAGCAAGTGGATTAATTGCGTTCATCGGACTATTTTAGCCATTTACTTATAATCAGGTATGGGTAATCGACTTTCAAAAATAGCTACTCGCACAGGCGACGCAGGGACCACCGGATTAGGCGATGGTAGTAGGGTCGATAAAGACCACAATCGAATTTGTGCAATGGGTGATGTCGATGAGTTGAACTCAGAAATTGGGGTCCTGATGACTGAGACATTGCCCCCCGCGATTGCCACTGAAATGCTCGCTTTATTTTTACGGATCCAGCATGATTTATTCGATTTGGGAGGTGAATTATGTATACCCAATTACACCTTATTAAAGGCTGAGCAGGTTGAGCAACTCGACATTTGGTTAAAACAGTACAACGCTAGCTTACCGCCACTAACCGAATTTATTTTGCCTGGAGGAACGCGCGCAGCTGCACAAGCCCACGTTTGTCGAACAGTTTGTCGGCGAGCAGAGCGTTCAATTGTGAAGCTAGGATGGGATGAGCCGATTCACGATGCACCACGTCAATATGTTAATCGACTCTCCGATTTATTATTTGTCTTGGCACGCGTACTAAATCGCGCTGCTGGCGGCACAGATATTTTGTGGAAAAATCAAAACACGCCAAGCTAATCTTGGCCGCAATTGCGACCAGCACTAATTTACGCACTACCCGTTTTTAGCGCCGCCGTTTTTTAACTGCTTGGGCTAAACGTTCAAGTACTTGCACCGAGCTATCCCAATCAATACAGGCATCAGTAATGCTTTTACCGTATTCGAGTTGGCTCGGATCATCTTTGCCAGGAGTAAATTTCTGTGCGCCACCCAATAAATGGCTTTCAATCATTACCCCAAAAATTTTGCGCGAACCGGCTTCAATTTGCTGGGCAATATTTTCTGCCACCACAACTTGCCGCTCGTGTTGCTTACTTGAATTAGCATGCGATAAGTCAATCATTAGGCTCGTCGGTAACTTTGCATCAGCAAGTTCAGCACAAGCCGCAGCAACATATTGAGCTTCATAGTTAGGCTCTTTACCTCCGCGTAAAATCACATGACAGTCTTTGTTGCCGTTGGTTTGCACAACCGCGACTTGACCATTTTTATGCACTGAGAGAAAGTGGTGCGGACGTCGAGCTGCTTGAATGGCATCAGTCGCAATTTTGATATTGCCATCTGTACCATTTTTAAAGCCAATAGGAGCAGATAAGCCTGAAGCCAATTCGCGGTGCACTTGGCTTTCGGTAGTGCGCGCGCCAATTGCACCCCAAGAAATCAAATCAGCAATGTACTGGGGTGAAATCACATCTAAAAACTCACTCCCAGCAGGCATACCCAAGCGGTTTATTTCCATCAATACTTGGCGCGCAATGCGCAGGCCCTCTTCAATGCGAAAGCTTTCATCCAGATAAGGGTCGTTAATTAAGCCCTTCCAACCAACGGTCGTGCGAGGTTTTTCAAAATAGACCCGCATCACAATTTCTAGTTCGCCAGCAAAACGCGCCCGCTCTTTAAGTAAGCGATGGCAGTATTCAAGCGCAGCCCTTGGATCATGAATTGAGCAGGGGCCAATAACGACCAGCAGCCGATCATCTTTACCATGAATGCAATTGCGAATATTGAGGCGTGTCTCGCTAATGAGTTTTTCGATGGGTGTGCCATCAATGGGAAAAAAACGAATTAAATGTTCTGGAGGGGGCAGAACAGTAATATCGGCAATGCGTTGATCATCGGTTGCCGAGGTTTTATCAACGCTGGTATACCAATTTTCTTGGGGGGTTAAGTTTCTTGAGCTCATGGGGTTATTTTAAGCTCATCAGGCCGTTCCGCCAACCGTCATGCCATCAATCCGTAAAGTAGGCTGGCCAACGCCAACTGGCACGCTTTGACCCTCCTTACCGCAAACACCTACACCGCTATCGAGTTTTAAATCATTGCCGATCATGCTAACTTGTTTCAGTGACTCTGGGCCATTGCCAATAATGGTGGCGCCTTTCACGGGATATTGAATTTTGCCGTTTTCAACCCAATACGCTTCTGAGGCTGAGAAGACAAATTTACCGCTGGTGATGTCAACTTGACCGCCCCCGAAATTGACAGCGTACAAACCCCGCTTAATGCTACCAATAATTTCTTGTGGATCTGCAGTGCCGGCCAGCATATAGGTATTAGTCATGCGTGGCATCGGTAGCGAAGCAAAGCTTTCGCGACGACCATTGCCCGTAGTAGGCATTTTCATTAAGCGTGCATTTAAGCTATCTTGAATATAGCCGCGCAAAATACCGTTTTCAATTAAGGTAGTGCATTGAGTCGGCGTACCTTCATCATCCATGGTCAGTGAACCTCTGCGGCCAGCAAGCGTGCCATCATCAACCACTGTGACACCTTTTGCGGCAACGTGTTCGCCGATGCGCCCAGCAAAAGCAGACGACCCTTTCCGATTGAAGTCACCCTCAAGACCATGTCCTACCGCTTCATGCAAGAGCACGCCAGGCCAACCAGGCCCCATTACAACAGTCATAGTGCCAGCAGCAACGGGACGAGATTCTAAATTAATTAAGGCGCTATCTACCGCATCATTGACCCATTGAGTAATTAAAGTGGTATTAAAGTAGTCATAGCCATGGCGCGCGCCGCCGCCAGCAGAGCCCGACTCACGGCGCCCATTTTGTTCGGCTATAACATGAATTGAAACGCGTACCAAAGGCCGCACATCGGCCGCTAATAAGCCATTCGCACGGGCGACTAAGATCACATCAAATTCGCCAGCTAAGCTAGCCATGACTTGAATAATGCGCGGATCTCGGGCTTTAGCTTGGCGTTCAATACTTTCTAGCAAGGCAATTTTTTCTTGGGGCTGTAATGAATCTAGGGGGTTGAGATTGGCATACAGTGCAGGTAAGGCGGCATGTCCGTAAGTTTTCGCTAGCGCAAGGGTGCCTCCTTGCGGGCCGATGACGCGCGTCGCTTTAGCTGATTTCGTTAAAGCGGCTAAATTAATTTCATCTGAATAGGCAAAGGCGGTTTTATCGCCATGAATTGCCCGTACCCCTACGCCTTGATCAATACTAAAGCTACCCGACTTAACGATACCCTCCTCAAGACTCCAGCTTTCGTTATGGGTTCGTTGAAAATATAAATCAGCGTCATCTAATTGATGACTAAACAGCACCCCAAACGTCTGTTGTAAATCGGCTTCGGTTAACCCACTAGGTTCTAACAAAATCGATTTAGCAATATGAAGTAGTTCTGTAGCAACTACGGGTTGTGAGACTGGCTTATTCAAAATAGAGGCAACTTTCTAAAATTACAGCTTGCGATGTAAAAGGGCGGGAAGCTTAGAGCGTACTGCGTTTAATTTATCTTTGCTGAGGGTACCCAAAATAAATCCCTCGCCAGCAACTAGACATTGTTCAATCTCGCCCCATGGATCAACCAGCATCGAGTTTCCCCAAGTGCGGCGGCGATTTAGATGGGTGCCACCTTGGGCAGAGGCCAGCACATAGCATTGGTTTTCAATCGCCCGCGCGCGTAACAAAATTTCCCAATGGTCTTTGCCAGTGGTGTAAGTGAAGGCGGCGGGCACGAGATGACAATCGACTTCACCAAGCGCGCGATACAACTCTGGAAAGCGTAAGTCATAACAAATACTTAAGCCCATTTTCCATAACACACCATCGAGGTTAATTTGTAGAAGTGCCGGTGAAACACCCGCAACAAGGGTATTGGCTTCATCATAATGCTCGTCAGCAGTTTGAAAACTAAATAAATGGATTTTGTCGTAACGTGCAATCATTTTTCCTGCTGGGTCGAAAACTAAAGTCGTATTATTTACTTTAGCTGCTTGATTGGTCTCTAAGGGTATCGTTCCTGCCACCAAATAAATCTGCTGTTCTTTTGCTAATTGGGCAAGTTGATCTTGCATAAAGCCGACCCCTAGTTTTTCACGTACCCTAATTTTGTCTATATCTTTTAAGCCCATCAAGCAAAAATATTCTGGCAATAAAACTAATTGCGCACCAGCTTGAGCGGCCTGCTGGATGAGGCGGCTAGCTGTTTGTAAGTTTTCCTTGACGTCGGGAGTAGAGACCATTTGCACTGCGGCAAGACGAAACTGCTGAGGATCGATTGGGGCGTTCATGATGAGTTCTATCTGGGTTTTTATTGTGCAGAAGTGCTAACGCGCGGTAATGGTGCTGCTGCTGGCTCTTGCTGTTCGCGCAGTAGATTGCGTTTTCGAATCGAGTCCATTACGCTTGGGTCAAGGGGTTGACCTTGTTGATTTAGCGGAATGATCTCTGGAGTTTTCCAAGAGCCTTGAATCAAATAGTCGGATTGCATGGCTTTGTTAATTTGATTGGTTAACAGATATTGTCCTACTAAGGCGCCTAAACCAGCGATAGGATTAATTGCAAATAGTGCTAAAGCGCCAGACGTGGCATCAAGAGTGGGGAAAATGGTCACGCGTAAATCTTGGGTTTGATTGGGGATGCTGATTAAACCTGACATCAATAAACGCGCTTGATTTAATTCCATATTAAATTGATTTGTACGCGCAACTCCATTACGAATGTTAAACGTACTCGTAATTTGGTTAAAGGCAGTGCCTTTGCTAGTCATGTTGCGAGCCATACTGACTTCATTAAAGCTGGCAAATTTTAATAAGCTTTGTAAACTCAATACATTTAGTAATTGCACTGCGCCAGTATCTACTTCCAATAAACGTCCATTGCTCAAATCAAGATCAAGTTGGCCAGCAATGGAGCTCCATTCAGGTTGGAAGGGTGAGCCTTGCCAGTCGAGTTTAGCTGTCAGCTTCCCCATACCACCTTCAATTTGATCGGGGTTACCCCAACGCGAAATAATCACGCCTAAATTGCTTATGTCTGCCTCAACATCAAGCGAGGTGTGCTCATTACCCTCTTGGGGAGCATCAAACCACTGGCCAGTAATGTTGACTTTAGCATCGGCATTACTGACCTTCAAAGAGTCGATTTGAAAGCGATCACCTTGGTTGCTGGCTTTTAGTGTTGTGACACCAAGCTGACCTTTTGCCCAAGTAAAATCATTAATAGTAAGGTCAATATCGGGCATTAAACGGATTTTTTTCTGGTTTGAAACAGTTGCTAGCGTTGTATCGGCAGCCTTCATTTCAGCATTCAAGGGAGGGGTAAGCAAATTCGCTGGGGGTATATGCAGATAGGTTAATTTGCCGCTCACCCGATTGGGTTTTGCTGCTGCCGAATTCAGTTGTAGATCAACTTGACCAGCAAGCGCGGGCGAATTAATTCTGGTTATCAAGCTATTATTTTTGCCGCTAGCATTAATGTAAAGATCAGGCCAAGTGCGATTCAAGAAAATAAAATTCTTAATTTGAGCATTAATTTGACCAATGGAGAGATCTGCTAGACCAATTGCCTTTGAATTATTTGTTTCTTTAAGGGCGGTACTATTGAAAAATATTTGCCAGCTATCAGCATTGAGTTCGGCCAATTGCAAGCTTAGCGTTGTGTCGCTGGTGGGTTTTGGCGCTACTACACCCACGCCAAAACTTTGGCGTGATGCTTCACCCTCGGTGAGGTTGCCTTGCGCTGAAATCAAATCCCCAATGCGGCCAGACCAATCAACGGTATGGGGCTTTGTTTTCGAGCCGGGCGAACTGTGTACGTTAATTTCTGCTTGCATAGCCGTGCCAATTGCTTTTTTAAATGGTGCTGGCACATCAAAACCGAGATTCTGTAAATCAAAAATGAGATTAAAGTCGGCTGCCAATGTGCTGGCGGCAATCGTGCCTTTGTAATTCAATTTCCCACTTAACGCTGTGAGAAAGGGATTGGCGGCACGGTTAGGGGAAGCAAAATACGATTTGATCGCTCCACTATTAGCATTACCATTCAGCGTAAATAGTTTTTTATTGGCTTTATCAAAGGTACTGGTGATTTGCAGGGTTCCTCCCAGTAATTCTGCATACACATCTTCAAACTCCGCCTTTTCATCGCGTAAACGTAGGGTGCCACGAATATTTTCAAGCGGTGGAAAATCACCCCATTGAGAGCGATTTTTACTGAGGACTAGCTCACCATTAATGATGGGCTCTTGACTTGAAGCAAACGGAATTTGTAAATCGAGGTTTAGTAATGCTGGTCCAGATACTTTAAGATTTTTACTTAACTGCTCATGCTGCATTAAAACGGGGGTTGGTTGAAGATATTCAAACATTTGCGCAAGGTCGCCTTGTGCCTTACCGTTAATTTGTAAGATCGGTTGCGCTGCACTCATATTGGCAATGCTGGCGGTAAATTGTTGCAAATTCACCTCCTTGTATTTTGCTTGATCAATAGCAATATCAAGCTTAGTTTGCTGAATTGCAACTAAACCATTGACCGCACTAAAGCTTGGCCAGCTACCTTGATTAGTCGGTAACAGCGGATCGGGGATAAGGCTGGCGTTGACAACTGGTAGCTTTACTGAAAACTCACCCGCTTGAGGTTTGGCAAACGGGATTTCAGTTGGATTACCTTTAATATGAATCACCCCATTTTTGACTTCACCGCTACCAAATGCTTTGGCAAGAAAGGCCGTAGTCTCAAGATTCATTGCCAGCGGTAAATAACGATGAATTTGCGGCATTGCGGCGCGCGCAAAATTCATATCTAAAGTCAGGATATCTTTCGCTTGAGAGCCTTTCAAAATATAGTTGGCAGCAAAAGTAGTCGCCAAATCTTTATTTTCTAACTGCATTTTCTTGCCGCTAATTTCCCAGTCATCTTTAGTTTTTTTCCACTCTATTAAGCCACTTGCTTGATCAAACTGTAGTTGGGGGTCGCTTAAAAATTCCTTAATTTGTAGGGCTAAGTGTTGTGAATCGAGCGTGAGGGAGCCGGCTTTTTCTGTGCTTAGTAAAGTACCACTTAAATGCGCAATGGATGGTAGGGCTTTAAAGGGTGTAGTAAAACTGCAGTCGACTAACTTAACACTGAGGTCTAAGTTAAGCTGCGCCTCACCAAGCCAAGCTGATGGTAAGGGTAAAGACGATTTACTTTCAGCCCAACTGAGGTCAATATTTTGCAACTCACCGCTGGCATGCGCATTGGCAATCAACTGGTTTATTTTTTTGGGCAACGGTAAATTTTTGGCAAACCGGGTGAGATCTTCTAAGCGAATAGAGGGGGCGGAGAAACCAAATTCTTTCAATTCAGAGCCCTTTTCAGGTGCACGCCATTTAAAAGTCATGGGCCCAATTTTTTGGAGAGTAGCATTGGCAGCGCTATGTAAATCTCGCCAAGCTAGATTTTTGGTATTGACCAAAATCATTTGGCCAAGACTGCTTTGAATTAGATTTACTTCAAGCCGACCAAAGCCTAACCCATCTTTTTCTTTTGACCTTTGTATTTGAATTTGTTCGCCGCTCAGCTGGATGGTACTGCGTTCTGGCATGCCGTTATCGAGCACCAATTTGCCACTCGAATTCAGTAAACCAGCAAGCGAATACAACGGTAATTTAAAGTCTTGCGAGAGTTGGGTTAAATTTAAACCGCTTAATTCCCAGGAAAATTGACCATTCCAATTGCGCCAGTTACCCGCTTCGCGCGCAAGTCGATGCGAAAAGTCAGCTTGAAGCTGAAGTGGCTTTTGATGCCAAGGACTTTGAATGCTTAATTGGCCTTGATGACTGCGAATCCCATTCGTCAGTTCTAAGTGATCGAGTTGAACGGGAATCGGACTTGAATTGCGGGCAAGATCTTGCCAGTTAATTTGGACATGATTAACAATCAATTGATCTTGTTCAAGCAACCAATTGCTACCTGAATAATCGTTAGGACTGGTTTTTAAATCAATCCCAGCTATTGTCAAGTTGCCATTAAGCTCGCGGCGCATCTGGATCTGCGCATCATCAAATTCAAGACGATGAAAGTAAGGTTTTAGATGATATAAAGAGAGCCAACTTAACTCGCCGTCGATACGTTTAATTTCGAGCAGGGGTGAAGTTAGCTGTGCTTTTTTATTGGGGGCATTCACAAAACGCAAGCCCTGAATTTGAAATGACGGTCTTATGCCAGTCCAAGCTACTGCGAGCTGATCGATTTCGACCTGAACACCTAAGCGCGCACCAATGAGGCGTTCAATCGTTGGCTTAGATGTCTCTAATTGTGGCCAGAGCCAAAAGCGAATCGTTAAATGTCCTAGAATGAGGAGGACACAGAGGGTTGCCATGAGAATCAATAAACGCCGCCACCAGCGTTTGAGTTTGACGTTTTGGGGTACAAATTTACTGAACATGTACCCTATTATCCGTCAGCCTTGCGTGCTTTTGCTGATCCCCTAAAAGGGCACAGATTAAGATGGAGTCATGAGCTTATTTCAGTCCCAGGTTAGTTGGTTGCGGCGCCATTCGATTTTTTCTGATCGCTGGCTTATTGCTCACCCAGATTGGCTAGACTGGCTTGCGCATTGGGGTTCGCTGCCCTTAGATCAGGCTGGGGTAAGGACGCTCTTGTTAGGGGCAATTGAGGCCGCAAGTAATACGCATGACACGGAAGCCAATTTCATGGCGCAAATTCGCTTAGCCAGGCAACGATTTATGATTTGGCTTGCATTTCGAGACCTCAATCAGCTCGCTAGCTTAGCCGAGGTTACTGCCGCCCTGAGCTACTTTGCAGAGCAAGCTATTGGTTTAGCTGTATTACGCGCACGTCTTGATTTGCAGGATCGTTTTGGCTTGCCGTGGAGCCCCACCTTACATTGTGAATTGCCGCTCATCGTTGTTGGGATGGGAAAATTGGGCGGTGGTGAACTCAACGTCTCCTCCGATATTGACTTAATTTTTTTATACGAACAAGATGGCCATACTCAGGGTGGTACGAAGGTCTTGTCCAATCATGAGTGGTTTGAGCGAGCTGGCAAGCGAGTGATTAAATTACTCGCTGAGCAAAATGCCAATGGATTTGTTTTTAGAGTCGACATGCGTTTACGGCCCAATGGTGACTCAGGGCCGTTGGTCTGTAGTCTCGATATGCTTGAAGAATATTTATCTGTTCAAGGAAGAGAATGGGAGCGCTATGCGTGGATAAAAGGACGCTTAGTCTACCCAGCGCCTGCGGCGATCGACTCGGTACGCTGCAATAAGGCATTAACGCAAATTGTGCGCCCATTTATATATCGGCGTCACTTAGATTATGGCGTTATTGCTGCCATTCGTGATTTGCACGTCCAAATACAGCGCGAAGCTGAGCGCCGAAGCTTAAGTCGACTTGGCAAACCCAGTCGCGCGCAAGATATTAAATTAGGGCGAGGTGGAATTCGCGAAATCGAATTTGTGGCGCAAATGTTTCAATTAATGCGCGGCGGCACCGATCCACGGTTTCAAATTCGTCCCACTTTAGACGTTCTGGGCTTAATCGCTCAGCAAAACCTATTGCCGCAAATAGAAATTGATGAACTGGTCTGCGCTTATCAATTTTTAAGGCGTTTAGAACATCGCTTACAAATTTGGGAAGATCAACAAACGCATCTTTTACCTGAAGATGAGATTGCACGGCTTCGCTTTGCAGAAAGTATGGCAGGCGCAGATAGACCTATCGATGAACCAAGTTTGGGAACTGCATTTCTAGCGCAACTTGACCAACAACAAAATAACGTGGCGCGGATTTTTGAAAAAGCTTTCGCGCTGGATAAAAATACTCGTCTTGATATCGATTCAGCTTCCCCTGCTTGGCAGCCTGATGCACAATCTTTTCCGCAGGCCTTAGAGCGCTGGCAATTGTGGTTAGCTAGCGGTAAACAAAAAGCCTTACCGGCAGCCAGCCGCCTCATTCTCGTCAATGTCTTAAAAAAAGTCGTTGATTTATTAGCTGCCGAGTTGCTCCCTTCAAGTGAGGCCGATCAAGTACTCATTCGTTTTTGTGACTTATTAGAGGCCATTGCGAGACGCGGCGCTTATTTATCGATTTTGGCCGAGTATCCACAAGCCTTAATTAATATTTTGGCCTTGTTAAAAGCCTCTCAATGGGGTGCGACATACCTAACCCGCCATCCACACTTACTAGATAATTTACTCGATTCAAGTGCTGAAGAAAAATTAGTACATGAACCCGCAGTGTATTGGCAGGAGGTTAAGTCGCATCTCGATCTGCGGCTAGACGATGCCTTGCAAGATGCCGCAACGGATGAACAGGCAATGAATGTATTGCGGGTATGCCATCAAACGGAAACCTTTTTAATTTTACTGGCAGATTTAGGGATTGGCACCCAAGCGCCATTGGGCGTAGAAAAAATAAGTGATCGCTTATCAGCACTTGCCGACATGATGTTGCAAGTGAGTTATGAGCGGGTGTGGATTGGTGTTGCGAAAAAATTTATCTTACCAAATCAACCCCTGCCCCCATTTGCTGTTATTGCGTATGGCAAATTAGGCGGCAAAGAGCTTGGTTATGCTTCTGACTTAGATTTAGTATTTATTTATGCGGCCGAGGAGGATGATTTAAGGGCCCAAGAAATTTATACGCTGTTGGCCAAGCGCATGATTAATTGGTTAACTGCATTTACTTCAGCGGGCACTTTATTTGAGATTGATACCCGCTTAAGGCCTAATGGATCAGCCGGATTTTTAGTCACTAGCTTGGCAGCGTTTAAGCAATATCAATTGCGTGAAGGTAAAAATGTCGCTTGGGTCTGGGAGCATCAGGCCCTAACGCGAGCCCGTTTTGCGGCAGGACAAATTCAACTTGCCACTGAATTTGAGCAGATTCGTGCTGCTGTGTTAGGGCACCTGCGTGACCCAGAGATATTGCGTCAAGAAATATTATCCATGCGCATGAAGGTACATGAGGGCCACCCCAATGCTACAAATCAATTTGACTTAAAGCACGATAAAGGGGGCATGGTAGATATCGAGTTCATCGTGCAATATTTAGTTTTAGCTTTTGCCTACTTTCACCCGCAATTAATTGCGAATTTAGGAAATATTGCCTTACTTAGTAGCGCTGCCGATTGTCAATTGATAGATCGTTCTGCCGCGACTGCAGTTGGCAATGCCTATCGCTTGTTTAGGGCTAAACAACATCGCTTGCGTTTAGATGGGGTTGATAAATCGCGACTTGATTTACAGCAGCACCCAGAGTTTGCATCAGCACGCCTGCAAGTTATAGCCCTATGGAAGTCCATCTTAGAGCCTAATGCTGCTCTAGAAGTTCGCGCGCATGACGCCGAGTAGTTTCGGTAAGTGTGGTGCCACCCAGCATGCGGGCTATTTCTTCAACCCGTTCAGCGCGGTTTAATAAGCTGACATGAGAGAGGGTCTTTTCTTCCTCCCCGGCTTTACTAATGGCTTTACTGACTTTTAAGTGTTGATTAGCTTGTGCGGCGACTTGTGGCAAGTGGGTTACACATAAAATTTGATGCGATTCCCCGAGTTGACGCAACAAACGACCCACGGTTTCTGCTACTGCCCCACCAATACCAGCATCGACTTCATCAAAAATTAAAGTTGGCGTAAAAGCGGCTTGGCTAGTAATTACACTAATGGCGAGGCTAATTCGCGCTAATTCTCCACCTGAAGCCACTTTTGCTAGGGGTCGGGGTGTCGCCCCTGGATGTGCCGCAACTAAAAATTCAATTTGCTCTAAGCCGCCCGCACTGCCTTCGGCTAGGGGCAGCAAGCTAATTTGTAATTGTCCACCAGCCATTGATAAACCTTGCATCGCTGCCGTAACCTGATTACTTAATTGTTTTGCCATGCTGCTACGTTGTTGCGATAGTTGTTGGGCTAATTGCATAAAATTCGCCTCTGCAGAGGCTACTTGTTTTTTTAATAGATCAATATTTTGTGCAGCAGTTAAGGTTGCCAAACTATCTTCAATATCGAGTAATAGTTGCGGCAACTGCTCGGCAGGCACTTTAAATTTGCGCGCAGCACTATGCAAGGCTTGCATGCGAGCCTCTGTTTCTCCAAGTCGTTCTGGATCAAGTTCAATTTTTTGCAGATAGCGTGTTAAGCCATGAATCGCTTCATCTACCTGAATTTGTGCACCCTCAAGCGTGACGCTAACTTCTACTAGATTACTATCGTGGGTACTCAGGGTTTGAATCTCACTACTAGACTTCGAGAGTACGGTGGCCACTGAATTTTCAACTTCACTCAAGTTATCAATTACCGCTTGACAGCCACTAATAATTTTTGCCGCATTCGCTAACCGTGCATGATCGCTTTGAACCGTCAACCACTCGCCTTCTTGGGGCGAGAGCACTTGAAGTTCCTCTAGTTGCCATTCCAAGCGCTCACGCTCACGTTGTCTATCTTGCCCTGCATTTTCAGCTTGCGTAAGCCTGCGGCGACTCTCGTTCCAGAGGCGAAATTGTTCGGCAACGTTTTTAGCTAAGGTCGTTAGGCCAGCGTGGTGATCGAGTAAATCACGTTGCGCGCCACCTTTTAGAAGTAGTTGATGGGCGTGTTGACCATGAATATCGACGAGTAAATCGCCAGCTTCACGTAATTGGTTTAAGGTTGCCACACTGCCATTAATAAAGGCGCGACTACGTCCATTCGTTTCAATACTACGTTTTAAAAGCAGGCTCTCACCCCCATCTTCGATGGGAAAACCTTGCTCATCAAGCCAATTTTGGAGGCTTTGTTGCAGTGGTGCTGCAAGTCTAAAAAAGGCACTAATCTCTGCCCGCTTACAGCCCTCGCGTATTTGACTGCTATCGGCGCGCTCCCCTAAAACTAAACTTAAGGCATCGAGCAAAATCGATTTACCAGCCCCAGTCTCGCCAGTTAAAACCGTAAAACCAGTGGCAAAATCCAATTCAAGTTGGTCGACGATGACAAAGTCATGCAGCGTGAGTGTTTGCAACATCTGTTATTCGCTTACTACTAAAATCAAAAGGTCGAAGGATATTCATTCCAATGCAGTTTTTCCCGCAAGGTTTGATAATCGCTATGGCCGAGTGGATGGAGTAGGGTGATGGATTTATTGGATAGGCGTACTTCGATACGATCACCAATTTGTAAATTGGTGAGTGATTGCATATCAAAGTTCACAATCACATCGCCACCGCCTGCTACTTCAATGCTGACTATGGCATCTTGTGGCAAAACTATGGGCCGATTAGAAAGCGCATGTGGGGCAATGGGCACTAAGACAATGCCAGGCACTTTAGGATGCAGAATTGGTCCGCCTGCTGATAAGGCATAGGCGGTTGAGCCAGTAGGTGTCGAAATTATTAAGCCATCAGAGCGTTGGTTGTACATAAATGAGTCATTGACAGCCACCGCGAGCTCTAACATACCCGAGGTGCCAGAGCGATTAACTACCACATCATTTAAAGCTAGCGCTCGATTGATTGTTTGAGAGCCACGCTTGACGACGGCATCTAATAAAGTCCGGGTATCGGCCTCATATTCGCCGCGAATAATTTGCGGTAGTACCGTAGCAATATCTTGAATGGGAATATCGGTCATATAACCTAAACGACCCATATTAATTCCGACTAAAGGAACTTGGCTTCCAGCAAGTTGTCTACCAATGCCGAGCATGGTTCCGTCGCCACCCAATACCACTGTCAAATCAATTGTGCTTGTAAAGTTCTTGAGGACTTGGGTGGGGTATTGCTGCAACTCAATATGTTGGGCAGTATCTGCTTCAACAAAAACCGTACAACCCAGCTTGGCAAGTAAGATAGCTAGCTCTTGCAGTCGCTCTCCAATGCCCTCGGCTTGGTATTTACCAACCAAGGCAATGCGGCGAAAGCGAATTTCAGCTGATTTTGAAGATGGGCTTAACATATAACGATTAAACCATAGGCATAAAATCACTTCCAACATGGATGATCGGTCTCGCGCACTTCTCAAAACCCTAATCGAGCGGTACATCGAGGAGGGGCAGCCCATTGGGTCGCGAACCCTGTCACGCTTCTCAGGCCTCGATTTATCGGCCGCCACGATTCGTAATGTGATGGCCGATTTAGAGGAGTTGGGTTTGGTCACGAGCCCCCATACTTCTGCTGGGCGGGTGCCAACCCCCCGTGGCTATAGGCTATTTGTCGATACGATGGTTACGGTTCGGCCCCTTGAGGAGCTCGCATCAAGGGCAATTGAGAAGGGATTACCCCCAAACTCACCCCAACAGGTAATAACTTCGGCTGCCGAAATGCTCTCTAATTTGACCCATTTTGCGGGTGTAGTAATGACACCAAAGCGAGCCCAGATATTCAAGCAAATTGAGTTTTTGCGATTGGGAGAGCGAAAAATACTGTTAATTATGGTTACCCCCGAAGGCGATGTGCAAAACCGCATTTTGCCTACCACCCAAGATTACACCCCGAGCCAACTGATTGAGGCAGGCAATTACATTAATGCTCAATTTGCTGGAAAAAGCTTTTCAGAGGTTCGTAAGCGCTTATTGCTGGAGTTAGATAAGTTACGCACCGACATCTCAGGCTTAATGGTTTTAGCTTTAAATACTGGGGTTTCTGAGTCAGCCTTTACCCAAAATGATGTAGTCGTTTCGGGCGAGCGACGTTTACTCAATGTGGGTGACTTAAGCTCGAATTTAGATAAATTACGTAAAATGTTCGATATGCTGGAGCAGAAGTCAGTACTCATGCAGTTGTTGGATGTTTCGAGTCACGCTGATGGAATTCAGATTTTTATTGGCGGGGAAAGCGATTTACTTCCCTATGAAGATTTGGCCATTATTAGTGCACCGTATAGCGTTGATGGGCAAATTGTCGGCACTTTGGGCGTCATTGGCCCAACCCGCATGGCTTATGATCGGGTCATTCCGATCGTTGATATTACTTCCAAGTTATTGTCCGGGGCTTTAAGCAACCCACTGACTTGAGAATTCTGAGTTAAGCTTGCCCCTTGAATCTAACTTAGCCCATTCATCCGAAGCTTATTTGTGAATCTACCATCCCATTTGCGTGCGACGCAAACTGCGATTCTGTTACTGAATCTAGGCACACCTGAAGCACCAACGCGGCAGGCAGTAGGTCGATATTTACGGGAATTTTTATCCGACCCAAGGGTCGTAGAAATTCCTAAATTCGTCTGGTGGCTTTTATTAAATCTGATTATTTTGCCAATTCGCAGTGGCACCTCAGCCAAAAAATATGCCTCGATTTGGCTTGGTGAGCTCGGCTCACCTTTACTCCACTATTCCCGTTTGCAAGCCCAATCTTTGCAAGCAAAATTCACGCAGCAGAACCAGCCGATCGTCGTTGAATTAGCAATGCGTTATGGCAAGCCTTCAATGGCCGAGGTAGTAGAAAAAATGCAGGCACTGGGCACAATTGAACGACTTTTAGTGCTGCCTTTATATCCCCAGTACTCTGCCACGACCTCAGCTTCAAGCTTTGATGAAATGTTGCGGTTGATGAGCCATTGGCGCAATCAGCCTGAGCTACGCGTGGTCAAGCATTTCCACGATAACCCTGCCTATATCGATGCCTTACGCCATCGCATTGCGCTTTTTTGGCAACAACACGGGCGCCCAAATTTTGCCGCTGGCGAGCGATTGGTGATGTCTTTTCATGGACTGCCAAAACGCAATTTGCTGATGGGTGATCCCTACCATTGCGAATGCTTAAAAACAGGACGTTTATTGGGCGAGGCTTTAGATCTTGAGCCGGGGCAGTATTTGGTGACTTTTCAATCCCGCTTTGGTAAAGCCGAATGGCTAAAGCCCTATACCGCCTTAACCCTTGAGGCGTTGGGTAAAAGTCGTTGTCCTCGAGTCGATATTGTTTGTCCTGGTTTTCCCTCCGACTGCTTGGAAACCCTAGAAGAAATTGCCATGGAGGGTAAGATTTTGTTTGAAGAGGCTGGCGGCGATAATTACAACTATATCGCTTGCTTAAATGATAGCCCTCAGTGGATTGAGGCTTTAATGGCGATTGCCCAGGTTCATTTAAGTGGCTGGCCGGTACTACCAGAAACTCCAGCTGAGTTATGTTTACGCGAAGAACGAGCCACGGCAGCAATGGCTCGTCTGGCAAGCGATAATTGAGTTGCGCTACTTGAAAAAGTGGATCTTATCCCCAACTAACTGTCTTACCCAAGCGATGATTATTGTGAGTGAAGATTATTTATGACCCAAGCCAAACCGGATACCCAAACCCCCGAGCCCTTGCCAGACGATATCAACCCTGTCCAACCTATTGATATACAAGATAGGGCGCCAGATGCCACTAGTGTCAGTGGCGTGCCTGCGGCAGAAGTGGCCGAGCTGAATCAAAAATTAAGCGAAATGCACGATAACTTTTTACGCGCTAAAGCGGAAGGGGAAAATATTCGTCGCCGAGCCGCCGAAGACATTGCTAAAGCCCATAAGTTTGCCATTGAAAATTTTGCTGAGCACCTGATTCCTGTGGCCGATAGCTTACATGCTGCATTAGCAACTGAGGCAGTTGATGCAAAGGGGTTTAAAGAAGGTCTTGATATCACCTTAAAGCAATTGGCCTCGGCCTTTGAGAAAGGTCGCATAGCAGAAATTAACCCAGCGACTGGCGACAAGTTTGACCCCCATTTGCATCAGGCCATTGCGATGGTGCCTGCAGATCAAGACCCAAATACGGTGGTTAGTGTCCTGCAAAGGGGATATTCTTTGGCAGACCGAATCCTGCGCCCAGCCCTAGTTACTGTGAGCGAAACCAAGTAGGGCAGGGGAGATCGGGCCCTAAAAAAGCCAAAAAAGACCTAAAAAAGCCTGTTTTAGGGCTTGAATTTAGCTTATTTGCCCCCATTTGATGAATAAGAGATGATTTACAAATTCATTTAAGCAGCAGTATTTACCTAGCAATTATTTATTTGGAGCAGATATGGGAAAGATTATTGGGATTGACTTGGGTACCACGAACTCGTGTGTTTCGGTGGTTGAAAATAATGCCCCCAAGGTAATTGAAAACGCTGAAGGTGGTCGGACGACCCCGTCAATTATTGCTTACGCCGAGGACGGTGAAGTATTGGTGGGTGCGCCCGCTAAAAGACAGTCGGTGACCAATCCTAAAAACACGATTTATGCAGTCAAGCGTTTAATGGGTCGAAAATTTACCGATGCCGAGGTACAAAAAGACATCACCTTGATGCCTTATGAAATTGTGCAAGCGGATAACGGTGATGCATGGGTTGAGGCGCGCAGCAAAAAAATGGCGCCACAACAAGTTTCAGCTGAAATTCTGCGCAAAATGAAAAAGACGGCTGAAGATTATTTGGGCGAGGAAGTCACTGAAGCAGTTATTACTGTGCCAGCGTATTTCAATGATAGTCAACGTCAAGCAACTAAAGATGCGGGCCGCATTGCTGGTTTGGATGTGAAGCGAATTATTAATGAGCCCACTGCTGCAGCACTGGCATTCGGACTCGACAAACAAGATAAAGTCGATCGCAAAATTGCGGTATATGACCTTGGTGGCGGTACTTTTGACGTTTCAATTATTGAAATTGCCAACGTTGACGGTGAAAAGCAATTTGAAGTTTTATCAACGAATGGCGATACCTTTCTTGGCGGCGAAGATTTTGACCAACGTATTATCGATTGGATCATTGCAGAATTTAAGAAAGAACAGGGCGTCGATTTAAGTAAAGACGTATTAGCTTTACAGCGCTTAAAAGATGCAGCTGAAAAAGCCAAGATTGAGCTTTCCTCGGCTCAACAAACTGAAATTAACTTACCATACGTGACCGCGGATGCGAGCGGTCCTAAGCATTTAAATTTGAAACTAACCCGCGCTAAGCTCGAGTCATTAGTTGAAGGTCTGATTGACCGTACTCAAGGCCCTTGCGAAATGGCAATTAAAGATGCTGGGGTTTCGATTGGTGATATCGATGACGTGATTTTGGTCGGTGGCCAAACCCGCATGCCTGCTGTGCAAGATAAAGTCAAAGCCATTTTTGGTAAAGAGCCACGCAAAGATGTGAACCCCGATGAGGCGGTTGCTGTTGGCGCAGCGATTCAGGGTTCGGTGCTATCAGGCGATCGTAAAGACGTACTCTTGCTTGATGTCACTCCGCTCTCTTTGGGAATTGAAACCCTTGGCGGCGTGATGACCAAGATGATTCTAAAAAATACGACTATTCCGACCAAGCATTCTCAGGTTTATTCCACTGCTGAAGATAATCAACCTGCGGTCACCATTAAGTGCTTTCAGGGTGAGCGTGAAATGGCCAGCGCCAATAAATTATTGGGTGAGTTTAATTTAGAAGGTATTCCTCCTGCGCAACGTGGCTTGCCACAAATTGAAGTGACTTTTGATATTGATGCCAATGGTATTTTGCATGTCACCGCAAAAGACAAGGCTTCAGGCAAAGAAAATAAAATTACCATTAAAGCGAACTCAGGTTTAACCGAAGATGAAATTCAACGCATGGTGAAAGATGCTGAAGCCAATGCGGTGGAAGATAAAAAAATGCTTGAGTTGGTCACTGCGCGTAATACCGCAGATGCTTTAGCGCATTCAACCAAGAAAACCTTAGAAGAACACGCCGCTACTTTAGATGCCGGTGAAAAAGAGGCGATTGAAACGGCTTTGAAGGCCTTAGAAGAGGCCATTAAGGGTAGCGATAAGGCTGATATTGAAGCCAAGTCGGAGGCTCTTGGTAAGGCAGCGCAAAAGCTGGGCGAGAAAGTACAAGCGGCTGAGCAAGCTAAGGCGGCTGGCGCTGCCGCAGGTACCGCAGGGGCAACGGGTAGTGGTGCAGCTGGAGGTCCTGGCGCTGCGCCCGACGCGGATGTGGTCGATGCTGAATTTAAAGAGGTTGATGAGAAGAAGTAATCCACCTCAACACGAAGAAGTAAACAACAAGTCGGCCCTGTGCCGACTTGTGCCGTTTTAATGAAGTTGAAAGGATGGGTCTGTGGCGACCAGTAAACGCGATTATTACGATGTGCTTGGGGTCTCGAGAAGTGCAAGTGAAGAGGATATTAAAAAAGCCTATCGCAAATTAGCGATGAAGCATCATCCCGATCGCAACCCCGATAATCAGGGTTCAGAGGCTAAGTTCAAAGAGGCCAAAGAGGCCTATGAAGTGTTAACCGATTCTCAAAAGCGGGGCGCTTATGACCAATATGGTCATGCTGGTATTGATCCTAGTATGGGAGGAATGGGCGGCTTTGGAGGTGGCGCGACCGGCGGTTTTGCAGATGCTTTTGGCGACATTTTTGGCGACATTTTTGGCCAGTCTGGCGGACGCAATACGGGTGGACCTCAAGTCTATAAAGGCTCCGACCTGCGTTACAACATGGAAGTGTCCTTAGAACAGGCAGCAGAAGGATATTCAACGCAAATTCGCGTTCCAAGTTGGAGCGATTGCAAGCATTGCAAAGGCAATGGCGCGGAGCCTGGTACAAAAGTAGAAGATTGCCCTACTTGTGATGGTCGCGGACAAGTTCGCGTATCGCAAGGCTTTTTTTCGATGCAACAAACTTGCCCAAAATGTCGCGGTACAGGGAAGTACACCCCTAAGCCATGCAAACAATGCCAAGGTAGCGGCAAAATTAAAGAACAAAAAACCCTTGAAATTAAAATTCCTGCGGGCATTGATGATGGCATGCGCGTTCGCTCGGTAGGCAATGGTGAGCCCGGCATTAATGGTGGTCCAGCGGGCGACTTATACGTCGAAGTGCGGGTCAAAGCGCATCCCGTTTTCGAGCGTGACGGCAGCGATTTACATGTCCAGATGCCAATTTCCTATGCGGCTGCTACGCTTGGCGGTGCAATTGAAGTGCCAACTTTATCTGGTCGAGTAGAGTTTCCAGTGCCTGAGGGCACGCAAACAGGCAAGACTTTCCGCTTACGCAATAAGGGTATGAAGGCCTTAAGATCGGCAGTACTTGGCGATCTTTATGTCCATGTAATTGTGGAAACGCCAGTCAAGTTATCTGAAGAGCAGAAAAAATTACTGCGTCAATTTGATGAAAATTTAAAGCAGGGCGGTGAAAAGCATAGCCCACATCAGAACGGTTGGGTCGATCGTGTCCGCAGTTTTTTTAGCTAAAGCCATGTTGCTGTGCGGGGAAGGTGCCCGCCTTTACTTCCCTGACAAACGCTTTTATGGCTCCCTCAATAGAAGACTCGCCAATTAGAAAGTTTTTGACAAACTTCGCGGGCTTGCCAGGACTCATACCAAGCATATCAGGCAAGACTAAAACTTGACCCGAACAATCGACCCCAGCACCAATGCCAATGGTTGGAATAGAAATTTCCGCAGTAATGCGTTTACCTAAAGAAGCAGGGATGGCTTCCAGTACCAGCATTTGAGCGCCAGCAGCGGCGCATGCTTTGGCTTCGGCCAACATCGCACTAGCAGCATCGGGAACTTTACCTTGTACTTTATAACCGCCAAGGATGTGGACCGATTGGGGTAATAAACCCAAATGAGCACAAATTGGCACCCCCCGATCGACTAAAAATTGGATAGTTTCGATTTGCCAACGACCCCCTTCAAGCTTCACCATATTGGCGCCGGCGCGCATTAGCTCAGCGGCAGAATCGAGGGCTTGGTGTGGCTCACCATAACTGGCAAAAGGCAGGTCGGCAATTAAATACGCTCGGGTATTCGCACGATTAACACAGGCGGTGTGATAAGCCATTTGTGCCACTGTCACGGGTGTAGTGCTACCGTGGCCTTGCACCACATTACCCAAAGAATCTCCAACTAATATCACATCGACCCCCGCACGATCGACTAAAGCAGCTGCAGTAGCATCGTAAGCGGTAAGCATGGTGATTTTCTCGCCTTGCGCATACATCGCAAGAAGGGTATTGATTGTTATGGGCATGATGCCATCAGCGTAACTCATAGGGATGAGTGTAATGAATTAATGCCCCGTTGGGAGCTTAGTTGAGTCTTTTGTAGGGAGGTTCGCTTGACTTAATCTGCATTTTTGCATCGCAGTTACAGTTTCGACAGGGAAGTTTATCAATGCGTTGGTGTGCTACTTGCGGTAAAAAAGCCTTGAGAATGCCGAATTCGGGTAAAAATAATTCAGGACAAATTTCTAGTAGAGGCAATAAAACAAATGATCGTTCAGTAATACGAGGGTGAGGTAGGGTGAGCTCAGTATCATTTTGCGCGCAACCATCAAAAATCAAAATATCTAAATCGAGGGTACGTGGCGCATTTTCGTAAGGCCGCTCGCGGCCAAATTGCTGCTCTATTGCTTGACAGACATACAGCAAGCCATAAGGTTCTAATTCGGTTTCAATTTCGACGACGGCATTGATATAGTCATTACCAAGAGCATCAACTGGGGCACTTTGGTAATAACAACTCTTACTCACTATATGTAATTCATTACGTAAAGCGAGACAAACGATGGCATCGGTAATAATTTGCCGAGTATCGCCAAGGTTGCCACCAAATCCAATAAAAGCCCGCGCCATTTATCTTTCCCATTCAAGATAGGCTTACTTTACTGAAAAAAGCTAAAGTTTGCAGGCTGCGTAAATAAGTTTGATTCTGTTAGCAAAACGCACGGGCAAATAAATTACGCCATAATGACTTCTCTTTTGTAAGGGCTAACCCTTTTATGAGATTAATTGATGGTTGATATATTGGTAATCGGCGGTGGCAATGCTGCCCTATGTGCCGCTCTTATGGCCCGGGAAGCGGGCGCTTCAGTCTGTCTATTAGAGTCAGCGCCCTTCGAATGGCGTGGTGGAAATTCCACCCATACGCGCAATATTCGCTGTATGCATGATGAGCCCCAAGACGTTTTATTAGAGACCTATCCAGCAGAGGAGTACTGGCAAGATCTCTTGAAGGTGACTGGCGGCATAACCGATGAAAAGCTCGCCAAAATAGCGATTCGAGAATCGAGCATTTGTCGCACATGGATGCGCAAATATGGCGTCCATTTTCAAGCACCACTATCAGGGACCTTACATTTATCTCGTACCAACGCTTTTTTTATGGGAGGAGGCAAAGCTTTAGTCAACGCATACTATCGCAGTGCTGAAAAATTAGGCGTGAAAATTTGTTATAACGCACCAGTAAAGTCAATTGAATTAGATGGTCATCAATTTAGCGCAGCCATACTTGAAAATGGTGAGCGGATTACAGCCAAAGCTTGTGTCTTAGCCGCTGGTGGTTTTGAGTCCAATATTGAATGGCAAAGAGAGGCTTGGGGCATTGATGAGCAGGGCAAAAGTCCAGCCGATAATTTTTTAATTCGTGGTACAACTTTTAATCAAGGTGCTTTATTAAAAAATATGATCGAAGCTGGCGCTGATTCGATTGGAGATCCTACGCAAGCGCATATGGCCGCCATTGATGCGCGTGCACCGTTATATAACGGGGGCATATGCACCCGCATCGACTGTGTCTCACTTGGTATTGTTGTAAATGAAAGGGGCCAACGTTTTTATGATGAAGGCGAAGATTTTTGGCCCAAGCGTTATGCGATTTGGGGGCGCTTGGTAGCACAACAGCCCAATCAAATTGCTTATTCCATCATTGATTCAAAATCGATTGGCCGCTTTATGCCACCAGTATTTGCGGGCACGATAGCCGATAACATGGGTGATATCGCCTTACAGCTTAAACTTGACCCATTGGTCTTAAAGCAAACCGTGGATGAATTTAATACCGCTTGCCAGCCCGGAACTTTTGACCATACCGCTTTGGATGATTGTCATACCGAGGGAATTACGCCAGCTAAAACCCATTGGGCCACCAAGATTAACGTGCCCCCTTTTTATGCCTACCCACTCAGGCCCGGCGTTACCTTTACTTATCTTAGTTTAAAAACCGATGCAACTACCGCGGTACACTTTAGTGGTAAGCCTAGTCATAATTTATTTGTGGCTGGTGAGATGATGGCAGGCAATGTTTTGGGTAAAGGGTATACCGCTGGAATAGGCATGGCAATTGGCACAGCCTTTGGGCGTATTGCTGGCAAAAATGCAGCCATGGCCGCTCTTAATCTGCGCTAAATTTAGTCTTTTAAGATTTCAGGGCTAGGCAATGAGATGTCTTTGGGTTTGCGCCGACGCCGCTTGCTGCCTAATTTAGTTACCTTGCCATTTTTTTGATCTTCTGCTTTGGCTAAGTTAATCAGTTCTTCGCGGGTATTCAAATCAGCCTCAATAAATTGCGTCCACCACAGCCCTAATGAATTGGGTAATTCACCCGTAGTACAGCGCATTAACATAAAGTCATAACCCGCTCGAAAGCGGGGCGATTCTATGAGGCGATGGGGGAAGCGACCTAAACGTTTTTCAAAGCGGGGCTGCATAGTCCAAATTTCGCGCATGTCTGCTTCAAAACGTCGCTGAATAGTCACACCATTATTTTGGCTGGTAATCGTGTCATCCATCGCGGCATGAAGGGCGGGCACATTAGCCATCCCTCCAGCAATATTGCGCCGCCAGTTTTGGGTTAAATCAGGCCATAACAAACTGGCAAAGAGAAAGCCAGCCGAGACTCCTTTACCTGCTTGAATACGTTCATCGGTATTTGACAGTGATAGCTTGATAAACTCGGTGCCAGCACCACTCGCAGAATCACCATCTAAGGCTTTGTCAAGCAATGGCAGCAAGCCGTGATGCAGACCAGCGGCACGCAGACCTTCAATCGCTGGCCAAGAGTGCCCCGACATCAGTAGCTTAAGAATTTCGTCAAAGAGCCTTGCTGTTGGCACGTCATGAATCAAATCAGCTAACTCAGCAATCGGCGCACGCGTAGCTGGATCGAGCGTAAAGCCAGTTTTAGCCGCAAACCGAATTGCCCTAAGCATGCGAATGGGATCTTCCCGATAGCGTTTGCTGGGTTCACCAATCATGCGCAGCGTACGTTTTTGCATATCAGCCATACCGCCGTGATAATCGAATACGGTTTCAGATGATGGGTCGTAGTACATCGCATTAATACTGAAGTCGCGGCGCTCTGCATCTTCTGCTTGTGAGCCCCACACATTGTCGCGTAAGATTCGTCCACTTTCAGCAAGATGTTCGCCCACTTGATCCAGCATGGCACGAAAGGTTGAAACCTCAATAATTTCAGGGCGCTCTTTACCAAAAAAAGTAACATGCACGATTTGAAAGCGCCGACCAATGAGACGTGATTTCCGAAATAATTTTTGTACTTGTTCGGGAGTCGCATTCGTTGCTACATCAAAATCCTTTGGACCAATTCCCAGCACTAAGTCTCGTACTGCACCACCCACAATAAAGGCGGAGTAGCCCGCTTGCTGCAGTACTTGGGTTACCTTCACCGCATTTTTTGACAATAAGTGGGGATCAATGCGATGGGTTTTTTTGTTAATCCGTTGAGCAAGTGTAGTTTTCGTACCCCCTACTTTAGGCTTGGGCTGGCGTTTAATCAGCCCTTTAATAAATTTTGTTATCAATTGAATAGCTCGAGAATAGGCCAGCCACGTTTTTGGGCTTCGGCCCGCAAGAGCATATCAGGATTAGTTGCAATGGGATTAGTGACTTTTTCAAGTAAGGGCAAATCATTCAATGAGTCGGAATAAAAATAGCTTCTGGGTATCTCTGCTAAAGACATATTTAAACTGTCCAACCATGCTTCAACTCGGTGTATTTTGCCATCACGAAAGCTGGGTACCCCTTTCACGGCACCAGTAAAATTTCCCTCTGGCGCATCACCTTCCGTTGCCGGTTCGGTCGCCACTAAATGGGTAATACCAAAACTTTCCACAATTGGGCGGGTAACAAAACTATTTGTTGCCGTCACCACGCAACATAAATCACCCGCATCGATATGACGCCTTACTAAATCTAGTGCTTGAGAGTGGACTTTTCCAGTAATGACCTCAGCCATAAAAATTTCATGCCAAGCCTTTAATTGTGGCCGAGAATGTTCTGCAAGAGGCTTTAAGGCAAAACTTAAAAATGCATCAATATCGAGCTTACCTTCTTTATAGTCGCTGTAAAACTGCTCATTTTTTTGCGCAAATGCCACTCCATCGACGACCCCAAGTCGGACTAAAAATTGCCCCCATTCATAGTCGCTATCGAAGTGCAATAGAGTATGGTCTAAATCGAATAATGCTAGTGTCGTCATCCAGCGCTACCAAGAGTCGGGTTGTTAGTTGTAGGAGGTTGAATTTGCAATAATTCGCGCACGAGTGGCAAAGTCACAGCGCGCTTCATTTCTAGTGAGTAGGCATCAAGCGCATCTAATAGGGCCATTAAGTTCGGCATATCGCGGTAAAAACGCTGCAGCAGCCACGGTATTACCTCTGGCGATAAATTTAAGCCGCGCTCAGCTGCCGCCTGTTGCAATGCCTGCATTTTTTCCTCATCGCTTAAAGGTTGCACTTGAAATACTAGGCCCCAAGCTAATCGAGTACGTAAATCTTCACGCAGTTGTAAGCCAGCAGGTGCGCTATTGCCGGCCATAAAAATATATAAGTTACGACTACCATGGACCAAATTTAAAATCCGAAAGAGTGCCGCTGATAAACGCTCATCAAGCTGATCGACATCATCAACCGTAATGATAATCGCCTGTTCTTGGCTGAGTAAATGCGGTAATTTTTCTTCTAAATTAACCCAAGAAACGGGTTCATTAGCTTGCAGAAAAAAGTGCCGCAGATTAAGTAGATCCGCCGCGTTATTTAAGGCGCTGAGTAAATGGGTACGGCCCGATCCCAATGCGCCCCACCAGTAAAGCCAGCGGTCATTAAGCGCATGCAGGGAAGTGTCAGCAGGATTAATCTCCCAACCCGAAACGAGTGATTGTAGATGAGCTAGCAGGGCGGCATTGCTGGCCGCTAAAAAATTGTTTAGCGTAGCTTGTTGGGGCTGACTCAGATCAAGCGCAAATTGTTTCGGTAGCGCTGCATTTGGCTTCATCACGATTATTTTTTAGAACCCTGATACCAACTCGATTGAAGATAGAGAGACCAAGTATATTGAATGAGGACCAAACTCACTGCGCTGGCTGGCAAGGCAAGCAGTACCCCAAAAAATCCAAATAACTTACCAAAGATCAGCAAAGCAAATAAGACCGCAACGGGGTGTAGACCAATGCGTTCACCGACCAGTCGCGGCGTTAAGAAAAAGCCCTCTAACATTTGGCCTATGCCAAACACCACTAAAACACCCACAACTTCGGTGCCAAAACCAAATTGCAAAAGGGCCGATAGCACGGCGAGAATAAAGCCAAGCCAGAATCCTAAGTAGGGAATGATCACCACCATTGCCGTGAATGCCCCTAACGCAATGGCACCGCGCACACCAACAATAGAAAGCCCTGAGCAGTAAAAAACTGCCATTACCAAAATAACTAAAATTTGACCGCGTAAATATTGTGATAACAGGCCATCAGTTTTAGCGCAAAGGTGTTGCGCGCTAGCCTGAAAGCGTAAAGGAATTAATTTTTTTAAATATTCAAAGAAGTGATGCCAATCAATTAGAAGATAAAACAATACAAAGAGCGTTAAGACTAAATCGATCAAGACACTAAGGATAGAGCCGCTAGAAGAAAGGATCGTGCCGAGGGTGGTATTGACAACATTTTTGGCGTTATCACTGACTAATGCACCAATTTTTTGGGTAGCAATTGCTTTAATCGCGCCCCAGTCAAAGGCAATATTGTGTTCGGCTAATTTTGGCGCTAACCACAATTGGGTTTTTTCGATCCACTCCGGTAGCTGGGTTTTAATTAATGGAATTTCTTGACTAATTAAGCTGATGAGCAAAATGACAATCCCAGCCAGTAGACTTAAACCAAAAATCATCGCCAAACACGCCGCTAGAGATTTGGGTAGCCGATGCCGCTCAAGCCATAATGAAATCGGGCGTAAAGCGTACGCCAAAATGAAGGCAGCTAAAAAAGGGGTAAAAATTTCGGCCATGGTGCATTGATCCTCTAGAATTCAATGATTCTAACGATCAAGTTCAGTTCACCCCTAAATTACCCCTCTTTTTATGACTAAATTCTCCCCCCCTCTAGCCGCAAGCCTTTCCTATCGTGATGCTGGGGTCGACATCGATGCCGGCGATGCACTGGTTGAGCGGATCAAGCCATTAGCCAAAAAAACTATGCGCGAAGGCGTTTTAGCAGGTATTGGGGGGTTTGGGGCCTTATTTGAAGTGCCAAAGCGTTATCGCGAACCTGTTTTAGTGGCGGGCACCGACGGAGTCGGCACCAAACTAAGGCTGGCCTTTGAATGGAATTGCCATGGCACCATTGGTCAAGATTTAGTCGCCATGAGCGTGAATGATATTTTGGTGCAGGGCGCTGAACCTCTATTTTTCCTCGATTATTTTGCTTGTGGCCAATTAACGATTGATACAGCAGCGCAGGTGATTGAGGGGATTGCTAAGGGGTGTGAGTTAGCGGGTTGCGCGCTGATTGGCGGAGAGACAGCCGAGATGCCCGGCATGTATCCGCCTGGAGAATATGATTTAGCGGGCTTTGCAGTGGGTGCAGTTGAAAAATCGAAAATTATTAATGGTTCACGCATTTGTGCCGGCGATATCGTTTTGGCAATTGCCTCTAGTGGTGCTCACAGTAACGGCTATTCCTTAGTGCGAAAAATTATTGAGCGTGCTGGAGCAAAACCGGATGATGATTTAGATGGTAGGCCATTAATTGAAGCGGTGATGGCGCCTACGGAAATTTACGTTAAACCCCTGTTAAAACTGATGTCTGCAATTGACATTAAAGGGCTGGCCCATATTACTGGCGGTGGCATTGTTGACAATGTGCCGCGCGTTTTGCCAGAAAACATGCAGGCGGTTTTACAGCGCGATACCTGGGAGTTACCAGCATTGTTTCGCTGGTTACAAACTCAGGGTAATGTTGCTGATGCAGAAATGGTGAGAGTATTTAACTGTGGGATTGGAATGGTATTAATTGTTGCGCCCGAGCTTGCTTCTACCGCAATTCAGTCCTTGGCGACGGAGGGCCTGAAGGTTTGGGTAGCCGGTGAAGTACGTGAGCGTCCCGCTGGCGAAGCTCAAACCCTAGTTATTTAATCTTGAGCTGCTCTAAGCAATAGTTAAGGGCTTGTTGTTGGCCGCTGGTCGTGAGTGAATCAAAACATTGCCGAGCTGAAATCGCGCGTAGCCAGGTTAACTGACGTTTAGCCAGTTGCCGTGAAGCGGCTAAGGCTTTCTCCCGCATGCCCTCTAAAGAGTCATGACCCGCTAAGTAATGCCAAACCTGTCGATAACCCACTGCGCGCATGGCAGGTAAGTCGGCATGAATTTCAGGGCGCTGTCTTAGCGCTGCCACTTCAGCAATCAAACCCTGTTGAAGCATTGCATCAAAGCGAGTGGCAAGATCCTCATGTAATTTTTTACGCTCACTAGGTTCAAGTGCAACAAGTTTTAGTCCGGCGGGAATAGTTGCACCAGTGCGGCCGTCTTGACTCGGATTTTCAGCTAACCAAGTTGACAGAGGACGCCCGCTCACTAAAAATACTTCCAAGGCCCGTTGAATACGTTGTGCATCATGGGGTTTAAGGCGCGCAGCAGTAAGGGGATCGATTTGATTTAGCTCGGCATGCAAGGCTGGCCACCCCAAGCGCGCAGCGCGCGTTTCTAGTTCTTGGCGGATTCGTGGGCTCGCTTCTGGCAGGACTGATAAGCCGTAAGCCCAAGCACGCCAATAGAGCATGGTTCCACCAACAACTAACGGGATATGGCCGCGTAACTGGATTTCGGCGCAGAGGCGTTTTGTATCAGCGGCAAAGCGCGCTGCCGAATAGGTTTCATAGGGCTCAAGAATATCAATTAAGTGATGTGGCACAAAAGCACGTTCAGCACTTGAAGGTTTTGCGCTGCCAATATCTAAGCCACGGTACACCAAGGCCGAATCCATACTGATTAATTCTATTTTTACGCCTCGCTGTGCGGCCTGCTGTGCCACAGTCATTGCCAAATGACTTTTACCGCTGCCGGTTGGGCCAACAATGCAGAGGACCTCCGAGAGGCGCTCGGGGGTTTTAATAATCATTTACTGACACAGTCGGTTTTAGGGGCATACGACAATTATAGGAAGCTTAGCTAGCTAAGCCTGTTAATATCCACCTCAATTTCAATTAAAGAGGTGAAGTTGATGGATACCTTAATTCAACTAGGCGATTTCTTTTTACACGTTGATCGCCATTTAGACTTAGTGATTCAAAATTATGGCAACTGGGCCTATGGCATTCTGTTTGCTATTGTATTTGCAGAAACAGGTTTAGTTATTGCCCCCTTTTTGCCTGGCGACTCCCTATTATTTATTGCTGGGGCCTATTGCGCCACTGGCCAATTTAATATGCTCACCTTATGCAGTGGTTTACTACTTGCTGCAGTCGTGGGTAATACTGTCAATTATTTTATTGGTCGCTGGATTGGGGAAAAAGTGTTTGCCAGTCAATCACGTTGGATTGATCAAGCTGCGTTACGTAAGACCCACGCATTTTATGAAAAGCATGGCGGTAAGACCATTATTTTGGCACGTTTTTTACCTATCGTCCGTACCTTTGCGCCATTTGTCGCTGGTGTTTCTGCAATGAATTTTGCCCGCTTCCAATTTTTTAATATTGTTGGTGCTGCAATCTGGGTGGTAGGTCTCGTAGTGGCAGGATATTTTTTCGGCAACATTCCAATCATTCGGGAAAACTTAAATGTGATTGTTTTAGTTGGGGTTGGAGCAGCTGCCTTGCCGGTAGCTTTCGCTGCATTAGTGAAGATGGTGCAAGCGCTGCGCCAGAAGCCATGAAGCTTAAAAATTAGTTTTGCCGACTCTGATTTTCTAAGGTGGCAATGTGTTCACGAATTTCTTCGGCATCGCCTGCCTCAGGCGAGGCCACCAGGTAGCGCTGCATATCTTCAAGTGCTGGACGCAAATATTCTAGCTGGGCAAGAATGAGCCCACGATCCCGAATCTCTTCGATCGAATCAGGTAGCAAAATAACTAAACGTTGTTGTACCCCCAACAATCTCTCCCAGCGCTCGTTTTCGGTGTAAATCAACTTTAGATTACGCAGAAAGCGCGACAGAATTTCACGGGGGCTAGAGGCGCGTAAAAAAATATTTAAAGGCAAACTAATTTCATCTTGATAGCCCTTGGCGTCTAAATAGGGATCCAACATCTCCTGCAATTCATTCTTTGATAACGAGGCGCCCGTTAGGGGATCCATAATAATTTCACCTTGCTGCAAGGAGATGCGCATCATGAAATGATTGGGAAAAGAAACTCCACGAATCTTGAGCCCAATTTGATGGCCTAATTCCATCATCAGCATTGCCAGAGAGATTGGTATTCCGCGCCGACTTTCAATAATATGATGGAGATAAGAATTTTCAGGCGCGTAAAAATCATTTGGATTGGGGCCGAACCCTAGCTCACTATAAAAAAAATGTTTTAGATGCTGTAGTTTTTGTACCGCCGAAGTTTCGGGGGTGATGCGCTGTTTGAGTCGCTTGCCAAGTTGATCAATTTGATCAAGAACAGTCTGTACATCTAAGTCAGGAAATGCATGCTGAGCAACGGCAACCGCAGCCTCGGTAAGAGGAAAATAGTCGTCTTCTGCTACCAGAGACGCAAAGTAGTCAAGTTGTCGTGTGGGCATACCTCCTATTTTGCATGACGTAAGAAATTTTGCCAGCGAATTCCACCAAGTCTAATGCCGATAAAGTAAATTACTGCCGCTAGGCTAAGCCAGCCAACCAGAAGACCAATCCGCAGCCAAGGCTGTGCTTGTAAGTCGATCCAGTTATGGGCTTGCGAACCATAATGCAATATCAGACCCAAGGGAATTAAGCCTACCCCGAGTCGTGCTAAATATTTCCACCAACCCGCTGAAGTTGGCAGTGCCCCCCGCCAGCAAAGGCCAATCCACAACATCGCCGCGTTTAGGCAAGCACCTAAGCCAACAGATAAAGCTAAGCCAGCATGCCCTAGCCAGGGAACAAAGACCAGGTTTGCCAGTTGGGTTGAAACTAAAACCACCAAGGCAATTTTGACTGGGGTGCGAATGTCTTGCCGAGAATAGAAGCCTGGGGCCAAAATTTTTACCAAAATTAGACCCACTAAGCCCACCCCATAGGCGGCTAAGGCGCGTTGGGTCATCATCACATCAAGCGCACTGAACCGCCCATAGTGATAGAGCACGGCAGCAATTGGCTCACCAAATAAAAATAGCGCTAATGCACAAGGCGCAGCCAACAGAAAAGTCAACTGCAAACCCCAAACCAACAGTTCCTCAGCATGTTTAAGGTCTTGATTAGCATTGGCTTTACTAAGGCTTGGCAATAAGACAGTACCGAGCGCTACGCCAAGCAGTGCGGTGGGAAACTCCATGAGGCGGTCTGCATAGGTTAACCATGAAACACTTCCCGTAGTTAAGCGCGAAGCGATATTCGTGTTGATTAAGAGGGAAATTTGCGCAACCGAGACCGCAAACACCGCCGGCCCCATTAAGCGCAACACCCGTCGGGAATCTGGGCTGATAAAGGCTTGGTGAATAGCGCTCGGCAGAATGCCAATGCGCGGCAATAGACCTAAACGCTTAAGGGCGGGAATTTGAATCAGCAGCTGCAGTAGGCCGCCGACTAAAACGCCAATACTCAGGGCATAGATGGGTTGCTCTAATTGCGGAGCGAGCCAAATAGCGCTGATGATTAAGGCCAAATTGAGTAAAACGGGGGTAAAGGCGGGGAGCGCAAAACGCTGATAGGTATTCAAAATACCAGCAGAAAGTGAAACCAGTGAAATGAAGCCGATATAAGGAAACATGATGCGGGTCATGACCACGCTGGCCTCGAAAGCAGGTCCGCCGGTCAAACCCGTAGCGATCAACAAAATAAGTAATGGTGCCGCCAGCACCCCAAGCCCAACAGTAAACAGCAACGACCAAAATAAAAGGGTGGCAACTGCGTTAATCAGCGCCTGCGACTTGGCTGGCTCACCTCGGGCAACAATTTCTCCCAAAATTGGCACAAAAGCTTGTGAAAAAGCGCCTTCGGCGAATAAACGACGGAGTAAGTTGGGTAATCTAAAGGCAACGTTATACGCATCAGTCCACTCTGAAGCCCCAAAACTTCGGGCAATCAGAGTTTCACGTAAAAGGCCAGTTATCCGAGATAACATCGTCAAAGCACTCACTTTGGCGGCAGCGGAAAGCAGATTCATGGGCTGATTTTCCCCTATTTATTGATCTACTGGGCTTTTTTGGCCCTTTCAGGTAAAATCTTGGTTTTTAGCGAACACCCAAGGCTTCTCGCAAGTGTTCGCATATTTTGACAAATCGGAATGAATAGGCAGGTTTAAAGATGGCCAATACCGCACAAGCGCGCAAACGCGCTCGGCAAGCAGTAAAACAAAATGAGCATAATTCGAGCTTGCGTTCGAAGTTACGCACATCCATTAAGGCTGTGCGTAAAGCAGTTGAGGCGGGCGATAAAGCGGCTGCTGCGAAAGTATTTGTTGCTACTCAAGTCACTATCGACAAAATTTCAGATAAAAAAATCGCCCATAAAAATACTGCCGCGCGACAAAAATCCCGTTTATCAGCTGCTATTAAGGCGATGGCTTAGTTCTTTTTTCGTAATTCAACTCAAGCCCGCTCCATTTTTGAGCGGGTTTTTGTTTTACAGCTTGGCTTTTAGGTTTTGGGTTCGAAGACACAGGCCTCCTCAATTGGAAGGCCATTGTCTTTAGCAAAATTAAGCAAAAAATCGAGCGCCATGGGGTCTAGATCATGTATGCGAGTATCGATGACAACGAATTTAACATTGGCAATGACAACAGGTCGAGCGAAGGGAGAATAAGTAAAGCGAGGATCACCAGCATCACCAAGGGGGCGAAAGCTTGCCATGACTCCGCAAAGGCGCTCAGCCCAGTCGCTGGGCCTAAAGGGTCTGCCATTTGCAGTGATGCCTTGGATAAACAGGGTTTTATGAATCACGTTTTAAGACAGTCAAGATAGAGCAATATAAGCTTAAGATTATTATTTTAGTGGGTGATATTTTGGACAAAATAGAAAATCAATCCGTTTCTGGGCATGCTAGTTTAGCTTCCTTGGCTAAACCGCAGGTACCTGGCCAAATCAAACATTACCTCCAGTTTGCTGATTTAACACGAGCCGAATACGATTATTTGCTATTGCGTACAGCTTGGTTAAAAGAGCGCTTTAAACGTTACGAAACTTGGCATCCCTTGCATGATCGAACCTTGGCCATGATTTTTGAAAAACATTCCACCCGCACGCGTTTGTCATTTGAGGCGGGAATACATCAATTGGGCGGTCATGCTGTCTATCTCAATACCCGTGACACCCAATTGGGCAGGGGCGAGCCAGTGGAAGATGCCGCGCAGGTTATCTCGCGGATGACAGACATTATTATGATTCGTACTTTTGGCCAAGACATCATCGAACGCTTTGCGGCAAACTCACGGGTGCCAGTCATTAATGGGTTAACTAACGAATTTCATCCCTGCCAAGTGTTAACGGATATTTTTACTTTTGTCGAAGCCCGTGGGCCGATTCAAGGAAAAACCGTAGCCTGGGTTGGAGATGCCAACAATATGGCTTACACCTGGATTCAAGCCGCTGAGTGCTTAGATTTTCAATTGCGCTTTTCAGCGCCCGAAGGATATCAACTCGATCGGGCACGTTTAAGTGGTGCTGCTTTAAATCACCTCATGATCTGTGCCGACCCGCGTGATGCAGTCAAGGGTGCAGACTTAGTAACGACCGATGTCTGGACAAGCATGGGATACGAAGATCAAAATACTATGCGGATGAAGGCATTTAAAGATTGGATGGTCACAGAAGAATTGATGGCGCTAGCTAATCCAAGTGCCTTATTTATGCATTGCTTACCAGCACATCGAGGCGAGGAAGTTAGTGCGGCAGTGATTGACGGACCCCAAAGCGTCGTTTGGGAAGAGGCCGAAAATCGATTACATGTACAAAAGGCTTTAATGGAATACTTATTGTGTGGGCAAATTTCTGCCACGGGCAGCCCTGTTTGATAATGTGTCAACCAATTTAAAACGAGTGGAAGCATGTCTGAAATCAAAAAAGCAGTCTTAGCTTATTCTGGCGGTCTTGATACCAGCGTGATCTTGAAGTGGCTACAAGATACCTATCATTGTGAAATCGTCACCTTTACTGCCGATCTGGGTCAGGGCGAAGAGCTTGAGCCGGCGCGCACCAAAGCCTTGCAATTTGGCATTAAGCCGGAAAATATTTTTATTGACGACTTACGCGAAGAATTTGTACGGGATTTTGTTTTCCCCATGTTTCGCGCTAATACGATTTACGAGGGCGAGTATTTGTTGGGCACCTCTATTGCTAGACCCCTCATTGCCAAACGCCAAATTGACATTGCCCGCCAAGTCAAAGCAGACGCAGTTTCCCATGGCGCCACCGGCAAGGGTAATGATCAGGTTCGTTTTGAGTTAGGTTATTACGCTCTTGAGCCCGGCATTAAGGTCATTGCACCCTGGCGTGAGTGGGATTTATTGTCGCGCGAAAAATTAATGGCTTACGCCGAGCAGCATGGCATACCAATTGAAATGAAACACCAGCAAGGTGGTTCACCATACTCGATGGATGCGAATCTATTGCATATTAGTTACGAAGGTCGGCACTTAGAAAATCCCAATGCGGAAGCTGAAGAATCGATGTGGCGCTGGACAGTTGCACCTGAAAAAGCACCGGATACCGCCGCCGTCATTGAAATTGAATTTCGTGCGGGCGACCCCATTGCCATTGACGGTAAGGCTTATCAACCCCACGAACTCTTAGCGGAATTAAATCGTCTTGGGGGTATGCATGGCATTGGCCGACTCGATTTAGTGGAAAACCGCTTCGTCGGCATGAAGAGTCGCGGCTGCTACGAAACCCCTGGCGGTACGATTTTGCTTAAAGCCCATCGGGGCATTGAAAGTATTACGCTGGATCGCGAAGTGGCGCACTTAAAAGATGACTTGATGCCGCGTTATGCCAGCCTTATTTATAACGGCTACTGGTGGTCGCCTGAGCGCCTTGCTTTACAAACTTTAATTGATCATACCCAGCGTAATGTCAATGGGGTGGTGCGCTTGAAATTATACAAAGGCTCGGTAAGCGTTATTTCACGTGATTCGGCTAATACTTTATTTGATCAAACGATTGCTACTTTTGATGACGATGGCGGTGCCTATAATCAAGCCGATGCTGGCGGGTTTATTAAACTCAACGCGTTGCGGATGCGTATTGCAGAAATCGCAAAGCGCAAATTAAAGAAAACGAAAGGCTAGCGATGCAATTTGAGCAGGTTGCGGTTGGTAAAAAAGCCAATATTTATTATGACGGCAAGTGCGTCTCGCATACCGTTACCCTAGCTGATGGAACCCGCAAATCGGTAGGGGTGATTTTGCCAAGCACCCTAAAGTTTGAGCTCAGCACTAAAGAAATCATGGAAGTCGTGGATGGATGCGCTTATGTCAGCATTGATGGCGCCCCCGAAAGGGCATTTGCTGCTGGTGAAAGTTGGACGGTTGAGGCGGGTAGTTATTTTATAGTGCGCACCACCGCTCCAGTGCACTATGTTTGCCACTTTGGCTAAAGTCGCCCTAGCCTTCGTTAAGGCGTGGGTTGCTGGTGTCAGTTTTTAGGTAGTCCCTGAATCAGCGTACCAGGACCTAAGGCGCGCTCTGCAAACCATTTTTGATTCATCTCTAAAGCAAAGCGAATAGGTGCTTTGGGACAATGATTGTTAGTGGTATCAGCCTGCATTTCCTCGATGTTCACAATCTTGCTATCGTCGCCAATAAAAGCAATAGAGAGCGGAATTTTGGTATTGCTCATCCAAAAACAATGCCCCGCCTTTTGTTCAAAAATAAAGAGCATGCCCGCATTTTGAGCCATGACAGTGCGATACATCAGACCAGTTTGCCGTGCTTGGGGGGTCGCAGCCACTTCGACCTGAAGGCGATATATACCGGTTTTAAGCTCAATCACTGGTAGACCGGGGTTAGGGCTACTATTTTGTGCTAAACCAGCTGTCGTGAGGCCAAAGAAGCCCAGAAATAAGCTCAACGCTAAGGTCACTAGCCCAAAATGGGGTATGTGAGTCAAGCGGGTCTGTTTAAGTAGCATATTTTTCATAGTTTGAAAGCCCAATTTTATGGGTTAGTTCGCTAGCTCATGCGAAAATAGTAGAAGTTATAACTCAATATCCCTCTGGAGAAGTGTGAATGTATAAGCATATTAAAGTGCCTGCTGGCGAAAAAATCACTGTTAATCAAGATTTCTCAATTAACGTACCCGATCATCCAATTATTCCAGTAATTGAAGGCGATGGGATTGGCGCTGATATTACGCCTGTAATGATCAAGGTAGTGGATGCAGCAGTTGCCAAAGCTTACGGTGGTAAACGCAAAATTGCTTGGATGGAAGTTTATGCGGGCTCTAAGGCAACTCAGGTGTATGGCCCCGATGTATGGATGCCAGAAGAAACCCTAGAAGCCGTTAAAGAATACGTGGTTTCAATTAAAGGCCCTTTGCACACGCCAGTGGGCGGCGGCATTCGCTCTTTAAACGTGGCCTTGCGTCAAGCCTTAGATTTGTATTTATGTTTGCGTCCAGTGCGTTATTTCAAGGGAGTTCCCTCACCACTTCGTGAACCTGAAAAAACCGATATGGTTATTTTTCGCGAAAATTCAGAAGATATTTATGCTGGCATTGAATGGGAAGCTGGCTCACCAGAAGCCAAAAAAATGGTTGATTTTCTGATTAAAGAAATGGGCGTTAAGAAAATTCGCTTTCCCAATACCTCGAGCATTGGCATTAAGCCAGTGTCGAAAGAGGGTACCGAGCGTTTGGTGCGTAAAGCGATTCAGTATGCAATTGATAATGACAAATCTTCAGTGACTATCGTGCACAAAGGCAACATCATGAAATTTACCGAAGGTGGTTTTCGTGACTGGAGTTATGGCTTAGCGCAAAATGAATTTGGCGCGCAACTGATTGATGGCGGACCTTGGTGCAAAATGAAGAATCCCAAGACTGGCAAAGACATCATCATTAAGGACGTGATCGCGGATGCGTTCTTGCAGCAAATTTTGCTACGCCCTAATGAATACAGCGTGATTGCCACGTTAAATTTGAATGGCGATTATGTATCCGATGCCTTAGCAGCTCAAGTAGGCGGCATTGGAATTGCGCCTGGCGCCAATATGTCCGATAGCATTGCCATGTTTGAGGCAACCCATGGCACCGCACCAAAATACGCCGGTAAAGATTATGTCAACCCGGGTTCAGAAATTCTCTCCGCTGAAATGATGTTGCGTCATATGGGCTGGACCGAAGCTGCCGATCTAATTATTTCGTCAATGGAAAAAGCCATTCTTTCGAAAAAAGTGACTTATGACTTTGCGCGTGTATTAGAGGGCGCTACGCAGGTATCGTGTTCTGGGTTTGGCGACGCAATGATTGCAAATATGTAAAGCTGAAAAAAGGTCAAAAAAAACCCAGGGCACGCCCTGGGTTTTTAATTTCATTAGGAAGTTTTTATCAAGCGCCTTGAATATTCGTCGCTTGCTTGCCTTTAGGTCCTTGGGTAATGTCAAACGTTACCTTTTGGCCTTCTTTGAGGGTTTTGAAACCGCCCATAGTAATCGCACTGAAATGCGCGAACAGCTCTTCTTCACCATCATCGGGTTTAATAAACCCGAAACCTTTTGCATCATTAAACCACTTAACAACTCCGGTCGCCATGCGAACTCCATTACTTAAACTTGAAACACCCGTGAAAATGGGGGGAATACTTTTTAATCAGTTTCGCTCCAAAACACGCCTAATAGAACCTCAATAAGAAGCACTACCCCCGATTGTTTGCCCTTTTTGGTGGCGTGTCAAGGAGTTAAATCGACTTGGGAGTAGGTGATTACCCCCTTTAATCTGGCAAAAATGCCCCAATATGGGGTAATAAGGTCCTTAGTGAGGGTTTTTTGCAACAAATTCAGCAGTAAATTACAGACTGAGCCTGAGTGTTTAGAATGAATCATATGAGCCGATTAATTAAAACTCCCCAACCCCTCAACCCACTCCTACCAGGTAGTGGTGATACCGCACTTTTGGAGAAGCAGGCCGAGAAAGTCAAGGTTCCGGCTTTGTATAAAGTTTTACTTTTAAACGACGATTACACCCCCATGGAATTTGTGGTGATGGTCATTCAAGAGTATTTTAATAAGGATCATGAAACCGCCACACGCATCATGTTACAAGTTCATTTAGTTGGTAAAGGCGTTTGCGGAATATTTACGCGCGATGTTGCAGCCACTAAAGTTCATCAAGTTACCGAGAGCTCCCGCGAAGCGGGGCACCCTTTGCAGTGCACTATGGAGGAAGCATGATTGCCCAGGAATTAGAAGTGAGTTTACATATGGCTTTTGTTGATGCACGCGCTGCTCGACATGAGTTCATTACCGTTGAACATCTTCTTTCGGCCTTACTCGATAATGCCACCGCCGTGGAGGTATTGAAGGCTTGTTCGGTGAATATTGCCGAGTTACGTGCCCAGTTAAAAAATTTCATTAATGACAATACGCCAGTGGTTCCAGGAACTGAAGAAGTCGACACCCAACCTACCTTAGGTTTTCAGCGGGTGATTCAGCGCGCCATCATGCACGTTCAATCTACTTCAAATGGCAAAAAAGAAGTGACTGGTGCGAATGTGTTGGTCGCTATTTTTGGTGAAAAAGATTCACACGGCGTTTATTTCTTGCAACAGCAAGGCGTTACCCGTTTAGACGTGGTGAACTTTATTAGTCATGGTATTCGTAAGGATCAAGCCGAGCCCGTTAAAGCCGCAGATCCAACTCAAGACAACGAAGAAGCAGCAGCAAGTGGCAAAGAAAGCCCCTTAGATCAATTTACCCAAAATTTAAATGCCTTAGCGCGTCAAGGCAAGATCGATCCTTTAATCGGGCGTGATGGCGAGGTAGAGCGGGTCATCCAAGTACTGTGTCGGCGCCGTAAAAATAATCCTTTATTGGTAGGTGAGGCTGGCGTAGGTAAAACAGCAATTGCTGAGGGCTTAGCCTGGAGAATTACCCGTAATGAAGTGCCTGATATTTTGGCAAATTCGACCGTTTATTCTTTAGACATGGGAGCCTTGCTAGCCGGTACTAAATACCGTGGTGACTTTGAGCAAAGATTAAAAGGCGTCTTAAAGGCGCTAAAAGATAACCCGCACGGCATCCTCTTTATTGATGAGATCCATACATTAATTGGCGCAGGTGCGGCTTCGGGAGGCACGCTTGACGCTAGTAATTTACTCAAGCCAGCGCTGTCGAATGGTCAATTAAAGTGTATTGGCGCTACAACCTTTACTGAGTACCGTGGCATTTTTGAAAAGGATGCGGCGCTCTCACGACGTTTTCAAAAAGTGGATGTCGTAGAGCCATCGGTAGACCAAACAGTACAAATTTTGCGTGGCCTAAAATCGCGTTTTGAAGAGCACCATGGAGTTAAATATGCTTCAGCTGCATTGGTAGCGGCCGCTGAGCTTTCATCGCGTTATATTAATGATCGGCATTTACCTGACAAGGCGATTGATGTGATCGATGAGGCGGGCGCAGCCCAGCGCATTTTGCCTAAATCTAAACAGAAAAAAACCATCGGTCGTCCTGAGATTGAAGAAATCGTCGCGAAGATCGCTCGCATACCTGCCCAGTCGGTAACTGTGGATGACCGAAGTAAATTACAAACGCTTGATCGCGATATCAAGAGTGTCGTTTTTGGGCAAGACCCTGCGATCGAAGCCTTGGCCAGTGCCATCAAAATGACGCGCGCTGGTCTCGGTAAAGTCGACCGGCCGATTGGTTCATTCTTATTTTCTGGGCCTACAGGCGTTGGTAAAACAGAAGTGGCGAAGCAGTTGGCTTACATTATGGGCATTGAGCTTTTACGCTTTGATATGTCGGAGTATATGGAGCGTCATGCAGTAAGTCGCCTAATTGGCGCCCCTCCGGGTTATGTTGGTTTTGATCAAGGTGGTCTGTTAACTGAGGCTGTGAGCAAGAAACCCCATTGTGTTTTATTGCTGGATGAAGTTGAAAAGGCGCATCCCGATATTTTCAATATTCTTTTGCAGGTCATGGATCACGGCACCTTAACTGATAACAATGGGCGCAAGGCTGATTTTCGTAATGTCATCATCATCATGACGACGAATGCAGGCGCTGAAGCGATGCAGAAATCGACTATTGGCTTTACTAATGCACGTGAGTCGGGCGATGAAATGGCTGACATTAAGAAATTCTTTACCCCTGAGTTTCGTAATCGTTTAGATGCCATTGTTTCGTTTAAAGCCTTAGACGAAACCATCATCATGCGGGTGGTTGATAAATTCTTAATGCAGCTTGAGGAGCAATTGCATGAGAAGAAAGTCGATGCTACCTTTAGCGATGCTTTACGGGCTCATTTAGCAAAGCATGGTTTTGATCCTTTGATGGGTGCGCGGCCAATGCAACGCATTATTCAAGATACGGTACGCAAAGCTTTAGCTGATGAATTATTGTTTGGGCGCTTAGCGCAAGGCGGTCAAGTAGCAGTTGATATTGACGCTGATGGCAAGGTGCAGTTAACGATTGCAGCTACCAACCCTGGTGCTAGTAAGGCTGGCAAATCAAATGCGGAACCGGTTGCAGAAACCTAAAAGCAAATTTTAGCTTCGCCCTGTACTGCCAAAGCCACCGGCACCGCGGCTGCTTTCAGTGAACTCGTCAACGATATGAATGGTTACCTGCAACACAGGGACGATTACCAGTTGTGCTAATCGCTCCATTGGCTCAAGCTTGAAGGGAGTTTGACTGCGATTCCAAGTGCTAACCATTAATTGGCCTTGGTAGTCAGAATCAATTAAGCCAACTAAATTACCCAACACGATGCCGTGTTTATGACCAAGCCCAGAGCGCGGCAAAATTAGTGCAGCATAGCGCGGGTCTTCAATATATATGGCCAGCCCCGTGGGAATCAGCACAGTTTGTCCGCAAGCAATTTCGAGCGGCTCATCGATACAGGCACGTAAGTCAAGACCAGCACTACCGGGGGTGCCATAACTCGGCATTTGATCCCGCATGCGGACATCCAGAATTTTGACTTGTAAGGATTGCATAGTGAGATCCCTGTGACGATTATGCTAATTTTTTAGCGACAGCCTGAATCAGCAAACGTGCCAATACTAATTTAGGTGCACGCGGTAAGCGTTGCATACCCCGCTCATCAATCATCAGGAGTTGATTTAAATCACTGCCAAACGTATCGGGTCCAATATTACCAACCATCAGAGGAATACCTTTGCGTTGGCGTTTTTCACTAGCATGTTGTTCTAGTTTGGTGGTTTCCGCAGCGAAGCCAACACAATAGGGGCGAGGGGTTTTTTTGGTACCTGTTTTATTAGCGTTAGCGAACTGAGCAACAGTTTGCAAAATATCGGGATTCGCCGCAAAGTGAATCTGCGGCATAGATGAAGGTTGACCGCTATCAAGGTCGCGGGAGTTTGCTTTACTATTGCGCTTAATTTTTTCTTTAGCAGGATTGGGTATAGTCCAGTCGGCGACAGCTGCTACCGAAAAGAACAAATCACAATCGAGAGATTGCATGACAGCAGCATGCATTTCTTGACCAGAAGTAACATTGGTTCGGTAAATTTGTCCACCACTCTCAAGTGGGGTGGTGAGAGCGCAGGGCCCAGCAATAAGATGCACTTGCGCCCCAGCTTCAAGGGCCGCTTGGGCGATAGCGAAACCCATTTTCCCCGAGCTACGGTTGGTCATACCGCGTACTGGGTCGATGGCCTCAAAGGTCGGGCCAGCTGTAACTAAAACCCGTTTGCCTTGCAATAATTTGGGTTGAAAAAAGGCGCAGACATGCTCAACTATTTCTGCGGGCTCAAGCATGCGACCTACACCTGTTTCTCCGCAGGCTTGAATACCACTGGCTGGCCCAAGCAAACCAATGCCATCTTTTAATAAGCGCTGCACACTTCTTTGGGTCGCCTGATGTTCCCACATTTGTAAATTCATTGCAGGTACCAACAATAATGGGCAGGTGCGGGCTAAGCATAAGGTCGTAACCAAATCATCGGCGAGTCCCAGAGACAACTTAGCCATCAAATCGGCAGTGGCAGGCGCAATAAGAATGGCATCAGCTGAGCGGGAGAGCTCGATATGGGCCATATTGTTATCGATACGGGCATCCCATTGACTGGTAAAAACCGGTAAGCCCGTGAGAGCCTGCATCGTGACCGGAGTAATAAACTGGTGAGCTGCTGCGCTCATCACCACTTGCACAGTAGCGCCTTCTTGCATTAACAAGCGCGCTAATTCCGCCGACTTATAAGCAGCAATACCCCCCGAAATACCAAGGATGATTTTTTTATTAGTAAGTGATGGCATAAGAAATTAGATTTTAGGCCTAGTGAGCTCACTCCATACAATCAGCACCGCCCCGACTGAAATAGCACTATCTGCCACATTAAAAGCAGGCCAGTGCCAAGTTTCATAATGTACGTCAATAAAATCGACGACCGCACCATAAAAAATCCGATCGAGCACGTTACCAATCGCTCCGCCTAAAATTAAACTCAAGGCCCATGATAATTTTTGGTCAGCCGTATTACGACGTAAAAACCATAAGATGACGACTGATGCTGCAATTCCTAAAATCGTAAAAAACCAGCGTTGCCAACCACCCGCTTGGGAAAGAAAAGAAAAAGCGGCGCCGGGGTTAAAAATTAAAAACCAATTGAGATAGGCATTGATCGCCACGGGGCTAGCGATGGGGAGATAGATTTGTGCCGCCACCTTAGTTACCTGATCCAGAAGCAGGACAGTACTCGCAATGATTAAATAGCGATGAAGTGGATTTAAGAAGGTGCTCATAAGGGAGTTTGTCTTGACTTAAGCAAATTGCCGATCTTCGCCGACCCCAAAAAGATTACTGATACAACGGCCACACAATTCCGGATGATTGCTGTCTGCACCAACATCTCTGACATGATGCCAGCAGCGACTACATTTTGGATTTTGGCTAGCTTGGACGAGAATACTTAAGGGTTTAAGGGGATCATTGCTTGGCTCAACGTGGGCACTTGAGGTAATCATGACAAAACGCAAATCATCACCAAGTGACTGCAATAGACTAAAGTCTGGCTCAGCTATTTGTATTTGAATTTCGGCTTGCAAGGAAGAACCAATTAAACCGGCGCTCCGTTCTATTTCAATCGCCTTGGTTACTTCCGCACGAATTTCCCGTAAGCGAGCCCATTTAGCGATTAGTGCTTGGCCGTCGACAATTTCAGGTAAAGGCGTAAATGCTTCTATGAAGATCGAAGCACTAGGCCCCGCTTTACCGTGTGGAAAGGCTTGCCATGCTTCTTCTGTCGTAAAGGAAAGGAAGGGCGCAAGCCACTTTAATAAATTACGGGTGATATGAAAGAGGGCATTTTGTGCTGCACGACGATCAGGCGAATCGGGCGCCATGGTGTAAAGACGGTCCTTCAAAATATCGAGATAAAAGCCGCCCAAATCTTCGGAGCAGAAATTGAGCATCCGCGCAACCACGGGTTGAAATTCATAAACTTGGTAAGACGCTTGAATATCGGCTTGTAAAGCACTCGCTAAGGCCACCGCGTAGCGATCAATTTCCAGCCACTCTGACGGGGGTAAGGCATTTTTATCTGGGTCAAAGTCAGCTAAATTAGCCAATAAAAATCGCAAGGTATTGCGCATGCGTCGATAGCTCTCAACCACGCGTTTGAGAATTTCATCGGAGATGGTCATCTCACCTGAGTAATCGGTTGAGGCAACCCATAAGCGAATAATTTCGGCACCTAATTTATCGGCCACTTCTTGGGGCGCAATGACGTTGCCAATCGACTTACTCATTTTGCGACCCTGCCCATCGACCGTAAAACCATGGGTTAAGAGGGCCTTATATGGCGGCTTGCCGTCGAGCATAACGCCGGTCAGTAGCGAGGAATGAAACCAGCCACGGTGTTGATCAGAGCCCTCTAAATACAAATCGGCTAAGCGTCCTGCAGGGCCACCAAATTGTTCTTTAGCTACAGCGGTAAATAACTGCGCTTGATGCGAGCCCCGAATCACATGCCAATGGGTAGTGCCAGAGTCAAACCACACATCGAGGGTATCGCGATTTTTTTCATATTGATCAGCATCATCACTTAACAGATCGGTAACCGCCATGGTCTGCCAGGCTTCAATTCCGCTTTGTGCAACGCGTTGAGCCACGAGCTCTAATAATTCAGGGGTGCGGGGGTGAGGCTGGCCCGTTTCTTTATGCACTAAAAAGGCCATTGGGACGCCCCATTGGCGTTGGCGGGATAAAGTCCAATCGGGCCGATTTGCAATCATGCTGTGTAAGCGTTGCTTACCCCATGCTGGAAAAAATTCGGTATTTTCAATGCCCAGCAAAGCCGCTTCACGCAAACTAAGTGGGTGAGCATTTGTCGCGCCATGCGGTTTTTTATCCATGCTGGCAAACCATTGGGAAGTAGCACGATAAATGATGGGGGTTTTATGTCGCCAGCAATGCATGTAGGAATGCGTATAAGCTTGCTGTTTTAATAAAGTACCTGCTTGCTCTAAAGCAGCAACAATTTTTGGATTCGCCTTCCAAATAAACTCGCCAGCAAATAGAGGTAACCAAGAGGCATAGACGCCGTTACCCATCACGGGATTTAAAATTGCATCATCCGCTAATTGATGCGCTTTGCACGATTTAAAGTCTTCTTCACCATAAGCGGGGGCCGAGTGCACTAGACCTGTACCCGTTTCTAAAGTCACGTAATCTGCCGGATAAATCGGCGCTAGACGCCGATAACCATCATCAAGCGTCGCGAGCGGATGCCAGAAAGAAATACCCTCTAGTGCACTGCCTTGGCAAGTACCCAAAATAGTGCCCTCAAGACCATATTCAGTTAAGCATGCGGCGACTCGGTCAGCCGCCAAAATAAGCAGACCTTTGCTGGTATCAACCAAGGCATAAGTTAATTCAGGATTGACATTGAGCGCTTGATTCGCTGGAATGGTCCAAGGGGTTGTAGTCCAGATTACAGCCATACCGATTTTTTTAGGTAGCTCTGGTAAACCAAATACTTTAGCTAATTGGGGTAGCTGCGCATCATCAAAGGGAAAGCCAATATCGACTGCCGGATCTGTTTTATCTTGGTATTCCACTTCAGCTTCTGCTAAAGCAGAGCCACAGTCAAAACACCAGTTCACTGGCTTTAAGCCGCGATAGACGTAGCCTTTTTGCCAGATTGCTGCCAAGGCCCGTATTTCATCGGCTTCATTTTGGTAGTCCATAGTCAGGTATGGACTATTCCAATCACCCAATACTCCTAAGCGTTCAAAATCAATTTTTTGTTTGGTAATTTGCACGTTGGCATATTCGCGCGCTTTAGCTTGTACTTCAGCTACTGGTAAATTTTTACCAAACTTTTTTTCAATTTGAATTTCAATTGGCATGCCATGACAATCCCAGCCGGGTACATAGGCCGCATCAAAGCCCATGAGCCAGCGCGACTTAACGATCATATCTTTTAAAATTTTATTTACAGCATGGCCAATATGGATATCGCCATTAGCGTATGGGGGACCATCATGCAAAATAAATAAAGGCTGCCCAGCATGGGCTTGGCGAATTGCTTCATAGAGTTTATTTTTTTGCCATTGCGCCACCCACTGCGGTTCACGTTTAGGTAAATCGCCGCGCATCGGAAATGCAGTTTCTAGTAAATTAACAGGGTAGGCAGTAGATTTTTCAGACATAGACTTTTTTCAGAAAATATTGGCGCGCATGAGCTGCATCAGCTTCAATCGCTAATTGCAAGGCGGTTAAATCAGGGTATTTAGCTTCATCACGAATTTTTTCAAGGAGCTCTACTTTAACAATACGGCCATAGACATTTTCCTTGAAATCAAATACGTGCGTTTCTAAGAGCACGCGCCCCGCATCTTCCACTGTTGGGCGAATGCCTAAGCTGGCTACACCAGGCAAGGGCAGTGGCCCTAAGCCATGAACTTGCACGACGAAGATACCGCTGGCCGCAGTTTGGCGCCGATGTAAATGGTTGGCAACGGCAATGTTCAGGGTTGGAAAACCTAAGGTTCGACCTAACTGTCGTCCGTACAAAACATGCCCAGAAATGCAGTAGGGCCGACCGAGTAAATTATTCGCCTGCTGTAGATCACCCTGCGCAATTGCCGCCCGCAGGGCTGAACTAGAAATGCGAATCTGCTGGTCAGCAATAGTGGGCATTGCAGATACTTCAAACCCATCACGCTCCCCCGCAATTTTGAGACTAGCAAAATTGCCTGCGCGTTTGGCGCCATAACAAAAATCATCACCAATTAAGATCCAGCGGGTACGTAAACGTTCGCTCAGAATATGTTTGACAAATTGATCAGGGGTCAAGGCTGCAAAAGCAGAGTTGAAATGCTCCACCACCACCCGTTCGATGCCAATTGCCGCAAATGCTTCTAATTTATCGCGTAAATTTAAAATGCGCGGCGGCGCTTTTGCCGGCGCAAATAATTCTTTGGGATGAGGCTCAAAGGTCATTACGCATGAAGTCAGTTGGCGCGCTTTGGCACCTTGTACTAGTTCGCTCAATAAGGCATGATGTCCCCGATGCACGCCATCAAAATTACCAATGGTAAGGGCGCAAGGGGGACCTGCGGAAAACTGGGTTGAGCCACGGAATACGTTCACTAGTCGCTTTCAAGGTAACCTTGAATTATATTGGTGCTCATGAAATCAATTGTTAGCTTAATTTCTGGTCGGGGTTCTAATTTTGAAGCCATTGTCAAAATGGCTCAAAAAGAGGCTTGGCCAGCCCATTTTGCAGGGGTAATTGCCAACCATCCGCAAGCCAAAGGCCTTGATTTTGCCCGTGAGGTCGGCATTCCCACTTTTATTATTGATCATCGCGATTTTGTCAGTCGCGAGACTTTTGATGCCGCTTTAATCGCGAAGATTGAAGAATTAAAGCCAAATTTAGTCGTTTTAGCAGGCTTTATGCGCATTCTTACCGCTGGCTTCATTCATCAGTATGAGGGGCGATTAGTGAATATTCACCCCTCTTTATTGCCTCACTTTGCTGGCCTGCATACGCATCAACGGGCGCTTGAGGCAGGTGCTCACAAGCATGGAGCCACAGTCCATTTTGTGACCACAGGGGTCGATGAAGGCCCCATTATTTGTCAGGCAGAGTTAACTGTGTTGGCTGGCGAGAATGAGGCTCAGTTAGCGGCTCGGGTTTTGCGCCTAGAACATCAGATTTATCCGCGGGCCGTAAAATGGTTCATTGATGACCGTTTACGCATAGAAGGTAATAAAGTGAAATTAAGCCCCCCTGAAACCCAATTTTTTGCCAGCGGCAGTTTGTGAAGGCCGATTGGAATAATGCCGGATCTTATACGCGCTCTAATCGGGCTAAACGTAAAGATGCTAAGACCGCTGCAGCACCCGTTGGACAAAAGAATTTTTCGCATGCCAAAGCGCTGCCCCAGCACGCCTTGCATTTAGAACGACTATTACCTGAGCTTCTAAAATTTGCTGAGGCGGCTGACCGTTTAGTTAGCCGCTATTTTCGCGCTGAACCACGCTTAGGTAATCGCGACCGCGCTTTAATTGCTGAAAGTGCTTTTGCCGTGTTGCGGCGTAAAAATGAAATGGCGCAATTTGCTGCTAGCGGCAGCGGTTCCTTAGCACGACGTTTGGCTTTATTAGGCATGATGTCAGCGCTTTCTGAAGGCGGCTTAGGCTCCGCTAATCGCGCTGAAAGTGCCTTAGCCGACTTGGCTTTTGTGCTGCAGCCTGGCGAATATGAATGGCTATTACGTTATGCACAGCTCGATCACGGCACTCTTGCACCGATGGTGCGCAATAATTTACCCGAGTGGTTGTGGCAGGCTTTTGCTACCTCGCCTGGCATTGAACAGCGTGAAGCTTTAGCCCAAGCGCTCATGAAACCCGCGCCTTTAGATTTGCGCGCTAATACGATGAAAACCAGCCGTGACAAGCTCATGGAAGAGATGAATGCCTTAGGTGGACGCTACCTAGCTGAGCCTACCCCATTTGCACCTGAGGGTTTACGGATTAAAGGTAAGCCCGCTTTGCAAAATTCAACTTGGTTTAAAGCAGGGCATTTAGAAGTGCAGGATGAGGGCAGCCAATTACTGTGCTATTTACTCGCTCCCAAACGCGGCGAAATGGTGGTTGATTTTTGTGCTGGTGCAGGTGGCAAAACGCTTGCAATTGGTGCGATCATGCGTTCAACTGGACGACTTTACGCATTTGATACCTCAGCACGGCGACTGGCTAATTTAAAGCCACGGCTAGCGCGCAGCGGTTTATCGAATGTGCACCCAGTGTGGATTGATAGTGAAAACGATGCAAAGATTAAGCGCCTAGCCGGCAAAATTGACCGGGTTTTAGTTGATTCGCCCTGCAGTGGTATTGGCACCTTGCGCCGCAATCCCGATTTAAAATGGCGCCAAAGCTTGGCTGGGGTGGCCGAATTAAATGCGAAGCAAGCCAGCATTTTGGCATCTGCTAGTCGTTTATTAAAACCAGGGGGACGTCTTGTATATGGCACCTGCAGCTTATTGCCCGCCGAAAATCAAGCGATTGCCGAAGATTTTTTAGTTAAACACCCTGAATTTGAGGTTATTCCAGCCGCCGAAGCCTTAAAAGACCACTTTATAGATGGGGAAAGACCCTTAGGAACCAGTCCTGATAACCCTTGGTGGCAGCTTTGGCCACATTTACATGGCACCGATGGGTTCTTCGCTGCTGTTTTTAGGCGCAAGGCGTAAAATAAGGGTAACTACTATATAAACCAAGAGGTAAGCGCTTGAATTCCAGCTTTTTACAGAATCTTTCAGATAATTTACTCGCCGGGCTTGCCCATGGCTATTTAAATTGGGCTTGGTGGCAAATTGTTTTGTTTACTTTAATTGCTACCCATATCACCATTGCAGCCGTAACCATTTATTTGCATCGTTGTCAGGCTCATCGTGCACTCGATTTACATCCGCTTGCAGCACATTTTTTTCGACTGTGGCTATGGCTAACTACTGGGATGGTCACGAAAGAGTGGGCGGCAGTGCACCGTAAACACCATGCGCGTTGCGAAACTCCTGAAGACCCCCATAGCCCTCAAATCGTGGGAATTAAAACCGTGCTTTTGCGCGGGGTTGAGCTTTATAAAGCAGAGGCAAATAAGCCAGAAACCTTAAGTAAATTTGGACATGGTACGCCCGATGACTGGATTGAAAAAAATATTTACACCAAATTTTCTTGGCAAGGCGTCGGTTTAATGTTGATCATCGATGTCTTTTTATTTGGCGCGATTGGCGCAACTGTTTGGGCCGTACAAATGCTCTGGATTCCAATTACAGCCGCGGGCGTAATTAATGGCATTGGTCATTTTTGGGGCTATCGAAATTTTGATTGTGAAGATGCCTCTACCAATATCGTGCCTTGGGGAATTTTGATTGGTGGTGAAGAGCTCCATAACAATCACCACACCTTCGCCTCAAGTGCCAAGCTTTCAAATAAGTGGTACGAGTTTGATATTGGCTGGCTCTATATTCGCATGCTTAGCGCAGTAGGTATGGCAACAGTGAAAAAAACGCCACCCAAGCCAGTACTAGTGCCCGTGCGCCCCGCAGATCAAGATACCCTAGAGGCAATCATTGCCAATCGTTACGAGATAATGGACCGCTATAGCAAGACCCTAAGACGCTTTTTTAAGAATGAAATGCAGCATATGCAAGTGGTTGCTACGCATTTAAAAGATGCCCGCAGTTGGCTTGGTAAAGATGAAGCACGTCTGACTCCAGCAGAAAAAAGCAAACTCGAAGAGTTAATGGCCAGTAACCCGCAATTGCGCATCATGATTGAAATGCGTCGCGACTTACAAGCCATTTGGCAGCGTTCAAACTCTACTGGCGAGCAATTAGTTGCGCAACTGCGCACCTGGTGTCATCAGGCCGAGGCCAGTGGCTTAACAAGCTTAAGAGATTTTTCTTTACGCTTACGGCGCTACGCTTAAACTCTTCATACCCATAAAAAAACCCGCATCGTTGATTAACTTTGCGGGTTTTTTATTGCCAAACTAAATTACTTTAGTTTTGTTTCTTTATAAGGCACATGCTTGCGAATCGTGGGATCAAACTTCGAGATCTCCAATTTTTCAGGTTTAGTGCGCTTGTTTTTTGTGGTGGTGTAAAAGTGTCCAGTACCAGCTGAAGACTCCAACTTAATTTTTTCTCTACCGCCTTTAGCCATTTTGAACTCCCTTAAATTTGGCCACGAGCACGTAAATCAACGAGTACAGCATCGATGCCATTCTTGTCGATTAAGCGCAAACCAGCAGTGGTCAAGCGTAAGCTAATCCAGCGGTTTTCTGATTCAATCCAAAAGCGACGATTTTGCAAATTTGGCAAAAAGCGACGCTTCGTTTTATTGTTTGCATGGGAAACATTATTGCCAACCATCGGCTTTTTCCCAGTGACTTGGCAAACTTTTGCCATGACACGACTCCTTAATTGCGAAAAGGGTAGATTGTATCAGGCAAAGGGCTAAATGGGCTAGTCCCTTCATGCTTTTATAGAATGGAGCGGGCAGTGAAGGCATTTTTGAGTCTAAGAAGTTAGTGTTTACTTTCATTTTAATCCTTATTAATTAAGCCTGAATCTAAAAAGGAGAAAAAACCGGCATGACTCACGATGCAGTGGTCAAGCAGGGGAATATCAACTAATTGCAAGGCAGTATGCAGGGCTTTCGTCAGGGCGATGTCGGCTGCGCTCGGCAAGGGATTGCCGCTCGGGTGATTGTGAGCCACGATCAGGGCGCTGGCATTTCGGTTTAAGGCTTCTTTTAAAATTTCCCGAGGGTAGACAGCGGTTTGTGTAATGGAGCCCCGAAAGAGCTCTTGGCACTCGATTAGGCAATTTTGTGAGTCGAGGTAAAGACAGAGAAACACTTCGTGCGGCAGATGCCCAATTTGGGTTTGTAGAAAGGCCTTTAGCTGCTGCGGCGAGGTCAGTGCAGCACTAGTGTGAATGTCCTCCTCTAGGCTTCGTTTAACCAATTCATAGGCAGCCTGTATTTGTGACCATTTTGAGAGGCCAATGCCGTGGTGCCGGGAAATCTCTTCGAGACTACAGGTTAAAAGTGCGGCCAGGCTACCGAATGCCTGCAATAAATCATGCGCTAAAGCCACGGCACTTTTACCGCGCACGCCCACCCGTAAAAAGATTGCCAGAAGTTCAGCATCACTTAAGGATTGGGCGCCCTCCAAACGCAATTTTTCACGTGGCTGTAGGGCTATCGGCCATTGCTTAATAGCCCCCTGCACCAAAGGGGCAGGCGTCGCTACAATTGCAGAATGACTAAAACTCAGGTTATGCCCAATTCCTACTTGACCTTGAACTATCGTTTGGGATTGCCCAACGGGGACAGTTTTGTAAATACCTTTGGCGATCGGCCGGCGACCTTGCTTTTGGGTTCGGGTCAATTTGCACCTTGTTTTGAAAATGTTTTAATCGGACTTCAAGTGGGTGAACATAAAACGACAGTGATTCCACCAGAAGCAAGTTTTGGGTTGCGTAACGAAGAATTGGTGCAATGGGTTTCTTTGGCCGCACTACAGAAAAATGCCAAAGCAGATGCGCCTGCATTTACGGTGGGTGATGTAGTGGAATTTAATGCCCCGAATGGCGCCCAATATGCGGGTGTCATGCAGTCGATTGACTCTGGAGGGGCTTGGTTTGATTTCAATCATCCCTTGGCAGGAAAGCCCGTTACCTTCGAAGCACAAATTATTGCTATTCTTTAAATGATGAATTCCGATTCCGACCAAATTATCTTGGCGCAGCCACGCGGTTTTTGTGCTGGAGTAGACCGTGCAATTAATATCGTTAATGAAGCATTGCAACGCTTTGGGGCGCCAATTTATGTGCGCCATGAAATTGTGCACAACGTGTATGTGGTCGAAGAGCTGCGTACAAAAGGCGCAATTTTTGTTGAAGAGCTTGCCGAAGTACCAAAGGGCGCAATCGTGGTGTTTAGTGCCCATGGCGTTTCGCAAGAAGTGCGGCGCGATGCAGCAGCGCGGGGCTTGCAAATTTATGATGCCACTTGCCCTTTGGTGTCGAAAGTGCACGTTGAAGTTGTCAAGATGTGTAAAGACGGGTTTACTGTATTGATGATTGGGCATGCCGGTCATCCTGAGGTAGAGGGCACAATGGGCCAAGTGAATGCAGGTATCTTTTTAATTGAAAGTTTGGCCGATGTTGCTAAACTGAGTTTTCCAGCCCAGACCAAGTTAGCTTTTGTTACCCAAACTACATTATCAGTAGATGAAACGAAAGAAATTGTTGATGCATTAACGCAGAAATTTCCACAAATCATAAAACCCCGCAAACAAGATATTTGTTATGCCACTCAAAATCGCCAAGATGCAGTGAAATTTATGGCTCCGCAAGTCGATGTTGTTATTGTGGTGGGAAGTAAGATGAGTTCGAACTCGAATCGCTTGCGTGAATTGGCTGAAAAACTTGGGGTTCCAGCCTACATGGTTGACTCCCCCGATCAATTACAGGCCGATTGGTTCGTTGGTAAAAAACGGGTTGGTCTGACTGCTGGAGCTTCTGCCCCCGAAACCTTAGCGCAGGCAATTGTGCAACGTATTCAGGAATTGGGACCAAGAAAAGTGCATTCTTTACCGGGGGTAGTGGAAGATACGGTTTTTTCTTTGCCAAAAAGTTTAGTCGATTAATTCAAATTAGGAGTGACCTATATGCAAGCTTTATCTCAGCGTCTTACCTTTCGCCAAATCACTATTGCAGTGAGTGCCATTGCCTGCATATCTCTTTTGGGCGCCTGCGGCAAAAGCGATAAAAAAACGGCTGCAGCAGTTCCAGCCGATGCCACTGAAGTGAAGATTGGCCACGTTGCGCCTTTAACTGGACCCATTGCCCACCTTGGTAAGGACAATGAAAATGGTGCACGTTTGGCAATTGAAGAAATTAATAAAACCGGCTTAATGATTGAGGGTAAAAAAATATTCCTGACTTTAGTACCAGAGGATGATGCTGAAGATCCAAAGACCGCTACCCAAGTCGCGCAAAAATTAGTCGACAGTAAGGTGGTTGGAGTCGTAGGCCACCTCAATTCTGGCACCAGCATTCCTGCTTCAAAAATTTATAGCGATGCAGGTATTACCCAAATATCACCTTCGGCAACCAATCCTGAATATACCAAACAAGGTTTTAAAACGACTTACCGTTTGGTGGCGACAGATGCACAGCAAGGGCCTGCGCTCGCTAACTATGTTACACAAAAACTACAAGCTAAATCGGTTGCCATTATTGACGATGCCACTCAATATGGCAAAGGCTTGGCTGATGAGTTTGAGAAAACCGTAAAAGCCGCCGGCCTTAAAATTGTGGCTCGTGAAGCTAGCAATAATAAGGCTACTGATTTCAAAGCTATTTTGACCAAAATTAAAGGGTCCAAACCTGACGTGATTATGTATGGCGGCATGGATGCGACTGGCGGGCCTTTGGCTAAACAGGCTAAAGAGTTAGGCATTACCGCTAAGATCGTGGGTGGCGATGGTATGTGCACTGAAAAGTTAGCCGAGTTAGCGGGTGACGCAGTGGTTAATGTAACTTGCTCAGAGGCTGGCATGGCTCTGAGCAAAATGGCCAATGGCAATGATTTTCAAAAGCGTTATAAAGAGCGCTTTAATACTGAAGTGCAAATTTATTCCCCCTTCACCTATGATGCAGTTTATGTTTTAGTAGATGCAATGAAGCGCGCGAAGTCAACTGCTGCGGATAAAATTTTGTTAGTCATGCCCGATACCCAAATGAATGGCTTAACCGGTAACGTGGCCTTTGATAAACAGGGAGATTTGCAGCATGGCGTTATTTCTCTTTACGAATATAAAGATAAAAAGAAATCGGTACTTGATATCGTCAAGATGTAAATGGGCGGATGGAAACATTCCTCCAGCAACTAGTTAATGGTCTAGTTTTAGGGAGCATTTATGCCTTAATTGCCTTGGGTTACACCATGGTTTATGGCGTACTCGGCATTATTAACTTTGCCCATGGTGAAGTGCTAATGATCGGCGCTTTGGTTTCACTCACTCTAATTCAGGGCCTGATGGGCTTTGCCCCTTTCTTGCCTGGCTGGTTGGTATTAGTGTTGGTCTTGCCAATCACCATGGCAACGTGTGCCGCGCTCAGTTACACGATCGAGCGAGTAGCTTATCGGCCATTGCGGAATGCACCACGGCTTGCGCCACTGATTTCAGCTATCGGCATGTCGGTTTTATTGCAAACTATTGCCATGATGGTTTGGTCACGTGACCCGCTGATGTACCCGCAGTTGTTGCCAGCGCTACCGATTCAATTATTTAATAGTGCGGTCACAATTACCGGTAAAGAGCTCGTTATTATTGCCGTCGCTTTTTTAGTGATGTGTGCTTTATTACTCTTGGTCGAGCGCACGCGCTTAGGCCGTGCCATGCGGGCAACGGCCGAACAAACCAAAATTGCCGCACTCATGGGGGTTAATCCCAATCGGGTTATTTCGATTACCTTTATGTTGGGTGGCGCTTTGGCGGGCTTGGCTGGTGTCATGATAGCGACCAACTATGGCAATGCAAATTTTTATATGGGCTTCATACCAGGTCTGAAAGCATTTACTGCCGCAGTTTTAGGCGGCATTGGTAATATCCGTGGGGCGATGCTTGGGGGGCTACTATTAGGTTTAATTGAATCGTTAGGAGCTGGTTATATCGGCGATTTAACTGGTGGCGTATTAGGCTCTAATTACCAAGATATTTTTGCTTTCATAGTGCTCATTGTGGTCTTAGTATTGCGTCCGAGTGGATTACTGGGCGAACGAGTTTCCGATCGTGCTTAATTTTATTTCCCAGCGGCGCATGTTTTTGTGGTTGGCAATGTTAAGCCTCCTCATTTTGCCTTGGTGCGTTGGATCTGTTGGCGGTAATTACTGGGTGCGCGTGCTGGATTTTGCTTTGCTCTATGTGATTTTAGCGTTAGGTTTAAATGTTGTAGTGGGATTTGCTGGTTTACTCGATTTAGGTTTTATCGCATTTTATGCCTTGGGCGCCTATACTTTTGCGTTACTGGCATCGCCTCATCTAACCCAATCGTTTGCGGCGATTGCCGTATTATTTCCAGAAGGTTTGCATAGCCTCATATGGCTTGCTTGTTTGATTGGGGCAGTCTTAGCGGCGACATTTGGCGTTATTTTAGGCGTGCCAACGCTGAAACTACGGGGCGACTATCTGGCGATAGTCACTTTAGGTTTTGGTGAAATCATTCGCATTTTTTTAAATAATTTAGATCGACCCATGAATCTCACGAATGGGCCTAAGGGAATACGTGCAATCGACTCAATCGAACTCTTTGGTATTTCTTTTGCTAAATCATTAGACCTTGGTTTTATCCAAGTACCCGCTTTATATTTAATTTTCTATCTCTTTCTCGTTTTAGCATGTATTGCTACAGTAATCTGCATGCGTTTACAAAATTCGCGTATTGGCCGAGCTTGGGTAGCCATTCGTGAGGATGAAATTGCCGCCCAAGCAATGGGGATTAATACGCGCAATTTAAAATTATTGGCGTTTGCCATTGGTGCTTCATTTGCTGGAGTGGCGGGCGTTTTATTTGCTTCTTTTCAAGGTTTTGTTTCACCAGAGTCCTTTACCCTATGGGAATCGATTGTGGTTTTAGCGATGGTAGTTTTGGGTGGTATAGGCCATATACCCGGAGTGATTTTGGGCGCCGTATTGCTAGCCATTTTCCCCGAAGTGTTGCGTGGGGTCGTGCAACCCCTACAAAATGCGCTGTTTGGGCATGTCCTGGTTGATGCAGAAATTATGCGCCAATTGATTTATGGCTTGGCTTTAATTTTGATTATGCTCTATCGCCCCAAAGGAATATGGCAAAAGCGGGGAGCATCTACGTCATGAGTGTGTTGCTCGATGTTACTAACGTATCAAAATTTTTTGGCGGAGTACACGCTTTAGATAACGTTGGTTTAAGGGTGCCAAGCGGCAGTATTGTTGGTTTAATTGGCCCGAATGGCGCAGGCAAAACCACCTTTTTTAATCTAATAACGGGTCTGTATTCTGCTAATAGCGGGCTCTTTCAATTTAACGGCCAATTTTATTCGCCTCATTCAGTAGCCCAAGTAACGCAAGCAGGAATAGCCCGGACTTTTCAAAATATTCGCTTGTTTGGGGCGATGACTGCTTTAGAAAATGTGATGGTGGGGTGCCATTGTCGTTCACATACGGGGGTAATTGGTGCTATTTTGCGGGGTCAACAGGTGCGGCAGGAAGAACGGGCAATTAGAGAAAAATCGTTTGCGCTCTTACGCTATGTTGGTTTAGGCGATTTTGCTGATCATACTGCCATCAATTTATCGTATGGGCATCAACGCCGCTTAGAAATTGCTCGCGCTTTAGCTACTGACCCTTTGTTATTGGCGCTCGATGAGCCTGCAGCGGGGATGAATGCGACTGAAAAATTAGCTTTACGTGAATTACTGTTGCAAATTCGGGTTGATGGCAAAACCATTCTATTAATTGAACATGATGTTAGTTTGGTGATGGGTATCTGCGATAGCCTCACGGTATTGGATTACGGCAAGACCATTGCCGTTGGGAGTCCAGCTGAGGTTCGTAACAGTCCTGCAGTGATTAAAGCCTATTTGGGTAATAGCCCATGAATATCTTGGAAGTTAGCGGCCTAAAAGTGAATTATGGCGGCATATCTGCTGTCAAGGGCATTGATTTTTATATAGAGCAAGGGGAAATGGTGGCTTTAATTGGTGCTAATGGCGCTGGCAAAAGCTCAACCCTCAATGCCTTATCAGGAATCGTTCCTGCAAGTAGTGGCGAGGTTCGGTTTGCGGGTCACATCGTCACGCATCTACCCGCGTATGAACTAGTCAAACAGGGCTGCAGTTTGGTACCCGAAGGACGTGGCGTATTTAAACGTATGAACGTCTTCGAGAATTTACAAATGGGCGCTTTTCTACAGGAAAATCCAGCTGAATTTAAGCGCCTTTTAGATCAGGTTTACACTTTTTTCCCGCGCTTAGAAGAGCGCAGCACGCAAATGGCTGGCACGCTTTCTGGCGGAGAACAGCAGATGGTAGCAATGGGCAGGGCGCTAATGGCGCAACCGAAATTATTATTGTTAGATGAACCATCAATGGGTCTAGCACCACTGATGGTGGAAACCATTTTTAATGTGATTCATTCTTTAACTAAAACTGGAATCACCATTTTATTGGTAGAGCAAAATGCGCGTTTAGCCTTGCAGCTTGCCCAACGAGCTTATGTCATGGAAAGCGGACTGATTACCTTGACTGGATCTGGTGCAGAGCTCATGGCCGATACCAGAGTCCGCCAGGCCTACTTGGGCGAATAAGGGCTTAAGCTAATTGCTTGAGTAATCCGCGTAGCATTGAAGCCATTAAGCGAATGTCGTCGTCACTGGTATTGAGGGCGGGCATAAAGCGCAATAAATCAGGCTGTGGAGAATTAATCAACAGTCCTACTGGATTTTGATCACGAGCCATTTCTACTAATTTAGGGCCAATCTCACGGCCCAACATTAAGGCCCGTAACAGACCCATGCCGCGCTCACCTTCTAACTGAAATTCTGCAACGAGTTGACGCAATTCATTACGCAATAACTCGCCTTTGGCCTGTACTTGCGCTAAAAATTGGGGAGCTAATAGTTGTTCAACCACACTAATACCTACCGCTGTCATTAGGGGGTTGCCATTGTAGGTGCCACCTTGATTGCCAGCGACAAAGCAAGCTACGGCATCGGTCGCCAAGAGGGCAGCAAGGGGTACACCACCACCAATCCCTTTACCCAAAGTCATGATGTCGGGCTTAATGCCAAATTGTTCATAAGCAAATAAGCTGCCGGTTCGCCCGCTGCCCGATTGCACTTCGTCTACTATCAATAAGATATTGCGCTCTTGCGTGAGTTGGCGTAAATTTTGCATAAATTCAGGCGTACAGGGAATCACGCCACCTTCACCTTGTACCGGCTCTACCATTACTGCCACGGTATTATCGGTAATGCAGGCAATGACCGAGCTCAGATCATTGAGATTGGCCTTCGGAAAGCCAGCGACCTGGGGAGCAAACATGCTATCCCAGCCCGGTTTGCCAGAAGCACTCATCGTAGCTAGAGTGCGCCCATGAAAGCCATGATCAAAGGTAATAATTTCAAAGGCGCCTGCTTTATTGAGTTGCCCCCATTTACGCGCTAGCTTAATCGCGCCTTCATTTGCTTCAGCGCCACTATTGGCAAAAAAAACTTTATCAAAACAACTATGTGCAGTGAGTAAATTTGCTAAACGCAGCATGGGTTCGTTGTAAAACGCCGGGCTAGGACTAATTAATAATTTGGCTTGGGTATTTAGCGCCGCAATCATGCCAGCGTTAGCATGCCCCAAGCAATTTACGGCCCAACCTTGCATAAAGTCGAGATAGCGCTTGCCGTTTTGATCGGTTAGCCAAGACCCCTCACCTTGCACCATCACCAATTCTGGGCGTGGGGTGATAAACATAACGGCGGCTGTATTAAGCGGTGTATTGGTCATGAGGCGAGAGCAGTAATTGAATTAAATAAAATTGAATTATGAAACGGTTTCATCTAAGCTGCGCGATAAATCGGCGGCACTGGTGAACGAGTCGGCAAAAAATTCGGCTTCAGGTAATTGGCATTGGGTAATAAAGTCACTTCGCGCTGCATTGACCATGATTGGTGCCCCACAGGCATAAACCTGCATGGCCTTCAGACTAGGATAATCAGCCATCACCGCACGGTGCACAAAACCCGTTCGCCCTTGCCACTGGTCGGTTGGTATTGCATCTGAAACAACGGGAATATAGTGAAAGTCGGGGATGGTGCTTGCCCAGCTTTTACACAGTGCATCAAGATAAAGATCGGTGGGTCGCCGGCCACCCCAATAGAGGCTGATAGGCCGCTGAATTTTTTTGGCAAGCATATGTTCAATGATGGCCTTAATGGGGGCAATACCGGTGCCTGCTGCTAAAAAGAGGATGGGTTTAGTCGATTCTTCACGCAAAAAGAAACTACCTAAGGGCCCTTCAAAACGTAAAATGGCTTTCTCTTGCAAAAATGGGGTAGGCAAGGCGCTGGAGCTAGTGGCGCCGCTACTAGGCTGATTGTGTCCAAACACAAAATCAGTAAAAATGCCGCCTGGCAAATGTCGAATTTGCACTTCAAGCGGTCCATCGTGTTCGGGAGCAGTGGCTAAAGAGTAAGCGCGGCGCTGACCATCTTTAAGTAAAAATTCAATATATTGGCCAGCTAAATATTGAAAGCGTTCAGCTGCCGGCAGTTGTAATTGCAAAATTGCCACATCAGTGGTGGGGCGGGTAATTGTGTTAACGCGACAGGGCACTTTACGAACGGGTAAATCACTACCCCCTTGTACTTCACGTACTTCAATCATGAGATCGGCTGTAGCTTGTGCACAGCAAAACAGACTCATACCCGCTAATTCTTCAGCGCGACTCAAAGCGCTCTCACTATGTTCGCCATGCTGTACTTGGCCTGAAATCACTTTTCCCTTACAAGAACCACAGGCACCATTCTTGCAGCCGTAAGGTAAGTTAATTCCTTGGCGTAGGGCGGCCTCTAAAATAGTTTCATCTTGGTTGACCATAAACTCCTTACCGCTAGCTTTCAGTGTGACGCGATGCCCCAAAACCCATTCCTTTCAATAAATCGGTACGATATAACTCATGCGTAAGGCCACCCACCCATTTGCTAAGCCTAGACTCCTGATCGTGGGATGTGGAGATATAGGGCTAAGAGTTGTTAAGCAGTTAGCACCGGCTTTTCATATTTTTGCGCTAACTTCTCAGTTAACGCGTTTTCCAGCATTGCGAGAAGCAGGAGCACTGCCTATTTTGGGTAATCTTGATCAGCCTGAGAGTTTATGGCGTCTGAGTGGATTAGCAGAAACCGTCATTCATTTAGCACCACCGCCTAACTCAGGTAATCAAGATCGCCGAACCCGCAATCTACTGCGAATTTTAGCCCAAGGTGGCGGTGTCGTCAGGCGCTTGATTTATGTCAGTACCACAGGGGTATACGGTGACGCCAATGGCTCTTGGGTGCATGAAACAAGCCCTATAGACCCACAAAGTGAGCGGGCTAAGCGCCGCGTCGATGCGGAGCAGGTATTGCGGACTTTTGCTTTAACTCAGCGGGCAAGGTTGACGATTTTGCGGGTGCCTGGTATTTACGACCTCAACCGATTGCCCATCGAGCGCCTGAAGGCGGGAACCCCCGCTTTATTAGCCGCTGAAGATGCTTATTCAAACCATATTCAGAGCGATGATTTAGCCCGCCTGATTTGCGCGGCAGTATTTCGTGGGCGTCCCCAGCGCATCATCAATGCTTGTGATGGTGAAGAGCTGAAAATGGGCGATTATTTTGATCAAGTTGCTGATGCTTATCAGCTTGAGCGGCCGCCTCGTTTAACCGCTGCCGCCGTTAGGGAAAAAGTAAGCCCAATGCTCTGGTCGTTTATGCGTGAGTCACGGCGGGTGAGTAATTCCCGGCTGAAAGAGTTAAGGATAGCCCTGCGCTATCCCAACGTCGCCAGTTTTATTTCCAAGTATCCTTTAGTGCCACCGTCCGATTAAAGACAGGCTTTCCAACTTGTGAGTCGATGGCATCCGCTATAAAGTAGCCATGACGTTCAAACTGAAAGCGCTCGCCGGCTTGTACATTTTTCATGCTCGGTTCGAGGTAAGCGGTAATAATCTGTTTTGAATGTGGGTTAAGGTAGTCGAGGAAATTATTTTCACCGCTGTCGGGTTGGGGGGTCGTAAACAGGTGATCATACAAGCGCACTTCAACTGGTAGGGCATCAAGCACACTGAGCCAGTGGATATTACCCTTCACTTTATAGTTGTCTGAGCCTGGGGTACCACTCTTGCTATCGGGAAAATAACGCGCGTTCACTTGTTTTACCTGGCCATTGCTATCCAATTCAACTCCAGTACATTCAATCACAAAACCATGGCGTAGTCGCACGCGCCCACCAGCTTGGTCATTGCTGGGCGGATAAAGTCGAAAAAAGCCCTTCACGGGTTCGAGCATAAAGTCATCGGCCTCGATCCAAACTTCACGCGTAAAGTTAAATTCACGTTTACCCCATTCAGGATGATGCGGATGACGTGGGGCCGAGCAGGCTTCAGAACCATTTTCAGGAAAGTTTTCGATCACTAGTTTTAACGGTTTTAGTACCGCAGTAGCCCGCGGCGCCTTGGCATCTAGGTCATCTCGTAAAGCCTGTTCTAAGGTACTCATATCGATCCAGCTGTCGGCTTTCGAGACGCTAATTCGTTCACAAAATAAGCGGAGACTTTCAGGGGTATAGCCGCGCCGACGAATACCCACAATGGTTGGCATCCGTGGATCATCCCAGCCATCGACACATTTTTCTGCGACTAATTGCAGTAATTTACGTTTACTAGTGAGGGTATAGGTTAAATTGAGGCGCGCAAATTCGTGCTGATGCGGTAGTGGATCACTAAAGACGCCGGCTTCTTTTAGGGTGTTCAGAATCCAATCATAGAGCGGTCGATTATTTTCAAACTCTAAGGTACAAATCGAATGTGACACGAATTCAAGGGCATCAGAAATGCAGTGGGTAAAATCATATAAAGGATAAATACACCATTGGTCACCAGTTCGATGGTGGTGCGCATGGCGAATGCGGTAAATGACTGGATCGCGCATGACGATATTGGGGTGTTGCATCTCAATTTTTAGACGAAGCACATGCTGTCCATCGCTAAACTCACCCGCCCGCATCGCGCGAAAAAGTTGCAAATTTTCTTCTACACTGCGATTACGATAAGGACTATTTTGTCCCGCTTGATTAAAATTGCCCCGTTTAGCATGAATTTCATCGGCTGTTTGGCTATCAACATACGCTTTGCCATGTTCGATTAAAACTTCAGCAAATTGATAGAGCTGTGCGAAATAATCACTGGCGTAATGCAAATGGGTTTGACCATTTGCCTCCCAATCAAAACCAAGCCAGCGTACCGCATCTAAAATGCTATCGACGTATTCAACATCTTCTTTTACTGGATTAGTGTCATCTAAGCGCATATTGCAACGCGCACCCCCTGCGCGTGCTTGATATTCAGCAGCTAGACCAAAATTGAGACAAATACTTTTAGCATGCCCAATATGTAAATAGCCATTAGGCTCGGGAGGAAAGCGGGTAATCAGTGGGGGTAAGGCATTACCGTCAGCATCGTTACGAAGTGGACGCTGTTGGTATAAGGGTTGCGCTAAATCGTGCTCGATAATTTGGCGCAGAAAATTAGAGGGTTCAGCGGCTATCGCTTTTGTCTTATTAGAGGTGGTATTTTTAGGGCTTTCTGGTGACATTCGCTAATTGTAGAGAAGATCGCTACTCGAGAAAGAAAAAAGCCCGCAGATGGCTGCGGGCTTGATGAGAAGGTAAGGATAAGTCAAAGCTCTTCGACGAAGACTTTTTCACGTCCTTTTTTGATCGCAGGTAGAGCAACAATCACGACCATTAAAGCTGCTGCCACCAAGAGGCCCAGCGAAAGTGGACGGGTAATAAAGGTTGAAAAATCCCCTCGCGAGAGTAATAAGGCGCGGCGGAAATTTTCTTCCATCATCGGGCCCAATACAAAGCCTAATAAAAGCGGCGCGGGTTCGCAACCCAATTTAAAAAATAGGTAGCCAATAATGCCAAAGGTGGCGGTGATGTACACGTCAAAGACTGTATTGTTAACGGTGTAAACCCCGATACAACAGAAAACCAAAATAGCGGGATAAAGAAAACGATACGGAATTTTCAATATCTGTACCCACATACCAATGAGCGGTAAATTGAGCAGAATTAACATCAAGTTACCAATCCACATCGACGCAATCAAGCCCCAAAATAAAGCAGGGTTGCTGGTCATCACTTGTGGACCTGGTTGAATATTGTGAATGGTCATCGCGCCCACCATTAATGCCATCACCGCATTGGGTGGAATACCTAAAGTCAGCAAAGGAATAAAGGAAGTTTGAGCTGCAGCATTATTCGCGCTTTCTGGGCCAGCAACACCTTCAATAGCACCTTGCCCAAATTCAGCTGAGTGTTTTGAGGTTTTCTTTTCAACCGAATAGGCTCCAAAAGCAGCTAAAGCAGCACCGCCGCCTGGCAAAATTCCCAAGACCGAGCCTATTGTCGTTCCCCGTAAGATTGACGGCACCATTCGCTTAACATCATCCCATGTTGGAATAAGGGTAGTCACTTTATTTAAAAAACTTTCCCGCTTTTCTTTTTGCTCTAAGTTCATCATAATTTCAGCAAAGCCAAATACACCCATGGCAATACTGACAAAGCCAATACCATCGCTCAGTTCAGGCACATCAAAGGCATAGCGTGACACGCCTGAATTTACGTCGGTACCAACTAGGCCCATGAGCAAACCCAAAATAATCATGCCAATCGCTTTAAGAAGTGAGCCCGACGCCAAAACCACTGCACCGATTAAGCCCAACACCATTAATGAAAAGTATTCAGCCGGGCCAAACTTAAAGGCTAGTTGTGAAAGGGGTGCGGCAAAAGTAGCCAAAATAAAAGTCGCTACGCAACCGGCAAAAAATGAACCCATACCAGCAGTAAAGAGCGCTACTCCAGCTCGCCCTCGTCGCGCCATTTGATAGCCATCAATTGCAGTTACAACCGAAGATGTTTCTCCGGGAATGTTCAATAAGATGGCTGTAGTTGAGCCGCCATACTGCGCGCCATAATAAATACCCGCCAACATAATGAGGGCAGCAATGGGGGGTAATGCATACGTTGCTGGCAATAACATGGCAATAGTGGCAATTGGGCCAAGGCCAGGCAAAATGCCGATTAAGGTGCCCAACAAGCATCCCAGAAAACAGTAAATTAAATTTTGAAAGGTTAATGCGGTTGAAAAACCCAGCGCTAAATTATTCAGCAGATCCATATCAGTGTCCTAGGCTTTTGCGGTTAATTATTAAGGAAGAAAGGCCACAGCGGAAACTGTAGCTTGAGCCCAACTACGAAAGCAAGATACGTGAAGACCAGTAAGATAAGGGCATTAATAACGGTACCTTTCCACTTAAATTCATGGCTAGCCGAGGCCGAAACAAAAACAAGGGCCAAGAGGGCAACAAAAAATCCCATAGTGCTTAGTAGTACGCCGTAAAGAACTACTGCACCTGTAATCCAAATGACGCTTTTCAGATCCCATTTTTTTAGTTTGACGTCAGCTGCCTTTTTGGTGACAGCACTCAGCAAAACGACTAAGCCAATTAAAGCCAAGAGCATGCCTAAACAAAAGGGGAAATAACCAGGCCCCATTTTGGCGGCAGTTCCCATTTGATAACCAGTAGCGAGGCTGGCAAAAAATAAGCCGACGACGATATACATAAAGCCAGCGGCAAAATCTTGTTGATTGTGTATTTTCAAAGTGCGCTCCAAGTTGGTCTAATTATCAAGTAACCATTTTTTATATATTGATGAGCGATTGTAAGGCACGCTGATGGGCGTTGCTAGCCAAAACATCTAGGGTTTGCCCTAATTTAGGGCGCGCGTGAACGCCAATGCGATAATTATTGTCATGAAAGTTTCCCAAATTCGCCAAGCCTTCCTTGATTTCTTTGCCAGCAAAGGGCACCAAATCGTTCCTTCTAGCCCGGTGGTGCCCGGAGATGATCCGACCTTACTGTTCACCAATGCCGGCATGAATCAATTTAAGGATGTTTTCTTGGGCTTTGATCAGCGCTCCTATAGTCGGGCAACTACCGCCCAAAAGTGTATTCGGGCGGGGGGTAAGCATAACGATTTAGACAACGTGGGTTACACCGCTCGGCACCATACCTTCTTTGAGATGCTCGGCAATTTTTCTTTTGGTGATTACTTTAAGCAGGATGCAATCCAATTTGCCTGGGAATTATTAACTGTAGTATTTAAGTTACCAAAAGAAAAATTGTTAATTACGGTTTATGCCGAAGATCAAGAGGCCTACGCTATTTGGCATCAACAAATTGGTGTCCCTGCAGAACGCATTATCCGCATTGGCGATAACAAGGGTGCGCGCTATGCGTCCGATAATTTTTGGATGATGGGAGATACCGGCCCTTGTGGTCCGTGTACAGAAATTTTTTATGATCACGGCGCACACATTCCTGGCGGGCCGCCTGGTAGTCCCGATGAAGATGGCGATCGCTTTATTGAAATTTGGAATAATGTTTTTATGCAATTTAATCGCGATGAAGCGGGCAATATGCATCCTCTACCCAAGCCAAGTGTTGATACGGGCATGGGTCTGGAACGGATTGCAGCGGTGTTGCAGAAAGTCCATTCTAATTATGAAATCGATTTATTTGTTAATTTACTGAAAGCGGCGAAAGCCGCAGTCGATGGGGCTGGCGGCCAAAATTGCGCTGCCAATAGCCCTTCACTGAAGGTTATTGCCGACCATATTCGCGCTTGTAGTTTTGTGATTGTCGATGGCGTGATACCCGGAAATGCGGGTCGTGGGTATGTGTTGCGCCGCATTGCGCGGCGGGCAATTCGCCATGGTTTTAAATTAGGTGCGCGGCAACCATTTTTATATCAGTTGGTACCTGCCTTAGTTGCTGAAATGGGCGATGCATACCCCGAGTTGCGTAATGCACAAGATAAAGTCAGTGATGTTCTCAAACAAGAAGAAGAACGCTTTTTTCAAACGATTGCCAATGGCATGGAAATTTTAGAAGCCGCTTTAGCAAACAATGCCACCAATATTGACGGTGAAACTGCTTTTCGTTTACACGATACCTTTGGTTTCCCCTTAGATTTAACTGCCGACATCTGTCGGGAGCGTGGCGTTACTGTCGATGTCGCTGGCTTCGAGTTGGCCATGCAGGCGCAACGTAATCAAGCCCGTGCGGCAGGGCAATTTAAAATGACGCAAGGTCTGACGTATGCTGGAAAGCCAACCGAATTTCATGGGTATGAGCAACTCCAACGTGATAGCAACACCATTACTGCCCTGTATCTTGATGGGGTTGCGGTGCAGTCTGTCGCTGCTGGCGATAACGCTGTAGTAGTGCTCGATCACACCCCTTTTTATGCCGAGTCGGGCGGTCAAGTTGGCGATCGTGGTGAGTTACGGAATGAACGTTCTCGTTTTGAGGTTACCGATACGTTTAAGATTCAAGCTAATGTATTTGGTCATCAAGGTGAGGTATTAGAGGGGCAATTGTGCGTTGGCGACTCGTTAAAAGCGCTAGTCGATATTGTCCATCGCCAAGACACCATGCGCAATCACAGCGCCACCCATTTATTGCACAAAGCATTGCGTGAAGTCTTAGGTGACCATGTAATGCAAAAGGGTTCTTTGGTTGATGCTAGCAAAACCCGTTTTGACTTCACTCACCATGCACCTATAAGCCCAGCTCAGTTAAAACAAATTGAAGCGCTCGTGAATCGAGAAATTCTTGCCAATACCGCAACCTCAGCACAAGTGATGTCACTCGAAGATGCGCAAAAAACCGGGGCGATGATGCTGTTTGGTGAAAAATACGGCGCTGAAGTACGGGTGTTGGAAATTGGTAGCTCAAAAGAGTTGTGCGGAGGCACCCACGTGGGCCGCACTGGTGATATTGGAAGCTTAAAGGTAACCTCAGAATCGGGTGTGGCCGCTGGAATTCGCAGGGTCGAGGCAGTCACCGGCAATAACGCACTCCACTTTTTACAAAACTTAGAAGATCAAATGTTCGCGGTAGCGCATTTATTAAAGACCAATCCCAATGAGCTTGCAACTCGGGTAGCACAACTGCAAGATGCTTTACGGCAAACCGAGCGCGAGCTTGAGCGAGTGAACTCTAAGCTGGCTGCTAGTCAGGGCGATGAACTTGCGGCCCAGGCAATTGAGATAAATGGCCTGATGGTTTTAGCGCTCCGCCTCGATGGTGCCGATGCGCAGGTATTACGTGAAACCTTAGATGCTTTAAAAGCCAAATTGAAAACTGCTGCGATCGTTTTAGCCTCGGTGCAAGGGGATAAGGTCAGTTTGATCGCGGGGGTCACAGCCAATACAATCAGTCGCATTAAAGCCGGCGATTTAGTGAATTTTGTGGCTCAGCAGGTGGGCGGAAAAGGCGGCGGTAAAGCCGAAATGGCGATGGCAGGCGGTACAATGCCAAGTGCCTTGCCGGCGGCCTTAGCCAGCGTACAACAATGGATTAGAGAGAAAACTGCAGAAAAAACTGTAGATTAAATAGTATGAGCGAAAATCAAGCCACTTTTAATGAGCTAACCCTCAATGAGCTGCCGATTGCCAATCGTGAAGTTGATGCCATTGGGATGAATTGCCCATTACCCATCTTACGCACTAAAAAAGCCCTGGCCGATATGCAGTCGGGAGAAGTCCTCAAAATTACCGCCACCGATGCCGGAGCAAAACATGATTTCCCAGCGTTTGCCAAACAAACTGGCAATCAATTAATTGCTACAGAGGTAGTTAACGATACTTTTGTTTTTTACCTCAAACGCCGCTAAATTATTTACCAGTCGCAGTGAAGCAAGAAGCCCTGTGTGAAGCTTAGCGTTGTTTAAGAAAGGCGGCAAACTCGCTACTGACTTCAGGATGGCGTAGAGCAAAATCTACCGTTGCCTTGAGATAGCCTAATTTGCTACCGCAGTCGTAACGTACCCCTTGATATTCATAAGCATATACGGGTTCCGCTTTTAATAAGGCAGCAATCGCATCAGTGAGTTGAAACTCACCACCAGCTCCAGGCTGAAGATTACGAATGTAATTAAAAATATTGGAAGAAAGTACATAACGGCCCACTACCGCTAAATTTGACGGCGCATCTTGCGGTAGCGGTTTTTCCACAATGCCCGTTAAGCGATGTACGCCAGGGTCAGTAAGAGTGCCAGCCACAATGCCATAAGAACTACTTTGCGCGGGATTAATTTTTTCTACTGCTAAAACAGAGCCCTGATATTTATCATGCACTGCCAACATTTGTGCCAATACGGCTGGCTCACCAACCAGTAAATCATCTGCCAAGATCACCGCAAAGGGCTCATCGCGTACTAATTTTTCGGCACATAGTACCGCGTGACCTAAACCCAAAGCTTCAGGTTGACGCACATATACACAATCGACATGACTCGGTTTCACATTACGTACGATTTCGAGTAAAGCAGTTTTATTTTTAGCCTCAAGTTCGGCTTCAAGTTCATATGCCTTATCGAAGTGGTCTTCAATAGCGCGCTTGCTGCGGCCAGTGACAAAAATCATTTCGGTAATGCCAGCTGCAATGGCTTCTTCAACCGCATATTGAATTAGTGGCTTATCGACAATATTGAGCATTTCTTTAGGACTGGCCTTAGTAGCGGGTAAAAACCGCGTGCCCAAGCCGGCAACTGGAAATACTGCTTTGCTAACGGGTTTTAACTTGGCATTGCTCATAAAGTTCGCTTCTAAAAAGTATTTAAGATGATTTTAAACGCAGCAGTTGGGCAGCCAATTTTTCATGGTTGAGTTCAAAGGCGGCAAGCCGCTGTTTTTCTTGCGCAACTACCTCGTCTGGCGCCCGCGCAACAAAACTTTCATTATTCAATTTTTGGTGACATTTATGAATTTCATTAGCAATGCGCACCAATTCTTTGCTAATGCGTATTTGCTCCGCAGCTAAATCAACTTCAATTTTAAGTAGTAATTTAATTTCACCAACTAAGGCAATAGGCGCACCCGCCCCTTCGCGTTCGAGACTAGCTTCATCAGCAAAGATGCGCACTTCTGATAATTTAGCGAGGGCCATTAAATAGGGGGTTGCTTGGTTTAAAAAAGCTGACGGTCCACAAATCCACAGGGGCACTTTTTGTGCCGGTGATATTTGCATTTCACCGCGCAGATTACGACAGGCATCCGTAATAGCTTTAACTTGCGCCATCCACGCTTCACTAGTGGCATCAATTTTTTCTGGCTGACTGATGGGATAGGGCTGCAAAGCAATCGATTGGCTGGCTTGCTGATTCAGTTCCTTACCAGCCTTTGGAGCAACGGATTGCCAGAGGGTTTCGGTAATAAATGGAATGAGCGGGTGGGCTAAACGCAAGATTGTTTCCAGCACCCGTAGGAGCGTACGGCGCGTAGCGCGTTGTTGGGCAGGCGTGCCAGTTTGTAACTGAACTTTTGCGAGCTCTAGATACCAATCGCAATATTCATCCCAGACAAATTGATAAATCGCGCTGGCGACATTATCAAAGCGATATATCGTGAAACCTTTAGCAACTTCTGCCTCTGTCTTTTGCAGTAACGAGACAATCCAGCGATCGGCGGGAGAAAAATCGAGATAGCCTTCGGGACCACATTGATTATCACAGGGCGCAAAACCATTGGCTGCGTCATCGCCAGGGCAGTTCATTAAAACAAAGCGGCTGGCATTCCAGAGTTTGTTACAAAAATTACGGTAGCCTTCGCAGCGTTTTTGATCAAAATTAATATTCCGTCCCAGCGACGCAAGCGAGGCAAAGGTAAAGCGTAAGGCATCAGTACCAAAGGCTGGAATACCATCGGGAAATTCCTTTTGGGTTTTTTTAGTGATGCTTGCTGCTTGCTTTGGGTTCATCAGGCCAGTAGTTCGTTTATCGACGAGGGCAGCCAATTCAATCCCATCGATGAGGTCGATTGGATCTAAGGTATTCCCTTTCGACTTACTCATTTTTTGGCCTTCAGCATCGCGCACTAAGCCATGCACATAGACCGTATGAAAAGGTACTTGCCCAGTAAAGTGGCAAGTCATCATTACCATGCGCGCAACCCAAAAGAAAATAATGTCAAAGCCAGTAACCAAGACCGAGGAAGGTAAAAAGTGCTTAAGCTCTGCGGTTGCTTGCGGCCAACCCAATGAACTGAAGGGTACTAGGGCTGAACTAAACCAGGTATCAAGTACATCGGAGTCGCGCTGCAGGGGTCCGGTGTAACCAGCAGCGCTGGCTTTGGCTTGCGCATCAGTAGCATTGCGCGCCACAAATATTTGCCCTTCAGAACCATACCAAGCAGGAATTTGGTGGCCCCACCACAACTGCCTAGAGATACACCAATCTTGAATATTTTCCAGCCACTGGGTATACGTGCTCTTCCAATTTTCAGGCACCAACTGAATTGTTCCGCTGGTGACGGCATGCAATGCGGCACTGGCCATTGACGCACCAGGTTGATAGAGGTTGTCAGCGCTCGGTTTAGAGACTGCAACAAACCATTGGTCGGTCAGCATCGGCTCAATAATGGTTTGGGTGCGATCACCACGGGGCACCATTAAGGTGTGCGGTTTCACTTCGGCCATTAAACCTGCAGATTCTAAGTCGGCAATGATTTGCTTGCGGGCGGCGAAGCGATCTAGGCCTTGGTAGATTTTGGGAGCATTTTCATTAATCTTGGCATCGAGCGTCAGAATCGTAATGAGCGGTAGTTGGTGGCGTTGGGCCACGGCGTAGTCATTAAAGTCGTGCGCAGGAGTTACTTTGACAACGCCAGTTCCAAAGGCAGGGTCAACATAGCTATCAGCAATGATGGGAATGGTTTTGTTACACAAGGGTAAATTCACCATTTGCCCAATGAGGTGACGATAACGTTCATCCTCTGGGTTAACCATCACCGCAACGTCGCCCAGTAAAGTTTCTGGTCTAGTTGTAGCGACGATTAATTCGCCCGACCCATCACTTAATGGATAACGAATATGCCACAGACTGCCAGCTTCTTCTTCACTCACAACTTCGAGATCGGAAACGGCGGTACCTAGAACCGGATCCCAATTCACTAAACGTTTGCCACGATAAATTAAACCTTGCTCATGAAGGCGAACAAAGACCTCAACTACAGCGGCCGACATTTTGTCGTCCATGGTGAAATATTCACGCGACCAGTCAATAGATGCGCCAAGACGGCGAATTTGCCGAGTAATGGTTGAGCCAGAGGTATCTTTCCATTCCCAAACTTTTTTTAGAAAGGCCTCGCGCCCTAGTTCATGACGTGAGATTTTCTGTGCCTCTAGTTGCCGTTCAACCACAATTTGAGTGGCAATGCCAGCATGATCGGTACCCGGTAGCCAGAGTGTATTTAGACCTTGCATACGGGCATGGCGAATGAGGCTATCCATCATGGTTTGGTTAAAAGCATGACCCATATGCAAAGTACCAGTGACATTGGGCGGTGGCAGTTGGATGCTGAAGTTGGGTTTCTGATCGTCTAAAGTGGTTTGGGAAATACCCCGGCGCTCCCATTCAGGGCCCCAATAGGCTTCGATGGGGCCAGGCTCATAGGATTTAGCCAACTCTAAATCAGCGGTGGGGTTGATGGGGCTTGAAGCAGAGGGATTTAAAGGGTTTGGCATAAGAGGCAAATTATAATTGGGCTAATGTACTCTGACTTGCTCGCCAACCTGAATCCCGAACAATGCGAAGCAGTCACACTGCCGCCAAGCGATGAAAAGGGCCGTTCACGCTCCGCTTTAATTTTGGCGGGCGCTGGAAGTGGCAAGACCCGCGTGCTCACCACGCGCATTGCTTGGCTGATTCAAACGGGTCAAGCTTCGCCCATTAGCGTGCTGGCAGTCACTTTTACCAATAAAGCAGCCAAAGAAATGATGATTCGCCTAGCGGCGATCTTGCCCATTAACACCCGCGGGATGTGGATTGGTACTTTTCATGGCTTATGTAATCGTTTATTGCGCGCCCATCATCGTGATGCGGGCTTGCCATCGACCTTTCAAATACTCGACACCCAAGATCAATTGTCAGCGATTAAGCGCCTGTTAAAGGGGCTTAAGGTCGATGATGAAAAATACCCGCCCAAACAATTGCAATACTTCATCGCCCATGCGAAAGAGCGCGGCATGCGGGCTAAAGATTTACATTCAGGTGACGCCTTTCAAGATCGGATGGCTGAGCTTTACGCGGCTTATGACGAGCAATGTCAACGCGAAGGTGTAGTTGATTTTGCTGAATTGTTATTACGTAGTTATGAATTATTACAGCACCACGAGCCAATTCGTACCCATTATCAAGAGCGCTTTCGCCATATTTTGATTGATGAGTTTCAAGACACTAATGCTTTGCAATATGCGTGGTTAAAGCTCCTTTCTGGCCATGAAGGTGGTCGTGCTAGCGCTAGTGCAAGTTCGGTCTTTGCGGTTGGCGATGATGACCAAAGCATCTATGCCTTTCGCGGTGCCGATGTAGAAAACATGCGTTTATATGAAAACCAATTTCATCCATTCATGGTGAAGTTAGAACAAAACTATCGCTCGCATGGCAATATTTTAGATGTCGCGAATCACTTAATCGCTAATAATACTGCACGCTTAGGAAAAAATTTACGCACGGATGCAGGTCATGGGGAGCCAGTGCGGATTTACGAAGCAGCGAGCGATGGTATGGAAGCCGCTTGGCTCATTGACGAAATCAAGGGGCTGATTAATGGCGGTATCAGTCGCAGCGAGATTGCTTTGCTTTACCGAAGTAATGCTCAGTCACGCATTATTGAACATAATTTGTTTTCTGCTGGTTTGCCCTACCGAGTTTATGGTGGCTTACGGTTTTTTGAGCGCGCCGAAGTGAAGCATGCGCTAGCTTATTTACGCTTACTTGAAAACCCCAATGACGATACCTCATTTTCTCGCGTAGTGAATTTTCCCACGCGGGGAATTGGTGCGAGAAGTATTGAGGCGCTACAAGATGCAGCGCAATTGCAACAATGTTCCTTGTACTCGGCCGCTAGCACCCTCGAAGGCAAGGCTGGCGCGGCCTTGGGTGGCTTTGTGCGCCTCGTCGATCACATGCGCGAAGCAACTCGGCACAACACCCTTCCAGAAACAGTCGAGTTTGTAATTCAACATAGCGGTTTAATTCAGCACTACTTAAGCGAACGCGAAGGTCAAGATCGAGTTGAAAACTTACAAGAATTAATAAATGCAGCCACTGCTTTTATTGCCGAGGAGGGTTTTGGGCAAAATGCGAAGGCCGCTTCACCGCCAAGTGAAAACGATGCCGGCACTTTAGAGATTTCGCCTTTAGCCGCTTTTTTAGCGCACGCTTCTTTAGAGGCTGGAGATAACCAAGCGCAAGCTGGGCAAGATGCTATTCAACTCATGACCGTCCATTCTGCCAAGGGCTTGGAATTTACTGCGGTTTTTATTACTGGGCTTGAAGAGGGTTTATTTCCTCATGAAAATAGTATTAATGAAAATAATGGTTTAGAGGAAGAGCGGCGCCTCATGTATGTGGCAATTACGCGCGCTAAAGAACGCTTATATTTATCACATACCCAATCACGCATGCTTCATGGTCAAGTACGTTACAACATGCCGTCACGTTTCTTAGAGGAATTACCGACAGCGTGTTTGAAATGGCTTACCCCCAAAATGAAAGATGCACGTTGGGGTGGAGGACGGAGCGGAGGGGGTACCTGGAAAAGCGGTTACTCGCATGATAGTGATGACAGTCAGGTGTTTGATTACGAAGAAAGCCCTACTGCGCGTAAGCCTCGGCTAGCGCATAGCGCTTTGAGTAGCAATATTCCCCGCATGACTGCACCAGCAAGAGATATTTATCCCTTTCGGGTTGGCCAGCAGGTTTTCCATACAAAGTTTGGTGAGGGGCGTATTACTGCCCTCGAGGGCCTAGAGGCTGATGCGCGTGCTCAAATTAATTTCAAGCGTCACGGTGTGAAATGGTTGCAATTGAGTATTGCCAAGTTAGCAGCGATTGATTAAGAATTCATGGCTAATGCTACGTTGCCGTTAGTTAAGCACCAATCTCATCGGGGTTAGCGGTAGCTGCACTATCAGTAAAACAATTTTTCCAAGTAGCAAATGCTGAACAATACAGCACTGTCATACAAGCCATTGAAATTGGGGCAATCACGAATGAGCCGACTTCTCTAATATTGAGCGCCTCAAACACGGTACTGAGAAGTAAAGGAACTGCCACTAGAAGCGCGCCCCAAATAAGCAGATAAATGATAAATGCGTAGCGATTACTCCAGCAAGCAATCCAACTCGAAAAAAGTGCTTGCGTTACAGGCATATCTTCCCATCCCACCAAAATTGGTGAGAACCACATCAGCATCCCAATCGGAATATAGAGAGCCACCACAATACCTAAGACGACATACATCTGCTTGATAATCTCGATGCCCAGAGGTTTATCGCCAGTAAGCGCAGGTAAGAGTAATTGAACGTCTACAAAGAAGCTGGCAATAAAACTCAAGACTAAAATTAAGCTAGTGTGAATCAGCCCAAGCTGTAAGAGTCTTTTTCGTACCACGGGCCCCGAAGAGCGCAGCCCAACTAAATAAACCAAAGGCGAAAGCCGAATTTTTTGAATTGTTTGGCGACAGCCGGTCATGAAACCAAACTGCAAGGAGGGGGTAATCAGTAAAATTGCAAAGACGCCAATAATCGGAATCAAAATAGCTAGCTGGACTAAGAAAATATATAAAAAAACTAGCATTAAAAAACCCAAGGGGTTTTGTTTAAACAGCCAAATGCCTTGACGAATCCAGACATAGCCTTGCTGGGCATTAACACGATTTAGTTTCATAAGAGATTATTTGTTTGCTTGCGACGACTATGTAAGATCAACTCAAAGTGATTAGGATTATGTGCGGTAAGCATTTGCGCGTTGCGGGGTAAATACAAATCCCATAAGCGCGAAATCCAAAAGCGTAATGCAGCAGCACGAAGCATAGCAGACCAGCTGCGCTTTTCGCCTGCACCCAAGGGGCGAATAGTTTGATAGGCATTCATCAGGGCAGTGAGGCGCTGTTCATCTAAATCGGCATGGTCGGGGCCAAGACACCAGTCGTTGGCGGTAACCGCAAGATCAAATAACCATTTATCAGTACCTGCAAAGTAAAAGTCAAAGAACCCACCTAACTGCGTTTCTTGTTGTTGCTCGACAAACAGTACGTTATCGCGAAATAAATCGCAATGGCTAGCACCCTGAGGTAATTGCGCATAATCAGTGCTGGAAAAAAATTCCTCTTGAAATTGCAATTCAGTTTTTAGTAGCATTTGCTGTTGAGCAGTAATATGCGGCAGTATTGCTGGCACAGTCTCTTGCCACCAAACTAAGCTGCGTAAGTTGGCTTGCTCTAGCGGAAAATCCACCCCAGCTAAATGCATCTTAGCAAGCATCACGCCCACCATTTCACAATTTTCAACAGTGGGCTGTAAGTGGGATTGACCGGCTAATTTAGTCACAATGGCAGCGGGTTTGTCATGGAGAGTCAAAAGCAGTTCTCCGGCGCGATTGGCGATAGGTTTAGGTACCGGAATGCCTTTGTTAGCCAAATGCAACATGAGCTCAAGATAGTAGGGTAATTGCTGAGCAGTTAAGCGCTCAAAAATCGTCAGTACATATTCTTGCTGATGCCCTGCTTGTGCCACTTCCAGAAAAAAATTAGAGTTTTCTATCCCCCCATGAATTCCGCGTAAACCTGTTACCTTGCCAATCGACCAATCGCGCTCGATTCTAGGTGCGATTTCTGTCATGGTAAGGGGGGTATAAACGGCCATAGTGACGAACGAATTTACTTTAGCGGCAGACTCAAGCTTGGCACACTGAGGATGGTGGTGGCAGGCTCGCGTGCGCCCGGCATTAATGAGGACGGGTGAGACATATCGTAGGTTCCTAAAGCGCCTTTAACCTGAACGCTGGTAGGGCTATGTGCGTCACGAAATTCGGTAATTTGCGTGCCATTTGAACTGGTATGGGTAAAAGCAGGCTGGTGGCTGAGCTTACCGCCAGTATTACTCGTATTTTTTGCATTGGCAGAGATGGGTTTTTCATTAATCTGCTGTAAATCATCAGCGCTAAGCGCTTGAGCAGCGTTTGGCTGCGCTAAAACTAGGTTTGGCACTACAAAGAACCCACCACAGAAAAAGCCTAAAAGGCATGCCAAGCTTGCTAGAAGGCGGGTCAAGCGATGTTGGCGCATCTTTAAAATCCTCTATTTATGAGTGTTAGGCAACTAGATTGTACGATTGCGGTATGACTAAACACAGACTCCTATTAATTGACGGTTCTAGCTACCTCTATCGGGCTTTTCATGCCATGCCCGATTTACGCAATGGGGCAGGTGAGCCAACTGGGGCTATTTATGGCATGGTCAATATGCTGCGGCGGGCGCGAACAGATATTGCGGCCGATCATCTGGCTTGTGTCTTTGATGCCAAGGGCAAAACTTTTCGCGATGAAATGTATGCGCAATATAAGGCCAACCGCTCACCGATGCCCGAAGACTTGGTAAAGCAAATTGAGCCAATCCATGCGATGGTGCGGGCGATGGGTTGGCCTATCTTGATGGTTTCAGGCGTTGAAGCTGATGATGTAATTGGTACGTTGGCAACCCAAGCCAGTGCAGCTGGTTGGGAAACAATTATTTCTACTGGCGATAAAGATTTAGCCCAATTGGTGAATTCTTCCGTCTCATTAATTAATACCATGACCAATGAAAGTTTGAATATTGCTGGCGTGATAAATAAATTCGGTGTTCCGCCGGAACGCATCGTTGATTACCTCACGATCATTGGTGATAGTGTGGATAACGTCCCTGGGGTCCCCAAAGCAGGCCCGAAGACTGCCAATAAGTGGTTAGCAGAGTATGGCGATTTGGATAATTTAATGGCTTCAGCCGATTTAGTTAAAGGCGTGGTCGGTGATAATTTACGCGCTAGCTTACCGTGGTTATTGCGAGCCCGTGAATTGCTTACGATTAAAACCGACTGCGATTTATCACCCCATTTACCAGGTTTAGATGATCTTCATGCAGGCACAGAAGATGCGTCAAAGTTACGGGAGTTGTTTGAGCGCTATGCTTTTAAAACGTGGTTAAGAGAGGTGGCCCCAGATACTGGCAAGTTAAGCGGCGAAGCCCTTGAACTTGCTGAGGGTGTGGTGGCTACAACTAAGACAGTGCGTGCCGATATTTTGCAAGGTCAGTACGAATGCGTGGTTGATAAAGTTCATTTTGAACGCTGGTTAGCCAAGCTTCAACAAGCTCAACTCGTTGCGGTCGACACAGAAACTACCAGCTTAGATGCGCTTGCAGCAGAGCTAGTAGGAATTTCCTTTTCAGTTGAGGCGGGGAAGGCTTGTTATATTCCCGTTGCGCATCGCACTGGCGAAACCCAACTCGACCGGGCTTGGGTATTAGAGCGATTATTGCCTTGGTTAGAAGATGCCAGCAAAGCAAAGGTAGGGCAGAACCTGAAATACGATGCACATATTTTTGCTAACTATGGCATTACCTTGCAGGGAATTGCATTCGATACCTTGTTGGAATCCTATGTATTGGAATCGCACTTACCCCACAATATGGATAGTATGGCCGAGCGGCATTTAGGCATTAAGACCATTCGCTATGAAGAAGTTTGCGGCAAAGGCGTACATCAAATTGGCTTTGATCAAGTCGATTTAGCCACGGCTTGCAACTATGCTGCTGAAGATGCTGACATCACCTTGCGCTTACACCAATTTTTATGGCCCCAAATTGCTGAAAATGCAGGGCTTTGCTATGTGTATCAACAAATCGAATTACCGGCGATGCGCGTGCTCGGCATTATGGAAACTAATGGCATCAAGGTCGATACAGCCTTATTGGCCAAGCAAGGGCAAACCGTGGGTAAACGCCTTTTATCCCTCGAGACAGAAATACACAAACTAGCAGGGCAGCCATTTAACATTCAGTCACCCAAACAAATTGGCGAGATTTTATTTGGCCAGTTGCAATTACCTGTGATTAAAAAAACGCCGGCAGGTGCACCATCAACCGATGAAGAAGTGTTGCAAAAATTAGCTGAAGATTATCCTTTGCCTGCACGTATATTAGATTACCGCAGTTTAGCGAAGTTGATGTCGACCTATATTGAAAAATTACCACGTATGGTCAATCCTAAAACTGGACGGGTACATACCAATTTTTCTCAGGCGGTGGCTGTCACAGGGCGCTTGGCCTCGAGCGAGCCCAATTTACAAAATATTCCGGTGCGCACTGAAGAGGGTCGACGTATTCGAGAGGCTTTTGTTGCTGCCGAAGGTTGCAAGTTGGTTTCTGCCGATTATTCCCAAATTGAATTGCGCATCATGGCGCATATTGCGCAAGATAAAAACTTACTCGCTGCTTTTGCTGCTGGCTTAGATGTGCATCAAGCCACTGCAGCCGAAATCTTTGGTATTCCCTTAGATACGGTTACCGCAGAACAACGGCGTTATGCCAAGGTGATTAACTTTGGGTTAATTTATGGCATGAGTGCCTTTGGCTTAGCAGGTAATCTTGGTATTGAGCGGGCAGCTGCGCAACAATACATTGATACTTATTTCGAGCGCTACCCAGGAGTAGCACAATATATGGAACGCACACGACTTGAGGCGCGAGAAAGCGGCTATGTAGAAACTGTCTTTGGTCGGCGCTTATGGCTACCTGAAATAAAAAGTTCAGGGCCGCGGCGACAGGGTGCCGAACGCGCTGCGATTAATGCACCAATGCAAGGTACTGCTGCCGATTTAATTAAATTAGCGATGATTGCCGTACAACAGTGGATCGAAACAGAGCAATTACAAACTCGTATGCTTTTGCAGGTGCATGATGAATTGATATTTGATACGCCATATGCCGAATTAGATCGTTTACGTGAAGCATTGCCAGATTTAATGGGCTCAGTGGCACAATTACGCGTACCCCTAGTGGTCAGTATTGGTATGGGCAATAATTGGGAAGAGGCGCATTAGGGAAGAGGCGCATTAAGTAGATAGATCAAGATAGTTGGTAACTAAATTTAAGGAAAGAAAATGCAAAATCAACGGCGGCAATTTATGCAAACTTCAGTAGCTTCTGCTGCTTCAGCAGTTTCAGCTGTATCCATCAGTGGTCTGGGTGTCGGTTTTGTGACCGCATCGCAGCCTGTGTTAGCGGCAGCGATTCAAACAGACTTTACGGGGATTGAAGCCAGCGAGCAAACAATTTTGGTTGCTGGTGCAAAGGTACCGCTCTATGTCGCACGCCCATCTAAATCCTCCGCTCCATTGCCGATTATCATCGTGACTAGTGAAATTTTTGGTGTGCATGAGCATATTGCTGATGTGGTGCGGCGCTTTGCCAAGCTGGGATACCTCGCGATTGCGCCAGAATTTTTTGCTCGCGCAGGTGATCCCAATACCTTTGGTACCGTAGCCGAAATTATGAGTAATATTGTTGCCAAGACGCCGGACGCAGAAGTAATGGCTGATATTAAAGCGGCTATAGCTTGGGCAGGAGCCCATGGTGGCGATGTGAAGCGAGTTGGTGTTACCGGTTTTTGTTGGGGCGGTCGCATTACCTGGCTCGCCGCTACTTTGCCAGAGGTGCGCGCTGGCGTTGCTTGGTACGGGCGCTTAGTCGGTGTACCCACGCCTAATAGTCCGCGTAATCCAGTGGATATTGCTGCTGAATTAAAAGCGCCTGTACTCGGCTTATATGGTGGTGCAGACACCGGCATTCCTCTCGATACGGTAGAAAAGATGCGTGCTGCTTTAACTAGAGCGGCAGCGACAAATGCCGCAGCTAAGGCTTCGCGAATTGAGGTCTATCCCGATACGCCACATGCCTTTCATGCTGACTATCGTGAGTCGTATCGCGCTGGGCCCGCTACCGATGGGTGGGCCAAATGTTTGGCTTGGTTTAAGCAAAACGGCGTGGCATGAATGGGTTGAGTACCCTCCAACTCATTATTGCAGTTACTGCTTTAGCGGGTTTAGCCAGCGTTTTAATTGCCGCTAGTTTGTCTTTAGGTTTTTTAAGCAAGATGATCGACACCATGGTCAGTTTTTCGGTCGGCATTTTATTGGCTACTGCATTTTTGCATTCTTTGCCAGAAGCCTTTGCCATGCCAAACAGTAACCCATCTATTTTATTTGCTGCCTTGCTAATGGGCTTGCTCGGGTTTTTTTTGTTAGAAAAAATTGCCTTATTACGGCATAGTCACCACCATGAAGGTGATGGGCATCATCATCATCAAGGTCATGATGCGGAAATGGCGGGTAGTAGTGGTTGGACCATTTTGGTGGGCGACGGTTTACACAATTTTGTCGATGGCGTGCTAATTGCAGCCGCTTTTATGGCGAACATGCAAGTCGGCATTTTTACAGCGCTAGCCATCATTGCTCATGAAATTCCGCAAGAGGTAGGCGATTTTATTGTCTTGCTCAATGCCGGTTTCTCTAAAGCTCGCGCTTTACTTTATAACTTAATTAGTGGTTCACTCGCAGTGTTAGGCGGGGTCTTAGCCTACTTTTTTTTAGAGCGTGCACACCATATCATGCCCTACCTTTTGGTGATCGCTTCGAGCAGTTTTATTTATATCGCTGTCAGTGATTTAATTCCGCAAATGCATCGCCGTCCATATTGGCGAGAATCCCTACGGCAAATTATGTTAATCGGCTGCGGTATTGGGCTTGTTATTCTGTTGTCGCGATAGGTCGCCGTGAATCTGCACACCATTCACTCCAACTACCAGCATAGAGTTGGGAGCCTCTTATGCCAGCTACTTCCATGGCTAAGAGATTATGACAAGCAGTGACGCCAGAACCGCATTGGTGAATAATACTTTTCGCTGATCTACCAGCCAATAAAATACTAAATTCGCGATACAGTTCATCCGCTGTTTTAAATTGTTTGGCCCGTAAGTTTTCTTTAAAGCAACGATTAGTGGCGCCTGGAATATGCCCACCCACGGGATCAAGGGTTTCATTTTCCCCACGAAAACGATCGGGTGTACGGGCATCTAAAACCAGGTGCGCCGCCGCAGATTCTGTATTAGCTAGATTTGCTACAAGCTCATCAACTAGCACTAAATCGCTATACGGTACGGCACTTGGCATACTTCCTAACGCAATGGGTTGGCGTGGCTTGCTGCCAATCGCACCATTCCAAGCGTCGAGACCGCCATCAAGTACTTGTACTTGAGTATGACCAATTGCTCTTAACATCCACCAAAGACGACTGGCGAACACTGAGCCCTGATTGTCATAGGCAACAACCTGAAGATTTGACTTAATGCCAAGGCGTTGGCGGGTTTTGGCCCAGACCTCAGGAGTAGGTAAGGGATGCCGGCCATTGGTACCAGTTTGCGGACCAGATAAATCCTGATCGAGATCAACATAGATAGCGCCAGGGATGTGACTCATTTGATACGCTTCACGTCCTGCAGTGGGCTTAGTGAGATCAAAGCGACAATCGCAGAGTAAAACGTCTGCCCCGGTATTGAGTAATTCTTCTAATTGATTGGCAGTAATTAAGGGTTGGCTCATGTTGGATTCTCCAAATTCATAGTCCGGCGGTACCATTCGTGAAAGTGTTGCATGCCATCTTCCATCGGGCTTTGATAGGGCCCAACCTCATTTATTCCGCGCGCCATTAAAGCCGCGCGACCTGCATCCATACGCTCAGCAATTTCGTCATCTTCAAGGCAGGTTTCCATATAGGCGGCGCGTTCAGCAGTAACAAATTCACGCTCGAATAAAGCAATTTCTTCGGGATAATAAAACTCGACAATATTGCGCGTGCGCTGAGGTCCAAGCGGTTGTAGGGTGGAAATACACAACACACCCGGATACCATTCAACCATCACGTTGGGAAAGTAAGTAAGCCAAATTGCTCCATATTGCGGCAACTTACCGTGGTGATAGCGCAAGACCGCTTCATGCCAGTCGCGGTAAGTTTGAGTGCCAGGAGTGCTGAGATTTTTATGAATACCAACAGTTTGTACGCTATGCCAATCACCAAATTCCCATTGCAAATTTTCACAAGCAACAAATTTTCCAAGCCCTGGATGAAACGGGGCTACATGGTAATCTTCAAGGTAAACCTCGATAAAGGTTTTCCAGTTGTAATTACATTCGTGTACCTCAACATGATCGAGCAGGTAGCCGCTGAAATCGAGATCAGCAGCGACGCCAAGACGGCCTAAATCGGCATGCACATCGCGTGGCCCTTCAAACAACAAGCCCTGCCAATTTTGCAAGGGTGATTTACCTAAGTGTAAACATGGCTTATTTTCAAAATGGGGTGCGCCTAAAAGCTCACCCTCTAAATCGTAAGTCCAGCGGTGCAAGGGGCATACGATCGACTCTACTCGACCTGCACCATTGAGCATCAGCGCTTGGCGATGGCGACAAACATTTGAAAGAAGTTCAACGCCATTAGCATTCCGCACTAACAAGCGACCTTCATTTTCAGCCCGTAAGGTTTGATACGAGCCTAGCTCGGGCACCATTAATTCGTGACCTACATATGCAGGCCCTTGCTTAAATAGCAAGTCGATTTCACGTTGATATAAATCAAGGTCAAAATAGGCCGTTACAGGCAATTGCAGTTTGGACGGCGCAAGTTGCTGCGCGGTAGCCAGATTAGTCATTCTCCCCACCCCCGAAAAAGTCAGCCGAAGCTAAGCGGAACAACCAATCCAACCATCGACGAATCGATATTGGAAAGGAAGGCATGGATTATACCTACGACTTTAGGGGCTTTGGTTTGGTTTACCTTTAAGATGGGGGTTTATTCACCATTATTTGCCTTATTTCATCAAGGGGAGCAAGTCATGCCTGCTAAAAAACCGGCTCATGCAAGTGCAGCATTGCAGAGTCCAATTGATCCCAATTTGCGCTACGAACAGGCCTTGAAAGATTTAGAAAAACTCATTGCCGATATGGAGTCTGGCAAGCTTTCTTTAGAGGAAACCTTGTTGGCTTATCAACGGGGTGCCGCTCTTCTTAAGCATTGTCAAGCTGTCTTGACGCAGGTAGAGCAGCAGGTGCGGGTTTTTGAGGACTAGAAACGAGTCGCATGAACCCATTTAATTTCGAGGCGTGGGTACAAACATACTCGGCTCGTGCTGAAGCAACACTAGTACAGCATTTAGTGGTTGCTCAAACCGTGCCACAGCGTTTACATGAAGCGATGCTATACGCCAGCTTAGGGGGTGGCAAGCGCATGCGACCACTATTGGTCTATGCTGCTGGTGAACTTGGCAAGCCTAGCGCGAGTGCAAGCGGGACTCAAGCCAATAGCGAACGCGCAAATCTGCTCGATGTTGCAGCTGCAGCGATTGAAATGATGCATGCCTATTCTTTAGTGCACGATGACTTGCCCTGTATGGATGACGATGATTTACGTCGGGGCCGACCTACAGTGCATAAAGCTTTTGATGAGCCTACCGCTCTTCTAGTGGGTGATGCTTTGCAAACCCGCGCTTTTGAAATATTGGCTCAAGCACCTGGCGATTGCGAGATGCGTCTGGCGTTAATTACTAGCTTAGCTAGTGCCGCTGGATCGCGCGGCATGGCTGGTGGACAAGCAATTGATTTAGATAGTATTGGCGCTAAACTCGATTTAGCGGGTTTACAGAATATGCATCAAATGAAAACGGGTGCATTACTTATTTGCGCGGTACAAATGGGGGGATTGGTTGCAAATTTATCTCAAGCTGAAATGGGTGCTTTGACGACATTCTCTAGCGCCTTGGGTTTAGCTTTTCAAATAGTTGATGACGTGCTTGATGCCACCGCAGATAGTCAAACCCTTGGTAAAACGGCTGGTAAAGATGCTGCGAACGATAAGCCGACCTATGTAACCCTGATGGGTTTAGACTACGCTCAAAGACAGGCTCAAGAGCTGCACCAACAAGCTTTAGCAAGTATTGATGCTTTCGGCTCGGCAGCAGATGCTTTACGTGGCTTGGCTGAATTCGTTGTAAATCGTAGAAAATAGACTAATGAAGATGATTTTGCCCACTATTAATGACCCCAGCGACCTGAGAAAATTGTCGCGCGAAGAACTGCCCCTAATAGCCGAGGAATTACGGCAATTTATTGTTGAGTCAGTCTCTAAAACAGGCGGACATTTTTCATCTAATTTGGGCGCAGTTGAGTTAACCGTAGCGTTGCATTATGTTTTTAATACTCCCGAAGATCGCTTGGTATGGGATGTGGGTCATCAAAGTTATCCCCATAAAATTTTAACGGGGCGCCGTGAGCGCATGCATTCATTGCGGCAGTTTAGTGGCCTATCGGGTTTTCCTCGGCGCGCTGAGAGTCACTACGATACCTTTGGCACTGGCCACTCTTCCACTAGCATTTCTGCTGCTATTGGCATGGCAAGGGCAGCGCAAACCAAAGGTGAAAAGCGCGTGGTAGTCGCGGTAATCGGCGATGGCGCAATGAGTGCAGGCATGGCCTATGAAGCGATGAACAATGCTGGTATTTATGAAGATTTACCCTTGATCGTGATTTTGAACGATAACGATATGTCGATTTCACCAGCAGTTGGCGCTTTAAATCGATATCTAGCGCGCCTTCTCAGCGGCCAATTTTATTCAGCTACAAAAAAGGGTATTGATCGCGCGCTTTCATCAATGGCGCCACCTTTACGGCAATTTGCCAAGCGACTAGAAGATCACGCTAAGGGAATGGTTTCTCCCTCGACAATTTTTGAAGAATTTGGCTTTACCTATTTCGGCCCAATTGATGGACATGATTTAGATACCTTATTACCGATGTTACAAAATCTGCGACGCTTAGCCCTAGAGGGCGGCGGCCCACAGTTTTTGCACGTGATTACGCGCAAAGGTCAAGGCTATGAATTGGCCGAGGCCGACCCCGTGATGTATCACGGCCCAGGAAAATTTAATCATGAAGAGGGCATTAAGCCGGCTGCGGTAGGCAAGCAAACCTTTACCCAAGTATTTGGTGAATGGCTCTGCGATATGGCTGAGGCTGACTCGCGCTTAGTGGGTATTACGCCAGCGATGCGCGAGGGCTCGGGCTTAGTTGAATTTGAAAAACGCTTTCCATTGCGCTATTACGACGTGGGCATTGCTGAGCAACATTCGGTTACCTTCGCTGCTGGTATGGCATGCGAAGGACTGAAACCGGTGGTAGCAATTTACTCAACCTTTTTACAACGGGCCTATGACCAGTTGATTCATGATGTTGCCATTCAAGATTTACCAGTCGTGTTTGCTTTAGACCGAGCAGGTTTAGTGGGTGCAGATGGTGCGACTCATGCGGGGGCGTACGACATTCCATTTTTACGCTGTATTCCGAACATGCTCATCATGACACCTGCTGATGAAGCCGAGTGCCGTGACTTACTAACAACGGCTTTTCATCAACCTCATCCTAGTGCCGTGCGTTATCCAAGAGGCGCTGGTGTCGGGCGTACGCCGCCGCAAGAGTTGCGTAGCTTGCCTTTGGGTAAGGGCGAGATTCGTCGGCAAACTGGCGCAGCAGTTGGTAATCGGCTCGCAATTTTGAGTTTTGGTACGTTGCTGTATCCAGCCCTGACAGCCGCAGAAGACTGTGATGCAACTGTAGTGAATATGCGTTTTGTCAAACCTCTAGATACTGAATTATTAAAAAAAGTCGCACTTGAGCATGATTTTCTGGTCACACTTGAAGATGGTTCAATTCAGGGGGGCGCAGGTAGCGCTTGCTTGGAGGCCTTAACCGCCATGGCAATCAATAAACCCTTATTGCAACTAGGCCTACCAGATGAATTTATTGAGCATGGCGACTATAACTTGTTAATGGCGAAGTGTGGCCTTGATGCAGCAGGCATTGGCGCAGCTATTGCCAAGCGCTTTCCCAGTACCATTAGGGCACAAATTCAGCCATTGGCACAGTCGCTTAGTAAGTAATCTGACGCCAGAGATGGCAAAGAACCCAATTTTCCTTGAAAATAGTGCAATGAATGATTTAAACCTCTCTTTCCTCAAAAATCGCACCATGCCTGATGTGCAGTCAACTGCTGATGAGCGGGCGATGCCGATTGAGCAAGTTGGCATTCGGGGAATTCGCCATCCCTTAACGATTCGTACTGCTAGCGGCACCTTTCCTACTGTGGGAAACTTTACGATGAACGTCGCGTTGCCAGCTGCTAGTAAGGGCACGCATATGTCACGTTTTATTGCGCTCTTACAAACCCAAAATACCGCGATGGATAGTAGCGCGTTAGTAACGATGACGCAGCAAATGTTACCGTTATTACAAGCCGAACAAGGCATGATTCAATTTACCTATACGCACTTTGTACAAAAACAAGCACCCGTTTCTGCCGTTGAGAGTCTGATGGATTATGAGGTGACGTGGACTGCACAAATCCAAAAAAATCAGTTGGGTACGCAAGCGGGCGCAGTAACCACGACTTTAATATTGCATGTCATCGTGCCAGTGATGAGCTTATGTCCGTGCTCAAAAGAAATTTCCGATTATGGTGCTCATAATCAACGCTCGCATGTCACCATGACAGTGGCACTAGATCCGCAAGCCATCATGACAGTAGAAGAGTTAATTACGATCGCCGAGACCGAGGCCTCGAGTGAGTTGTGGGGTTTATTAAAACGTCCTGATGAAAAGTGGGTCACCGAGCACGCTTACGATAATCCGAAATTTGTAGAAGACCTAGTTCGTGATGTGGCTGGGCGTTTGCAACAAGATGCGCGCATACGTGGTTTCACTGTTGACGCAGAAAATTTTGAATCGATTCACAATCACAGCGCTTTTGCCCGCATTACTTGTGTTGAGCCAAGTCCCAGCGCGGCTTAACGTTAAAGGCTCCAGCAAGGTCAGTTTGCGTTTCTGAGTGGGGCTGAGTGAGTAAGCGCATCGCGCCAGCAAAAGCAATCATCACGCCGTTATCAGTGCAAAGCTCAAGGGGGGGATAGAAAACTTGAAATTGCTGGTCCTTTGCTGCCGTCTGCAGAGCCATGCGCAGTTGGATGTTCGCGGCCACTCCGCCAGCTAAGACCAAATCACGACAGTTTGTTAACTCCATTGCTTTGGCAGTTTTACTAACCAAGACGCTGACTGCCGCTTCCACAAACGCATAGGCTAAGTCAGCTCGAAAGTCGTCTGCAGCAGTTGCACTTGCAAATTGTGAATGTTGTTTTATTTGATTAAGTACTGCAGTTTTAAGTCCTGAAAATGAAAAATCTAAATCACCTGAATGAAGCATGGGGCGCGGCAAGTTAAAGCGACCCGCTTTACCTAGTGTGGCTAATTTAGATACTGCAGCTCCTCCGGGGTACTCTAATCCTAAAAGAGTAGCTGTTTTATCAAAAGCTTCACCAACAGCATCATCGAGAGTTTCGCCTAGAAGTTCGTATTGCCCCACGGCTTTAACCCACATTAATTGAGTGTGCCCACCCGAAACTAAGAGGGCTACGAAGGGAAAGTTTGGTACGCCATCACTAGCGGCGCCCAAAAGAGGGGAAAGTAAGTGGCCCTCTAAATGGTGGATGCCTAATGCCGGCTTTTGTAGTGCCTGTGCTAGCGATTGACCAAAGGCGCTGCCCACTAAAAGTGCCCCCGCTAAGCCAGGCCCTTGGGTATATGCCACAGCGTCTATGGCCTTTAAATCTAGCTTAGCCTGCTCTAGGGCTAGTTCTAGAAGGGGCAAAATACGCCGAATATGGTCGCGCGAGGCTAGTTCAGGCACTACCCCACCATAATCTCGGTGCATGGCAATTTGGGAATGCAGCGCTTGCCCCATAATGCCCAGCGCCGCGGGGAGCCCGGCTTCGAGGGGGGCCGTGTCATAGACGGCTAGACCCGTTTCATCACAAGAGGTTTCGATACCCAAAACAATCATTTTTATGCCTAGTCGTGCTAGAATCCGTGATTCTGTAAATTTTCAATCATTTTCGAGCATAAACGAGTTAAACAGCATGACAACAGTCCGCCTCCGCGAAAACGAGCCATTTGAAGTGGCATTGCGCCGTTTTAAGCGCACCATTGAGAAAAATGGCCTCTTAACCGATTTACGCGCACGCGAATTTTACGAAAAGCCTACAGCTGAGCGTAAACGCAAAAAAGCCGCCGCCGCTAAACGCCATTACAAGCGTTTGCGCAGTCAAATGTTGCCCAAGAAGCTGTTCTAATAAGTCTTTATTCATCCATTTATTTGCTGAGTTAATTCTTCAAGTCGATGTTTTAAGCCCGCTGACGGTCATACGCAGCGGGTTTTTGCTTTGTAGTGCACTGGTATTACTATATTCATAGGTATTTAGGAGAGTGACAGCATGAGCCTTAAAGAACAAATTACCGAAGATATGAAAAACGCGATGCGGGCTAAAGAAACGGCTCGCTTAAATACTATCCGTCTTTTATTGGCAGCCATTAAACAGCGTGAAGTCGATGAGCGCGTCGTCGTTGATGATGCTGGAGTGGTGGCAATAGTGGAAAAATTAATCAAGCAAAGAAAAGATTCGATTGAACAGTTTCAAAAAGCGGGTCGCTCTGATTTGGTAGCAATAGAGGCGTTGGAGCAAACAATTTTGCAAGGCTATATGCCAGCTCAATTATCAACTGATGAAGTGACGGCAATTGTTCGAGCCACAATTGCCCAACTAAACGCCAGCAGTCCGCAAGAAATGGGCAAGGTGATAAGTGCACTCAAACCGCAATTAGCCGGTAAGGCTGATATGGGTGCAGTTTCGGCAATGGTAAAGGTCGCCTTAAATCCATCATGACCCTAGGCTAAACCGTGGGCTTAATTCCACAATCGTTTATCGCCGATTTACTTAATCGAATCGATATCGTTGATGTTGTTGGTCAACATGTGCAATTAAAAAAAGCGGGTGCAAACTATCAAGGTTTGTGTCCGTTTCATCAAGAAAAATCACCCTCGTTTTCTGTCTCACCTACTAAACAGTTTTATCACTGCTTTGGTTGTGGTGTTCATGGCTCGGCGATTGGTTTTCTGATGGAATATTCGGGTCTTGGCTATATCGAAGCGATTGAAGAGTTGGCACGCTCAGTTGGTTTAACGGTGCCACGTGAAGAACGCACATTGCTGGATGTAGCTAGACAAAAACAAGCGCTGGCCTTAAGCGAAGTGATGACTTTGGCTGCTGATTGGTATCAGCAGCAATTAAAAGTTGCTCCTCGTGCCATCGATTATTTGAAGGGCCGCGGCTTAACCGGTGAAATTGCCAAACGGTATGCGATGGGGTATGCACCTGATGGTTGGCAGGGCCTAGAGGCAGTATTTGGTGTGTACTCCAATGAAGAGATTGCCAAAATATTATTAGAGGGCGGTTTAATCATTCAAAGTGAAGGCGATGATAGTAAACGTTACGATCGCTTTCGCGAGCGCATTATGTTTCCCATTCGCAATCCGAAGGGACAAACTATTGCATTTGGCGGGCGCATCTTAGATCAAGGCGAGCCTAAATATCTAAATTCACCTGAAACGCCTTTGTTTTCGAAGGGTAATACCTTATACGGCCTATTTGAAGCGCGCCAAGCGATTCGTGCAAAAGAATTTGTATTAGTTTGTGAAGGCTATATGGATGTAGTAGCTTTAGCGCAATTAGGTTTTGGTAATGCTGTTGCAACCTTAGGAACGGCTTGTACTGCTAATCACGTGCGGGCTTTATTGCGCCAAACCGACCGCATTGTTTTTTCATTTGATGGCGATGCTGCTGGTCAGCGCGCAGCACAACGCGCACTCGAAGCTTCTTTGCCGCTGATGTCTGACGATAAAGAAATTCGTTTTTTATTTCTACCGACCGAGCATGATCCTGATAGCTATGTCCGCACCTTTGGTGCTGCAGCTTTTGATAAGGCGATTAAAGAGGCAATGCCTTTATCGAGTTTCTTTTTTAAAACAGTGAGCGAAGAGCAAGATCTGGGTACACCCGAGGGTCGGGCAAAAATACATCATGCTAGTAAACCATTGTTGTTATCGATGGCGCCGATTGCTTTACGTACGCAAATTTTACGTGAAGTTGCTTTACGTACGGCGACCACCCCACCTGAATTAGAGGCCTTTTGTGGTTTAGCGCAAGTTTCTAAAACAGCCCAACAAAATTCTAGTCAAGCGCAAGGTAATGCCCAAAGTCGCCCGCCTTATTGGCAGGCCAATATCTCAGGCACGAGACCAGGGCGCGACTCATTTGCCCCCTGGCAATCAGGTAAAGGTGGACAGCGCAAAAATGTTGCGCAAGCAGTGATGCCGCCACAAGCACCAACTGATTTAGCAGAGCAAATTTTGCGGGTCTTAATTCAGTTTCCGCACTTGGGTAAAGGGCTTGATTTAAGTCGTAGACAATTAATCCTTAAGTCAGCACAGCAACGCTCAGCGAAAACTTTAGGCTTAATGGAAGATCTACTGAAGCAATGTGATTTGGTTGAGTTCTTAGCGCAGGGCGACGCGGCTCCCGCTGCAGGTGCTGCGGCTTTTGCATTATTTCAGGAGCAGTTAGCTAGTAGTGAATTAGCCCCTTTATATGAAATACTGCGGCAGCGAGTAATGGGTTCTGACCTTGATTTAGAGGGAGCAAATGCCGATTTAAATGGCGCCGTGAAAAAATTGGAACTGCTGCACCTGAAAGAAGAAATGACCGAAATTGCCCAAAAAATTGCGCAGAATGTGGCGAGTGAGGATGACCGTAAACGCTACCGCGAGTTAGGGGAAAAACTGAGATTTGCGTAGGAAGATAGGCAAAAACCCGTCAATCGACTATAATGTAAGGCTCCCGAAAAAATTATTGTTGTAATTCAATGACTTGCATTGTAGTTTGATGAAATTTGGATATTTGCCCGCCGTCAGAGCCAATGGGTTACTGGCATCCCCTAACAGAATTGTAAGTAAACGCTAACCTATGCCAACCACTAAACCCAAAAAAATAATTAAAGCTACTGTCGCTAAAAAGTCAATTACGAAGAAGGCAGCAAAACCAGCAGCCAAATCGGTCAAGACTGTAGCAAAAACAAAACTGCAGAAAATCAGCCCAAAGGCTAAAAAGCCAGTGGGAAAGTCGCCTGTAAAGTCTGGCGTCAAAGCCAAGGCTAAAACACCATCAAAGGCTGTTGCTAAGGCCCCGATTAAAGGTAGCAGCAAGTCAAGTGCTAAGCCACACCCGAAGAAGCTGCTGGTAACAGCGAAGAAACCAGCAAGTAAGGTAGCTGTTCCCAAGGGTGGTGCGAAAGTAATTGCGAAGGGCGCAGCCAAGACGGCGAGCAAGGCTATTGCAAAACCGGCTGGTAAGGCTGTCGCTAAGGCAGTAGAGCCAGTAAAAAAAGGGAAGGCGGTTGCTGCAGTCGCTGTAGCAGCTTTGCCTGAAGTAGAGGCCGAGAAAAAAGTCCGTGGCCGCAAGCCTAAAATTGAAGAGGTAGTTGAGCCTGGTACTGATGTTCGCACAGACCGCCAAAAAGCGCGCGATCGTAAGGCAAAAGAAAAAGCCTTATTAAAAGAATTTGCCGCCCAACAATTAGGTAGCGAAGAGCAGCAGGAACTGCGGCGTGCACGCTTAAAAATGTTAATTAAGATGGGTAAGTCGAAAGGCTACCTCACCCATGGCGAAATGAATGATGTGATGTCAGATGAGTTATCTGACGCTGATGCTTTAGAAACCTTAATTGGTCTCTTAAATGATATTGGTATTACGGTTTACGAGCAGGCACCTGATGCAGAAACACTTTTATTAAATGAAAACGGCGTTGCAGGTGCATCTGAAGAAGAGGCTGAAGAAGAGGCTGAAGCCGCTTTATCAACTGTCGATTCAGAATTTGGACGAACAACGGACCCAGTACGGATGTATATGCGTGAAATGGGCACCGTAGATTTGTTAACTCGTGAAGGCGAAATCGTTATCGCGAAAAAAATTGAAGCCGGGTTAAAAGATATGGTCATGGCTTTATCAGCCTGCCCAGTAACCATTGGTGAAATTTTGGCAAATGCCGAAAAAATTGCTGCTGGCGAAATGGAGATTGATCAATTTGTAGATGGATTAGTAGATCCAAATGCCGAAGATATCAAGCTTGGCCCCGAAGAACCTGAAGTTGATCTCGATGCCATCGAGGGCGAGGAAGAGGGCGAGGAAGAAGGTGCTGGGGGCGCAAGTACGGCTAACACCAAACAGCTTGAAGAACTCAAAGAAATTTCATTAAAGAAATTTGCCATTATTCGCACGCAAACCGATAAAATGCGGCGCGCTTTTGATCGCGATGGTTATAACAGCCCAGCCTATATTAAGGCGCAAGAAAGTATCCGCAATGAAATGCTCGGTTTTCGCCTAACAGCCAAGAGTGTAGAAAAATTATGTGACACCATGCGTTCACAAGTAGATCAAGTATGGAAGCTAGAGCGGGGTATCGTTAGCCTCTTGGTTGATAAAGTCGGCGTTAATCGAGGTGAAGTGATTAATGCATTTCCAAAAATGGCAATGAACCTGAAGTGGACAGCAAATTTATTAAAAGAATCTAAGCCATATAGTGCACTGCTTGAACGTAATGTTCCCGCAGTACAAGAGTTACAGCAAAAGTTAATTGATATTCAAACGCGCGTGGTCTTGCCGCTGCCTGAGTTAAAAGAAGTTAATAAAAAAATGACTGCTGGCGAAAAACGTGCGCGTGAAGCAAAGCGTGAAATGACAGTAGCTAATTTACGTTTAGTTATTTCTATCGCTAAAAAATATACCAATCGTGGCTTACAGTTCTTAGATTTAATTCAAGAAGGCAATATTGGTTTAATGAAGGCGGTAGATAAGTTTGAATACCGCCGTGGTTATAAGTTTTCAACTTATGCCACTTGGTGGATCCGTCAGGCTATTACACGTTCTATCGCTGATCAAGCGCGCACAATTCGCATTCCTGTGCATATGATAGAAACTATCAACAAAATGAATCGTATTAGTCGCCAAATCTTGCAGGAGACTGGCCACGAGCCTGATGCTGCAACTTTAGCCCTGAAGATGGAAATCCCTGAGGATAAGATTCGTAAGATTATGAAAATTGCGAAAGAGCCAATCTCCATGGAAACCCCAATTGGTGACGATGAGGATTCTCATCTAGGTGATTTCATTGAGGATGGCAATACACTTGCGCCAGCTGAGGCGGCTTTGCATGATTCAATGCGTGATGTAGTGAAAGATGTGCTTGATTCTTTAACGCCCCGCGAAGCAAAAGTTTTACGTATGCGCTTTGGTGTTGAAATGAGCACCGATCACACGCTTGAAGAAGTGGGTAAGCAATTTGATGTGACCCGTGAGCGTATTCGGCAAATTGAAGCGAAGGCTTTACGTAAGATGCGCCATCCAAGCCGTAGCGATAAACTTAAAACCTTCCTTGAGGAAGATTGATCGTTTTCAAAGAATGATCGTGAATTCTTTAGGCAAAAGGATTCACGATTTGCAGTCTCTTATTGATGATTTGTCGATGCTGCATATCCTCTGAGTAAAGCCTCTCACATCCTGCCTGGAGTGCTGCAGCGATAATCATTGAATCGTAGTGTTGATAACCATATCGCCTGGAAATCATTAATCCTGTGTTGAAAGTTTCCACATCAAGCGTCATCACATTGAATGTGGATGTGAATAAATCTAAAAATTCATCTAGCTCGGCATTGGATATTTTTATTTTTCTGAGACTGGCAGATGTAAATTCATTTAGAACTTGAACGCTAATCACATTAGACTGCTGTAGATTTGAACTAATCCAATCTGCTTTTTTTGAATCAGATGAAAGTAAATACAGTAAGGTATTGGTATCAAAAAATATTTTCTTAGCGTTCATTTAGTTCAGATCTATCAAAGTGAAAATCAGCGGGCATACGACCACGAAATTTTCTCAAAGCTTGAAGCCTATCCTGTAATGAAGGTTTTTTCTTTACTTGGAAATGTTTTTTATCTGCAACATGAATTTCAATGTCATCACCTTCTTTAAGTTCTAAAAACTCAATCACTTGAGCAGGTAAACGAATTGCGAGACTATTACCCCATTTGGACACGATCATGATTTTTACTCCTGTAAGATATACATATTCTAATGTATATCTTTTTAAATGCAAAACTCATCAAGTCCTTCTGGGTTGAGTATTTAAAAGGCCTCTTCAATTACAATGGCAGGTTAGGGCCCATAGCTCAGTTGGTTAGAGCAGAGGACTCATAAGAAAGAAGCCCAAGGGGTGTTGTAACAAAGACCTCAATGATTTCAAGAGCTTAGTGGTGAAATAGGTGGTCAAAATTGCTTACACACCGCTTACACACCAGAGCAAAAACCGAGGTGTGTAGTAAATGCGGTTTTTATGTGGTTTTAACTAGTTAAGAATTGTAAAAAACACTGTGTATTAAGGTGTGTAGTAAATAAGATTAATGTACGAGTTTTAGGGCCCATAGCTCAGTTGGTTAGAGCAGAGGACTCATAGCGAAAGTTGTGCCTTATGCGTGGAAACTGCATAAGGGATGGTGTCAAATTCGGAGAAAGCTAAATCGCAAGACATGCTAACGCCGAGCCAAGCTTCAGTATGAAAGTGCTGTTGAAGGTGTAGAGACTAGACGGCACCCACCTAAGTTCAGAAATGAATACGGTGAAGGCATAGTCCAGGGAGTTAGGAAACTAACACAAACCGGAATCCTTTGGTCCCAGGTTCAAGTCCTGGTGGGCCCACCAAGAATCCAATACCAACTCTAGGGTTGGTATTTTTTTGAGCGTTACTTTAAGTACCACTAATAGAGGGTGACGGATGTTGACCGCAATGAGATGCTAAACCAATTAAAAATCTAGTGAAATTCCACCTTTTTATTCTATGATTACTATGCTAGGATTTAGTTATGGATCTTACATATTTCATTAAACCAATAACTAAGGGTGGGTGTATGAAAGTTAAATCAAAGGCTGTTGCATTAATAGGTTTTAGCTTTAGTGTATGCACTTTAGCGCAAACCAGCTCAGTTTCAATCGTGCCGCAATCAGCTTTTTTTGTTGGCTTAGGCGTTAGTGAAAATACGATTGGTTTTAGTAATCAAAATACTTATGGCAGAGGAACGTCTTATACACCTCCCACCCAAGATAAATTAGGAATTCCACAGGCCTCAATTACTGGATCAGCCGCAGGATCAACCGGAGTTACTTTAGGAAATCAAAATACAGCAGCCCCATCATTACAAGCTGGTTACTTTCAGCATTTTTCTGGAAGTAATTGGATGTGGGGTGGAAAATTTGCTTATAGCTATTTAGGTACAACCTCCACTGTAAATAATATGTTGATTCCTCAATCTGGGGGCTACTATCAAGCAGGCACATATACACCGTTTAATGGCAATTATGTTGTTCGTTCTTATCAGCAAACCATCAATCATCAGATGTCTCTAATGCCATTTATTGGTCGATCTTTTGAGAAAAGTTATGTCTACTTTGGCGCAGGCCCTACATTGGCTCAAACCAAATACAACATTAATCAAATTACTGGGTTTGCTGACATGAATGGTTTAACAACCAGCGTTACAGGACTTAGTACACCATCAAGTTATTCAGCTTCACAATGGGTGTTTGGGGCGGGTGCAGTGATTGGAGCCACATACTTTATTGACCCAACTTGGTTTTTGGATATGAGCTATACCTACTCGGTAACAGGAAATCAGACCAGTAATTGGGGCGGTGCGTGGGCCGATAATCCTGCCATTGGCGGAACAAGAACTGGAACAAATACTGGTACTAGTTCAGGCAATGTTACAACCCAGGCATTAACAATTACACTGAATAAAGCTTTTTAAATTGAAATCAATGATTAGATATGCGTTGCTGTTAATTGCAATTGCTACCTTAGGTTCTTGTGGAGGCGGATCATCTGGCTGCAATGTAAACTGCACGTCATCTTCACCGACATCGAGTTGGACTTGGGTGGGAGGCAGTAATCAGACGGGCGCCCCAGGTGTTTATGGCACTAAAGGGTCATCAAGCGCGACCAATATCCCAGGAAGTCGTTACATCTCTATTAGCTGGACTGATAGTAGCGGTAACTTATGGATGTTTGGAGGCTGGAATGGCACCACGACTTTTCTAAATGATTTATGGAAATATTCTCCAGGCACGAATTTATGGACTTGGGTAAGCGGCTCTTCTGCAGCCAATGCATCAGGTATTTATGGAATCCAGGGAATCTCTAGTGCAAGGAATGTTCCAGGCGCCCGGATGGGGGCAGTAAGTTGGCATGATTCCAGTGGTAATTTGTGGCTATATGGGGGATATGGTTTTGATGAGCTAAATTTGTTACCTGGCACATTAAATGATCTATGGAAATTTAGCATTACGACAAATGAATGGACTTGGGTATCTGGAAGTAAATCAACTGGCGCATCCCCAGCTTATGGCGCCAAAGATGTTGCTAGCACTTCTAATACACCAGGTGGATTACTTGGCGCAATTGGTTGGACCTCAAAGGATGGCCATCTTTGGTTTTTTGGTGGCGCAAGTGATCTTGCAACTACAACGACTTATAACAACTTATGGGAATTTAATCCAGGCGATAGCACCTGGACATTTAGATCGGGCGCCGGTAAGACAGGTTCTAGCTACAGTACAAATGTCTCGGGAACTTATGAGGTTCAGGGTATAGCAACTAGCACTACTGTGCCTGGCTCAAGATTAGATGCGATTAGTTGGCTCGACAGTAGCGGTAACTTGTGGTTATTTGGCGGTTCAGGCTTTGATGGTCTCGGTAATCCTCAAGGCATTTTGAATGATTTATGGAAATATAGCCCAACTACGAAACAATGGGTGTGGATGAGTGGAGATAGGAGATATAAGGCATATGGTGTATACGGATCTCAAGGGGAGGCTTCGCCTAATAACGTGCCAGGTGCTAGATTTCACCGCACCCCGTTTTCGTGGATAGATGCAGGTGGAAGCTTATGGATGTTCGGCGGGGATGGCAACGGAGCATCAACACCTCCACCACCTGTTCTTCCAGGTACTGCTAGCTATTTAAATGATTTATGGAAATACACTCCCACCAACAATCAATGGACTTGGATGGGTGGTAGTAGTGAAATCAATGGGGTCGGAGTTTATGGAAGCATGGGGATGCTGGCTTCAACTAACCAACCTGGCGGCAGAAAAGACAGTATCGGTTGGACAGATTTGAGTGGCAACTTATGGATATTTGGCGGCTTTGGGTATGACGCAACCAATAGCGCAGGTTACTTAAATGATCTGTGGAAATATACACCCTAAAGCAAGAGCATTTTAGTGGCAGTAAGACGGTATAAATTATTGCTTATTTAAATGCACTTGGGAGCCTAAGCTTGCGCCTTACGGATGAGAGCTATTAGGAATTTATTTTCTATTGGCCGTTCATTAAGAGTGGGACTAACAATCCAACCTTCTAGATTCCAGGTTCAAGTCCTCTTGGGCCCACCAATAATCTAATACCAATCTTCGGGTTGGTATTTTTTTGAGCGTTACTTAAAGTAACGCTTAGGTAGTAATGACACTTAATTAATTACTAAAGCAAGGGTATACCAGCACACCTTAAGTCATATATGTGTTGATTTGCATCTAAAACTGATCCACCATTTGTATCTAACTTTAATCCATCCAAATGATATTGTTATCTTTGACTGACAGCCTATATTGAGCGGATGTTGGTCTGAAATTGGTTGCAAATTAGGGCGCTAATTGGGTTAGTTTTGCGTACAAATCAACAAAGCAGGCCCAAAAACAGGAATTGGCTGCATACAATGAATAAAATGGTCTTTTATAAAGGTTCCCAAAAGGAACTTATTGCGCTATAATGGAACTACCTAATGGAGAACCATCATGTCTATTAACGTGAAATTGTCAGAAAACCTAGTTGAGCAAGCCAAAGTGTTTGGAAGTGTTGAGCATCGCTCAGTACCCAAGCAGATTGAGTATTGGTCGCAAATTGGCAAGATCGCTCAAGAAAACCCAGATTTACCGTTCTCTTTGATTCGCGAGATCTTGATTGCCGATCAAGAGCCAGTAGTTGGCGAGTACGTTTTTAGTTAATGCGCTTACTGGTTACGGCCACCTTTGCAAAGGCCACTAAAAAACTGCATGCTCCACAAAAACTAGAACTAGATGCTGCGCTAAAACTCATCTGCAAAGATCCGGCTATTGGCGAAGCGAAGGTTGGGGATTTGCTAGGTGTGTATGTTTATAAATTTAGAATATCACAGCAACAATGTTTATTAGCCTATCGAATTTTAGATACAGAAAGCATCAAACTATTAACTTTTGGCCCACATGAAAATTTCTATAGAGACCTAAAGCGCCAAGGTGAGTAGCGGTTTAGCTTTCTAGAGCTTTTCTTAAATACGAATCAATTTCCCCTTGCCCTAATGGCCACTGCTTATGGTCACTAGGCACATCAGCCAATAGCAAGTCTTTTTGGGCGTTACTTAAAGTAACGGTTAGGCCACAAGTAAAACCACTTTGGAGCAATGAAGTGCTAAATGGTTACTGTAAAAATCCTGTAGTTTCGAAAACCAAAGAGTTCGAGAGTATTTTTTAAAAGATGAATTATTTCACTACACAAAACGCTACACACCGATAAACAGGCGCTGTAACCTCTTGAAATCCTAATGATTTTCTTTGGATGTCTGCCTCATAAGAAAGAAGCCCTAGGGGTCTAGTAGCAAATACCTCAATTGAATCAAGAGGTTAGTGGTGAAATAGGTGGTCAAAATTGCTTACACACCGCTTACACACCAGGGCAAAAACCGAGGTGTGTAGTAAATAGGCTTTTTGTGTGGTTTTAACTAGTTAAGAATTGTAAAAAACACTGTGTATTAAGGTGTGTAGTAAATAAGATTAATGTACGAGTTTTAGGGCCCATAGCTCAGTTGGTTAGAGCAGAGGACTTAACTGCACTAAACCTACAGCATCAAAAGTGCCAGGGTTTATTGCTAGTGGGTTGCATATGAGTAAGTTAGCTCTGCTCATATGTAGAACTACTCAAATTCGGGGAAGCCTCTGTGTAACAGCGTGGTAATCCCGAGCCAAGCTAAGTAGTAATGCTTAGAAGGTGTAGAGACTGTACGGGTAGGTCGTAAAGACAAGAGACAGTCCAGACTACAAACTGGAAACAGGCAGTGAAAACTGTAGTGGTAAGCATAATCCTTTGGTCCCAGGTTCAAGTCCTGGTGGGCCCACCAGAAATAAAAAGGTCCGTACCGGACACATGCTTTACGTCCGGTACTGATCACATGGTTTACATATACCCAGTACTTTCATTCCACGGCATAGAGTGGTCCCTCCTATGCCAAAAACTGTTAAGTATGTGTCCGGTATAAAGTGTTAACTATGTGTCGAGTCGTACAACTGAAGAGCATTTACACTCTATATATGGAGGTAGTCCGTGATAACTTTTGTCGAAGAGGGATTATGAAATTTGCTATTGGGATGCTATGTACTGCTAGCGTCATTGCGCTTTCACCCATGGCCAATGCACATGAACAAGATACTAGCGGGCGACAGGATGTGCTAAACATTGAGACTTCGGATCTCCCGCAAGGCAAGGTGAAGATTACCGCTATTGAACGTACCCATCCTCCGGGTGCGCGTACGCCCTGGCATACAAGTGGGCCGAAGTTGATTCACATTATGCAAGGAACGCTAACAGCATACGGACTAGGAGGAAGGCTGCTCAATACATGTGGTCCAGCGCCGAAGGTCTGCTTCTTCAACCCAAACGAAGAGATGTGGTACTTTCGCAATAACGGTCAAACGCCGATGCGCTTCATGCTGATATCCATTGACGCATTGGACAAGCTTACGATACATGAAGAAGTGGGGCAGGTATCTGCCATAAAAAATCGCCAAGTGACACTAATGGCAGGTGACTTAATGAGCGGGCGATTAGCAGCTCCCGAAAGAGAGGTCATCGTAAATGTCGTAGATTTGCCCACAAACCTTGCAGTAGGAGATCGCGTAGTAACAGTTCGGCATGATGCAAAGAATCACAAAGCGCGTACCTTGGTGAAGCTCCAAACTGAATGGCAATAATTACGACCCACAGTGCGGCTAAGTTAGCGTAGCTTGATACGTCACCCGAGTTCCCTCAAACTCCTATTTTAGGTTCAAGTCCTGGTGGGCCCACCAAGAATCTAATACCAACTCAAGGGTTGGTATTTTTTTGAGCGTTACTTTAGGCAAAGTCAGTAATTAATTTTAGTCTAAGTAGTAATGGCATACTGTTTTGTCCTATCAGGAGAAGCCCATGAAGCGCTTAGTATTTTTAGTTGTATTTGTATCTTTCTACATTCTGACTACTACAGCATATGCTGCTGAATTCATGGGTCAAACTGATGCAGGAAAAGGGCGGACTTATTCACCGGCTGTAGTAACAGAGAGCGGCCGAACCATCTGGTTATCTAGTGAAACAGCCATTACTGATCTCAATGGGAAAGATATTAAAGGTGATTTCGAGGCACAAGTACGAACAATTTTTGCTTTAATGGAAAAAACCCTCAAACATGCTGGCGGTAGCCTTAAAGATATTGTTACTACCACTACATTCATTACCGATCCTCGCAATGGCCTGATCCTCTCTAAAGTTCGTGCTGATATATTTCCAGAGGGTAAGTTTCCCGCTAGCGCCATGATTACTGTTTCAAACCTAGCCGTACCAGGGATGTTGATTGAAATTCAAGGAGTAGCAGTTATCAATGATAAATGCTCAAAAACTAATTCCTGCATTAATCGCTAGAAGTAAAAATAAAACTTTAGTTAATTCTCCAATACTGCTTTCACATTTTTTTCTGGTAACCCGCCGTTCAGGAAGTTGCTCCACTACAAAAATAGTCAATCAAAGAGCCTTCACAATCCAGCCTCCTAGACCCAGGTTCAAGTCCTAGTGGGCCCACCAATAATCTAATACCAACTCTAGGGTTGGTATTTTTTTTGAGCGTTACTTTAAGTAACGCTTGTGGTTTAAGTACTCTCACGACCAACAGCTTTATTATTTAGGCCAGGAGGTCCATATCAAGCCGAATAAAATCAGCGCGATAAGTTAACTCTCCTAAATAAATCACAGTGCCATCAGGCGCACAAAATACTCGCCTAATTTCTGCAACAGGGGCGCTCACCGATATGTTTAATGCATTTGCAGCCTCTACACCTGCCGTAGAAATTGTCAAGATTTGTCTTGCCGATGCTATTTTGACTGATTTAAGATCCATTAGAACTGGGATTACAAGCTCATTTCTGAAACGCTTTGGAGCAAGTTTAAATATTCGCTCATCAATGTATGCTGAAATAACAGAGGTCAGCTGTTTTTCATAAGAGTGGACGCGACGCAATAGATGGTATTTTGGCGCTGGAATTCCATCATCTGATTCTATCTTTGGTTTTGCTATTCCTTCTGAGATTGGAATCAGTCGGGGTGTAAGCTCTCGGTACAGATCTGCAAGGGCAACTAGTGAGCTCACCACTTGCATTTGCGGGTGAACCAACGGTTTTGCTTTTACAAAAGTGCCGCGACCTTGCTCTGGCTGAAGCAAGCCCTCCTCCTTTAAAAGCTGTACAGCCTGACGAATTGTGATTGATGCAACTCCAAATTCTTTAGAGAGAAGGGGCAGCGAGGGGATGCGCATCCCAATTGGCCATACCCCTTTCACAATACGTTCCCGCATTGCATCGGCCGCTTGTGCATATAGTGGGCTGGCGCTGTATTGAAAAAAATGCCGCATTTTTTATCTGGCCCTATTCCCTTAATTTTTAATGTTTAATTATAGATTGACAAGTCTGATTAAATATAGAATGATATGCAGATTATAAAAAATCACTCTAACAGGTATTGAAAGGGGATAGATGTGCGCATATTGATTCGAAATACAGTACTGCTATTGTTCAATTTATGGATATCGGGCCTAGCAGTAGCTCAGGAATATCCAAATAAGCCAATTCAATTAGTGGTTCCATACCCCCCCGGAGGTGTTGTTGATATTACTGGCCGCTTGCTTGCTGACCAGTTGAGCCGTGAGCTTGGGAAGCAGGTGATTGTAGTTAACAAACCTGGGGCAGGCGGGACAATCGGCGCTGAATTTGTCGCGCGCGCACCTGCTGATGGCTATACGATCATATTAGGTGGCGCCGCAACCCATGCTTTTGCGCCTGCAATGTATAAGCAGTTGCGATATGAGCCTATTAAAGATTTTGTAGCAATTACGCAATTTACTGAGGGGCCTTTAGCGCTGACTGTAAACAAAGCCTCTGGCATTGCGTCAATCGATGAGTTTTTTAAAATACTGAAGAATAAAGGTGATAGTGTCAACTATTCTTCCAATGGCATAGGAACATTTCCACATCTTTCTGTTGAATTATTAAAGCAAAAAACAGGAACAAAAGCTATGCATATTCCATATCCCGGAGGTAGTCAGGCTGTGGTTGCGGTGCTTTCCAATGAAGTTCTATTTACACAAAATCATCTGCCAGTAGTCCTTACGCAAGCGCAAGCCGGCCGTGTTCGAATTCTAGCTACCACTGGCGCGTCTCGCTCCTCCGTTCTTCCAGATATACCCACGCTAAAGGAAATGGGTTATGACATTGTTGCCTCCGCTTGGTTTGGATTGTTTGCGCCCGCAGGAACTCCACAGCCTATCATTCAGAGGTTATATGAGGCAACTGCTGCAGCGGCAAAATCTCCAGCATTACGGGAAAAATTAGCCCTACAAGGTGATGAGATTTCAGTTACAGGGCCGACGAAATTTCTTGCATTTCAAAAAAATGAATTAGATAAATGGAAGACTGTGATTACAACTGCGGAGATTAAGCCAGAATGACAAAAGAAATGATACGTCCAAATATTATTTTAATCATGACCGATCAACAAAGGGCAGATACGATTGGAGCATTAGGCGCTCCATGGATGAAAACACCGAATCTAGATCGATTAGCAAATGAGGGCGCTGCTTACACGGAATGTTTTGTTACTTCTCCAGTTTGTGTTGGCTCTCGCGCTAGTTTGTTTACCGGAAGGTACCCTCATGGGTGTCAGGTTTTTAGCAATTTCCAGCCCTGGGAACCTACTTGGGTAAGCAGCTTAGCTAACCAAGGTTATCACTGTGTAAATATAGGTAAGATGCATATTAACCCTTACGATGCTCCAGGCGGATTTCATCAGCGTTTCATTATCGAAAATAAGGATCGCCCACTTTTTCTTGAAGAACGTGATCGTGCAATCTATGATGAATGGGATAAGGCCTTACATGCACGTAAATTAATTAAGCCGTCTCGCTATAATCGTTTTGAATCTGACCCAGAAAAATTTAAAAAAGCACTTGGAGCATTCGCCTGGGACCTTGATCCAGATATGCATCCAGATAACTTTATTGGTGAAATGGCTTGCTGGTGGATTGATGATCGAAAAAATAAAGACCCACTTTTCTTGCAGATTGGCTTTCCTGGACCACATCCTCCATATGATCCATTGCCAGAGGCATTGGCCGCTTATAAAGATACTGACATTCCATTACCAATTGTGAAAGAAGCAGAGATTGAGGCTCAGCCAAATGCCCAGCATCAGCTTCGAGAAAATATGATTGACTTTAATTTTGATTCAATTGCCTGGAGAAACCACCCCAGTCAAGATGATCTTCTTAATTTGCGTCGTCACTATGCAGCGAACGTAAGCATGATTGATCAGCAGGTAGGCCAAATAATGAAGTCGCTTGATGATCGAGGGTATCTTGATAATGCTCTAGTGATCTTTACGTCTGACCATGCTGATGCTTTAGGTGATCATGGCCATATTCAAAAGTGGACTATGTATGACTCTGTTGTGCGAGTGCCACTAATATTTTGGTCAAAAAATCTAGATATAAAGCCGGGTATTCGCAACGATCTAGTGCAGATGTTTGACATTGCTCCAACTATTCTAGAGACGGCGGGATTAAATATCCCTGAAGAATTTGAAGCTAAATCATTATGGGGGTCCTTGATGCGTTTGCCAGATTATGTGCCACGCGATGTAGTTTATGCAGAACTTGCGCGTGATCATATACAAACTGGTAGTGAGTTTATTCTGATGCGACGAGATACTCGATGGAAAATTGTTCTATATCTTGATGACAGCTATGGCGAACTTTACGATTTAAGCTCTGATCCGGGTGAAGTAAATAACCTCTGGGAAATTGAGGCAGTGCGAACGCTTCGGGATGAATTAAAAATAGACTGTCTGAGTTGGCTTTCACGTGGTTCGCTATCCGCAAACCGCCGAACAAGTCGCGCACCACAAAAAGCAATGCGTATTTAGGGTTTTAAGGGGAATCCTTTGGTCCCAGGTTCAAGTCCTGGTGGGCCCACCAGCAAAGCAACCCCTCATCAGAATGAACTGACCCCTTTTAGTTGGATTGGGTGTCCAACTTTTGTGGGTCAGTTCAGAAATGGTGGGGGGTTTTGTATTTTGAGTGTTACTTTAGGTAACGCTTAGTTAGTCAATGGTTACGTTAGCTGACTTTGCAACCTTACCCCACTTATCAGTCTCATCTTTAACATACTGAATAAAAAGTTTTTGTGTGCTGGGCCCAGTATCAGCCCCTTGGTTGGCCCAGAGAGTTTTAATCTCAGGAGAGTTGAGGGCTTTAGTTGTTGCGACGAAGAGCTTATCTTGAATGGTTTGGGGTGTGCTAGCTGGAACCCAAAATCCATACCAAGATATTGATTCAAATCCGAGTACGCCGGCTTCAGCCATTGTGGGTATTTCTGGAAATGCTGGAGATCTTTGTGGTGACGTAACTGCCAATGGACGAATGGTACCCGCGCGGATATAGGTTGCTGCGCTACCCAGACCCTCAAAGATTAGATCAACTTCACCACTCATGAGGGCAACCATTGCAGGGCCGGATCCCTTATAGGGCACATGTACAAGCGAAGTACCTGTCAATTTATTAAAAATCTCACCAGCAAGATGTCTCGTGGTGCCGTTGCCAGAGGAGCCGTAGTTGACTTTGCCAGGATTACTTTTAGAGTATTGAATTAATTCTTTTACACTTTGAATTGGCAGCTTATTGTTAACAACAAGGACATCTGGAACAAAAGCAACTCCTCTTATTGGAATGAGATCCTTTTCTAGGTTGTACGGTAGATTTTTGTAAATACTCTCGGCAACAGTATGGTGAACGGCACCCATAAAAATGGTGTAGCCATCTGATGGAGATTTAGCCGCTATTGCAGCCCCAATGGTTCCGCCGGCTCCCCCCTTGTTTTCAACAACAACTTGCTGCCCCAACTCTTTTGACAATTGCGCTGCTAAAGGTCTGGCGAAAGTATCAGTGCCACCACCAGGTGGAAAGGGCACTATAAGTTTGATTGATTTATTAGGCCAATCCGACTGGGCAAGCGCTGGCTGTGTAACTGTCAACATGACAATCACTAAAGTGATTAGGCGTATTACGTGCTTTGAAACTAGTACTAGGTTCATTGATGGTCTCCTTGGCCTCATAGCCTAACAATCATTTATTTCAATTTTATGATACTTTTACTGTATATTGTTGACAATATACCATAAAACTGATCTAATGACACAACTAATACGGCGGGAATGAAATGAATCGCACTGAAGAGAAGATTGGCTTAAGTATTCAAAATAGCGCATTTGAGCTATTGCGTGAGCATTCCTTAAGTAATCTAGTTGAAAGAGAGATTGAGCGTCAGATTATTTCCGGGGAGTTAACTTCTGGCGAAAAACTGACAGAGGCGGGAATAGCAAATCAGTTGCGAATATCTAGAGGCCCAGTACGCGAAGCATTACGCTCATTGGAGCAGGCTGGCTTGGTTGTTAATGAGAAAAATCGCGGAATGTCGGTAAGGCAAATCTCGCTTGATGAAGTTGGACATATTTACGAGGTTCGCGCAGCTTTAGATGGGTTAATTGGTAGGCTGGCTGCCGAGCGAATTACAAAGGCGCAATTAAAGAAACTCAAAGAGCTCATTAAGGAGATGAAAGTAGCGGCAGCACAAAATGATTTTGTTGCTTACTTTCCATTGAATATAGCCTTTCATGAACATCTTGCGTTAGCAGCCCACAATCCTGCATTGGTAATGAACTACCGCCGTGTAACGAATGAATTAACTCTATTTCGTAGAGCGACATTTGAAAAAAATGTTTCCAATATTCAGATCTCAACCAAAAATCATGAACAAATAGTGAAGGCTATTGAATCCGGTGATGTAGATTTATCAGAAAAGTTGCTCTTTGATCATGTAATGGATAGTAAAAAGCGTTTATATGAAGCGCTTAATTTAAATAGGTAGGAAGAAATGACTATGAATCAAGACTCCAAGAAGACTCAGGTAGAGGTTAATCAAAAAAAATATGCCTGGCCTATATCGCCAGCAGTCGTGGTATGTATAGATGGAGGCGATCCAGCGTATTTGAAACAATTTCTTGCGGATGGATCAATTCCTAATATTGCAAAATTTATTAAAGAGGGTTTTAGTGTGATTGCTGACGGCACTATGCCTAGCTTTACGTGCCCAAATAATATGTCCATCATCACAGGAACGCCTGCGTCTGCACATGGCATTTCAGGAAACTACTATTTAGATACCAAGACATGGGAGCCGGTTGTCATGACTGGACCAGATTTATTGCGTGGTGACACTATTCTTTCTGGATTTGCAAAAGCTGGAGCTAAGGTTGTTTCAATTACCGCTAAAGATAAACTTAGAAAGCAACTTGGAAAGAATTTAGATTTGAGTAACGGTAGCATTTCTTTTTCTTCAGAGTTTTCTGGTAGTTGCACCATGGCTGAGAATGGCATTGAGAATGTATTAGATCTGGCTGGAATGCCTCAGCCAGACATTTATTCAATGGAGCTTTCTTTGTTTGTGCTAAAGGCTGGCATTCAAATCTTAAAGCGTGACCGGCCTGATTTAATGTATCTATCACTAACTGATTGGGTGCAGCATAAGTTTGCGCCAAATGAAGAGGGTGCTCGCATCTTCTATCAAGAACTAGATAAATGCTTTGGAGAGTTGGATACATTGGGGGCGACTATTGCGCTGACTGCAGACCACGGCATGAATGACAAGTCAAATTCTGCTGGAAAGCCAAACGTTATCTGGCTTCAGGATATTTTGGATGCTAAGTTTGGCAAAGGTGATGCTCAGGTTATATGCCCAATTACGGATGCATATGTTGGTCATCACGGCGCATTAGGTGGATTTGTGCGTGTTTGGTGTAGGGGCAAAGCAACCCCAAAAGAGATCATTGAAGTCATTGCAGGTATAGACGGCATTGAACAGGTATTGAATAAAGATAGTGCTTGTAAGCTTTTTGAATTGCCCGCTGATCGTGAGGCAGATGTTGTTGTGATTTCAAGAGCAGATGTCTGCATAGGTTCATCTGCTGCAAATCATGACTTAAAGGGCTTAGAAGGCCATCGCCTAAGAACACATGGTGGCACTTCGGAGGCTAAGGTTCCCATCATTATCAATAAGCCAATGAATGAGGCCTATAAGTTAAAAGCCGCATCTGGAACGTTGAAAAGTTATGAAATATTTGATTATGTATTAAATGGAGTTTAGTCAGCAGACTTCAATGGCCAATGTAAGTGAATACATATTTGTTTAAAGGGTGGCAATGGATCAAACCTCGCTCCTAATCACAACAAACCTTCTTACCTCTTTGATTGCCGGAGGAATTATCGGCATGGAAAGAAGTCTCCATGGTCGCCCGGCAGGATTTAGAACGCATGCCCTAGTTTGCCTTGCATCTAGTTTGCTAATGTCGGTGACCGCATTTCAAAGCATTTGGATAACTGTAGATAACAGCGAGCTATTTAGGACCGATCCAACCCGTATGGCTCAGGGAATTATGACGGGTATTGGCTTTTTAGGGGCGGGTGTTATATTTAAGAAGGGCTTAAATGTTAGGGGCTTAACAACAGCAGCTTCCATTTGGATAACGGCTGCAATTGGTATTCTTTTTGGGATTGGATTTTATTTCCCTGCAATTATCGCAACTGTCTTGGCACTTGTTACCTTGTCATTATTTAGATGGATTGAGGCAAAGATTCCATCACATCACTATGTAAATAATACAATCACCTATTCAAGGGATAAAACACCCAGCCAAATTGTGGTGAAAGAATTGCTTTCTAAACATGGCTTTAAGGTTGAAGGAATTAGTTACCAGTTAATTGGCGATGGGTCATTATTTCAATACAAAATGACGATTAGAACTAATGACTCCAGTAACCTAATAAGGTTATCTGAATGTTTAATTGGCCTGGTGGATGTCAAACATTTTGAAATTTTACCTACAGGCGACTAGACGGCACCCACCTAAGTGCGCGAGCATATGGTGAAGGCATAGTCCAGGGAGTTAGGAAACTAACACAAACCGGAATCCTTTGGTCCCAGGTTCAAGTCCTGGTGGGCCCACCAATAATCTAAGGTCCGTACCGGACACATGCTTTACGTCCGGTACCGATCACATGGTTACATATACCCAGTACTTTCATTCCACGGCATAGAGTGGTCCCTCCTATGCCTAAAACTGTAAAGTATGTGTCCGGTATAAAGTGTTAACTATGTGTCGAGTCGTACACAAACCCTCATCAGCAATGGTGGGGGGTTTGGTCTTTTAAAGCGCTTTTAAGGTAATGGTTTATCCTCTCCAATATGCAGGAAAATTTATTGCGATTAAGTATTTGCAAAATAGGACCGCCTTGGATAGCGCGGCACTAATACGATGACATTATTTTTTAAAAAAACTAGGCATCTCAAGGTTCGCTTAAGGCCCAGTATCGTTTTTTTATTCATCCTATTAGTAGTCCCGATATTTATTTCGATGATCTGGTTTACTTATGCCTCGAATGAAAAAATGATTAGAGAAACTGCTACTAAGCATATTTCTAATCTACAAATTATTACTAATTTAAAAATTAAAGAGCTATTTGGGCCGGTAGAGCTATTGGTTATTTCTACAAGTCAATTAGCCTCAGCCGACCCCGCTTTTTTCGGGGCACCTAAATCGTGGAATTATTTATTAAGTCATTTAAATTCTTCGCCTAATATCTTGAGTGTTGACGTTGGCTTTGAGGATGGCTCATTTCGCTCTGTTCGGAGGGTTAAAGCTGATGATAAATTACAAGGTAAGCCTGTTCCGCCAACAGCAAAATATGCTTTACGATGGATTGATAAGCGCTCCAAAGAGCCAAATGTATATAAGTATGTTTACTTTGATGATAAAAATCAGGAAGTAGGATCTTCTTCAAGTGATGAGCCCTACATTCCTAAGACGCGTGATTGGTATAAGGAGGCTGCAAAAGCTGGAAAGCTGATTATTTCTGAGCCTTATATTAAAAAATCTGGTGCTTCGGGCCTTTCTATCGCAAGTCCATTTTACGTAGATAAAAATATTACTGGGGTAGTTGCAATTGATTTATCTCTTGATTCGATAGGCAAATTTTTAAATGAGCAATTAATTAGTAAAAATGGCTTCAATCTATTGCTTGATGAGCATGGGTTAATAGTTGCGAGTTCAAACCAGAAGGACGCAGCTAAGGAAATTGGTGGAGTATTGAATATGAATCAGATTTATTCAATGACTTCAAAAGTTCCATCAATCGCCATGACTCTTAAGCCAGACAATGTCTTGGCCCCCTTTATTTTTAAAGATCCCACATCACAAGAAGAATTCGTGGGCATCATCACTAGCTTACCTAAGGAATTTGTAAAAAAATGGCTCATCTTGATTGTGACGCCTTTAAATGATTTTGCTGGGCCGCTAAGAGAAAATAATAATCTCATTCTTTTATTGGGTATTCTTGCGGTTTTATTTCAGATTGGGGTAATTTATTTTTTAGCTAATTATATTTCTAGACCTTTAGAGCTTTTAACAAGGGAGATTGAAGCCCTAATTAATTTTAAAACCCATGAGAAATTTAAGATTCGCGAAAATATTACTGAAATTAATACCCTGGCAAATGCAATCACGAAACTAAAAAGCACAATTTCCGCCTTTACCTCTTACGTACCTCGGGACCTCGTCAATGATCTTCTAAGTTCAGGTAAAGATATTGAATTGGGTGGTGAGAGTCGTTATCTTACTGTTCTTTTTTCTGATTTAAAAGACTTCTCCACCCTTTCTGAAATCACTCCTTCCAGAGAGCTGCTATTACGAGTTTCATCCTATTTAGAGTTGATGACATATGCGATTAAGGAAGAGGGCGGAACAATTGATAAATTTATTGGCGACTCAGTTATGGCCTTTTGGGGCGCTCCTTTATTGAATCAAAATCACGCTTACCATGCTTGCGTAGCAGCTTTTAAGACCAAAAGACGCATGGTTTTCTTAAATGAAAAACTAGTCGCAGAAGAAAACCCCCCCTTAGTCGTGCGCATTGGTATTCACTCTGATGCAGTCTTGGTGGGTAATATTGGCTCAGCTGAGCGCCTAAGTTATACCGTCATGGGCGATGGGGTCAATATAGCGGCACGGCTAGAAGGAATCAATAAAGAATTTAATACCGATATTTGTATTAGCCACTCCCTGTTTAAAGAGGCGGGTGAAAGATTGTGGGTTAGGCCAATTGACCAAATTACCGTCAAAGGCCGTAAGGGCGAGTTAATTATTTATGAATTAATGGGCGTGAAGGATGGCGATGCTGAGACAGCCCCAACAGAGATTGAAAAAGAGCTTTGTATCTTTACCAAAAAAGCATTTGATCTCTATATGAATGGCTTATATGTTGAGGCACTAGTCATCTATGAGGATTTGGTGCTTAGGTTTAATGACGGCCTAGCCGCAGTGATGGTTAGTAAGTGTCGTTCTAAGATTAACCCCAATCTTAGCTAAAGGCATAGTCTAGGGAGTTAGGAAACTAACACAAACCGGAATCCTTTGGTCCCAGGTTCAAGTCCTGGTGGGCCCACCAATAATCTAATACCAATCTTCGGGTTGGTATTTATTTGAGCGTTACTTTAAGTAACGCTGGTGCAGGATCTATAAATCAGTGAATTGTTCCGCTCAGAGCGAATTCCCTAAGTGCATTACCAGGTGTGATTGTGCTTTTATAAAGTGGTCCACAGGGAGTATCGGCCATCATCATTGAGAGTGAGTAGCAATCATCTACATAATGCATGGACTGATAACCTTCTAGGTGATAGGTGAACATATTTAAAATACCAATGATGCTGCGATTAGTTGATTTGCAATAAATTACCTTCTCAAGATGATTTAATTCCTGTTGCATAAAAGATTCACTTACACCTTGAGATAGCAAGATCTTAAATAGGTATTGTGGGAATCGCTCTACTAAGTTCGATGCTGGGGCTAGAGGCATCAACACTGGTAGCAGGGTTCTTTCATTTACAAACAAGGCTACCTGTGGTTTTGAAAATATTGCCTTAGCATACCAATTACCCAAAATATTGTCTCCCTTTCCAGCGGGTTCGTTGACGCCTGAAGAGACTCGATCTAACAATTGTTTTGAGCAGTGTAAATAAAACATTGAAAAGTGTCTCTGATTAGGCTAAGACTGGAATCAATGCATGTGTGACTTTAGGTAGTCCAGATTTACGAACTTGCCATAAGTCATAGGCTGCCTGTAAAGCTAGCCAAACGCTTGCACTACCTCCATTTTTCTCGCCTAACCATGCCTCAATACGAAGAGCCATTTCTGGAGAAATACCAGCTTTACCATTGATCACTCTAGAAAAAGCAGCTCGAGTTACACCAAGCTGTTCTGAAGCTTCTGTTACGGCTAGTTCTAACGCTGGAAGAATGTCCTCTTTCAGAGTAAGGCCTGGGTGGGGTGGGTTATACATTTTAGTCATCATTATTCCTATTCTTTTAGTGATAATCTTGATAATCAACAAGTACTACATCTTCACCTTCAAATTTAAACGTCATTCGCCAATTTCCATTTACCGAAATTGAATAGTGATCCTTTAGCTTATTTTTTAAAAGATGCAATCCCCAACCAGGTATATTCATATCTTCCCATTTTTTTGCAACATGTAATCTAGCTAGCTGCCTACCTAGCTTATTCGCATGAGCCGCTTGGATTCCAGACTTTTTACCTGTTTCAAAAAAGAGCTGCAAGCCTGTTGATTTGCATCTAAAACTGATCCACCATTTGTATCTAACTTTAATCCATCCAAATGATATTGTTATCTTTGACTGACAGCCTATATTGAGCGGATATTGGTCTGAAATTGGTTGCAAATTAAGGCGCTAATTGGATTAGTTTTGCTTACAAATCAACAGTTTATCGCTTAAAAGGCTTATCTCGATTAATAATAGGTTTAAATTGTTGCATAAAAACAAACTAATAGTTTTTTTACATAGATAAAAATAAACTATTTCTAGTTTAAGTTTAAATTATTGTGTAAAATTAAACTATGAGTTTTATAAATTCCAAAAAAATAAACCATTTAATCAGTGATTGGCCATCTGGCGCAGTCTATCTATCTTCATGGCTAAAGCAATCTGGCATATCCGGCCAACTGCTCAATCGTTATAAGAAAAGTGGATGGATATCGTCGGTAGGAAGTGGTGCCGTTAAGCGTGTTGGTGACGAGGTTGGATATCAGGGCGCATTGTATGCATTGCAATCCCAGCGCAATTCTTCTATCCATGTTGGTGGAAAGTCAGCCTTGGAGTTGCAAGGCAGACTGCACTACTTAAAACTAAAAACTACGGCGGTTTGTTTATTTGGGGATTGGAAGGAGCATTTACCACTTTGGTTTTCAAGTACGGATTGGGGGGTGTCCGTTGAATACCATCGCACTTCATTTCTTCCATCCAATCTCGAACTAGTAGAGTTCGAAGTTAAAAATTTCACCATCAAAATATCTAGTCCACTGAGAGCATTTCTAGAGTGCTTATATCTTGCTCCAAAAAAGCAAGATTTGGTGGAGTGTTATGAGTTGATGGAGGGTCTTAATAATTTGAGACCATTGCAGGTGCAAAAATTACTAGAGGCTTGCGAGTCAATCAAGGTGAAAAGGTTGTTTGTTTTTATGGCCGAAAAAGCCGGACATGCTTGGTTTAAGCATGTGGATTTGAGTAAAGTAAATTTAGGCTCTGGAAAACGAAGCATAGTCATAGGTGGGCAATTAGATCCAAAATATCAAATCACGCTACCTAAGGGGCTTACTTGAATACAAGTAACTACAGAGACCAGATTGAGTTGCTGTTAGATGTGCTTCCTTTGGTGGCGCAGGAAGAGTTTTTGGCATTGCATGGTGGAACAGCGATCAACCTTTTTGTACGAAATATGCCCAGACTGTCAGTGGATATTGACTTAACCTATTTACCATTGGGGGATCGTCAAGAAAGCTTGTCACAAATTCATCTTGCGCTAGAAAGATTGAAAAATCGAATTGAGAAAATTTTAGGTGTAGCAGTTCAATATCAAACGGACACCCAGAAATTGGTTGCAACATCTTCAAAAGCCCAAGTCAAGGTTGAAGTTAATCCGGTAGGGCGGGGTTTAATTGCGCCAGCACAAAAAATGATTCTTTGCGATAAAGCACAAGAAGAGTTTGATCGGTTTGTTGAAATCAATGTTGTCTCAACTGGTCAACTATATGGCGGAAAGATTTGTGCCGCATTAAATCGTCAGCATCCTAGAGATTTATTTGATGTCCAATATCTTTTGGAAAACGAAGGTTTTACAGATGAAATCAAGCAAGGGTTTTTATACAACCTGCTTTCAAGTAGCGCTCCTATTAACGAGGTTTTATTGCCCAATTTATTGGATCAACGAAAAATTCTAGAAAGTCAATTTGAAGGGATGAGTGTTGAGCCATTTACGTATTCAGATTTTGAAAAGGCTAGACAATCTTTGCTAGAGGCAATTCAGGGTGGGCTAACTTTAGAAGATCGGAAATTTCTGCTTAGCGTCAAAGATCTAAGTCCTGATTGGAGTGTTTATGACTTTAAAGATTTCCCTTCGGTTAAATGGAAGCTGCAAAATATAGAAAGATTAAGATCTGATAATCCAAGCAAGTATCACGAGCAACGCGATCAGTTGAAAAACAAATTAGGCTTTTGAGAATTTTTTAACAGCCGTATCTGATTGATAAAAAATCACTTTGGAGTAACGAAGTGCTAGACGGTTGTTCCAAATATTCTTAGGTTTTGAAAAACAAAGAGTGAGAGAGCAATTCTTTTTGGAAACAGGCAGTGAAAACTGTAGTGGTAAGCATAATCTTTTGGTCCCAGGTTCAAGTCCTGGTGGGCCCACCAGAAAAAACCCTCACTAGCGATAGTGGGGGTTTAGTCTTTTGAGCGTTACTTTAATTAACGCTTGTGGGGGGGGGATTGGGCATCCCAGGCCCTGGTCGATTACGCACACCCAATAAATGTCAGGTTGAGAGTTGTGCAAGTCCTTTGCCGAATGACCAATTCTCTGGAGTGTTGTCAACAATAGTTACAAAGATATCCTCTTTTCTAACTCCTGGATTGACAGTCAACACTTTTACCAATTCACTATATAAATTCAATTTCATTTCTTTTGTTCTTAAAACAGAAGTGATGTGTATTACCACAACATCGTCAGAGCGATTTCCATTCCACATCATTTTATCGATCAGGAAATGGGATTTTTTATGTTCGGTGGATTCAACTACGAAGTGCAACTTTGAACAACTAAGCCTAGTGGCTAAGGATATCTTAGTATCCATAGCTTCTAGACCAGCAAGTCAAAGTAGCCATGACCTATCAACACCTTAGCCAAGAAGAACGATATCAGATT
>NZ_JAJVCR010000007.1:0-139577 GCF_021395195.1 Polynucleobacter sp. IMCC 29146 | reverse complement strand
ATGGATGTATAAATACAATTATCAACGTCCAAACATGGCATTGGGCGGCATTACCCCGAAACAGCGACTGGCCATGGTTGCTTAATGAATCCTACTTCTGGGTTCGGTTAAATAAGGGGGGATTACCAGGGTTGAAGGTAAATTATTAAATTATTAAAATAAATTGCAAATAATTCTTTGGCTGACATGGAAAATAATTTTTCTTTATAGTCATCAAGATATTTTTTATTTAGTTCTAAATAAATACTATTATTAAAATTTTTTGCATTATTTGATTTGAATTCACGCATTAATGAATTAGCAGTCGGATCGGCATGGTTTATTTTTTTAGCATCTATATAATGACCTGTACATGCGTCAATTGATCTACATAAATTAAGGCCAGCGAAGCTGCTGGAAGTTGTAAGGTGAAATAATAAAAATTGTTTTATGATGAATAGTGCCACTATACATATGCAAATAATAAAATACTTTTTTAAATACTGGGGGGGATATTTAAGTAAATATAGACATAAGCCAATAATGAATACCCAGGGCCATTGAAAAATCGAGCGTGTAAAAAAAAGCGCTAAAAAAGAAGCTGATATTAGATAGGGGCTTATCTTTTGCCCGTCACCAATTTCTAATAGCAAAAAAATTAAACTAAGAATTAAAAACGTTGAAAGTAGAGTTGAATCTAATGTTGTTGCATACAACAAAAATGCGGGATGAATACAAAATCCAAGAGTAGCAAAAATTCCATATATAGTTGAAGTTTGCGTACCTATTATGGTGAATATTAAAAAACAAGTTAAACCATATATTATCGCCCATAAAAAATAGATGGCAGTGTCTACCCTATATTGGCTTAGTAATAAGTCTTCCGACCCTAAAAAGGACACTAAGATAGCTCGAATGGTATCAAACATAGGGGGTTGAATATGTAGATACCACAAACTTTTTAACGGTTGTTCATAGAGGTCCTGAATCGAGAGCGTTTGCATCATTACATCTGATGGAATGCCGTGAAAGTAAACTCCCACTATGGATTTTGGAAGTAAGCTGGCTTCGTAAGCCAAAAGCAAAGCCGTGAGAGTAATTGAAAAAATAATCCCAACCACTAATCTATTTGAAGACATTTTTTATTTTTCTGGGAAATATTTTTGACTTAAATTTGTGACAAAGATCATTATTAAAAAAACATAAGAGCACGCATTAATGGTTGCAAAAATTCTAAAGCCATCTACTGTAAAAAATAGAATGGCATAGGTTAATCCAAGATTAAAAAATAATGCTAAAACAAATAAAAACTTTTTTCTAATGGAGAAGTAGACTATAAAAAGAGAGTAACTCAGCAGAAAATTTAATCCTGGAATTAACCAAAAATTACTTGGGTTAGCAAAATATCTCTCTTCGAAAAATTGCAGCCCATGATTAATGATGAATTCAATCCTGCCATATGGAGAGGTATATTTAAAAATAAAGTACCATATCTCCAAAAAAACTCTTGCCGCAAATAGTCCTCCCATTAAAGGAATTATATATTTTTGAATTGCAACTTTATTAATGCCGTAATAGGTAGCTAATAAAGCAAGAAACTGAAATGCAGCTATTAGTGTTATAGAAAAGTGGGAAAGAGCTGCCATGAAAATACAGGAAAATAATAAATATCTTCTATTTTGAAAAGGAGCAGTTACTAAAAATAATATAGTCAGCGGATCAGGGTATCCTAAATCATATTTAGAAAAATATTGAAAGCTTACAGCAAAAATTAACAAAAAAACTAGAGTTTTTGGAATACTTTTAAATTTGACTAGAGCGCACCAAGTTACAAGGGGAATAATTAAGATTGTTATAAATGAGCATAAAATTTTATAAGACTCAAGAGAGCGCGCCCCACCCAGCAATTTAGCCAATAGGGGAAGCAGAATGGATTCATTCCAATAGGACTCATTTGGATGAAATATCATTACTGAAAAATTAATATACCAATCTTCACTACCGGGTCTAAAAAAATTTGGCAAAAACGGATTGTGAAAGAACAAAAATAGGCTAATTAAAATACTGCCAAATAATACTAAGGCGTTAAGGCGCTCATTTGGCCAATACTTAGCAACAAAATTTTGGAAATTATTATTTTGTAGAGGCATTTAATTTTATTAACGGCGCCGCTATCACCTCATAGCTACCCACGGCCTCAATCCGCCCTTTATCCAACTTCACAATGAGTGAACAGTCTTTGAGTGTAGTTAAGCGGTGTGCAATGATAAGAACGGTGTAATCTGGTCCAAGGTGCTGAATCGAGTCCATTACCGCAATTTCAGTTTCATTATCGAGTGCGCTGGTAGCCTCATCTAATATCAGGACATCTGCATTTTTATAGAGCGCCCTAGCAATACCAATGCGTTGGCGTTGCCCACCGGAGAGGCGGGTGCCACGCTCACCCACCAAGGTTTGATAGCCTTGGGGTAAGGCTTCAATAGTTGCGGCCATTTGGGCTTTGTGAGCGGCTTCTTTTACTCGGGTATGATCGATTTCATCAGACGGAACGCCAAAAGCAATATTTTCTGCAATCGTAGAGTCGGCAAGATAAATGCTTTGCGGCACATGGGCAATATGCATTTGCCAAGCGCGGTGATTAGCATCATCTATCGTTTGACTATCAATTACTAGCTCGCCTGAAGTCGGTTGCAGCAGGGCCATTAAAATATCGAGTAAGGTGCTTTTGCCAGCGCCAGTAGTGCCAATAAATCCAACGCGGCTACCCTTTGGAATAGAAAGGCTGAGTTGATCCAAAATGAGCGGCGAGTTATCGCGATAACGAAAAGACACCTGCTTTAAATCAATTTGATGTTGGAATGGAATTGGCGGAACGCGGATTTGACCGGCATATTCAGGCAAAGGCTGATCTAAAAAGTCTAAGGTATCTTTAAGTGAAAATTGATTTCTCAGAATTGCAGTCCAGGCGCTATAGGCTAATTGCATGACTGGCAGTAAGCGTTGTGAAGCAAGCGCTAAGGCACCAACAATGGGAATAGCCTGATTAATCGAGTTAGATTGTTTAGAAAGGGCAAAGGCTAATAATGCAATCAGCAGCATCCCTAGGGCTTCAGTGACAAAGCGCGGGCTAATACTAATAAATGAACTGGTTGCGTAGGCTTTACGTAAAATGGCATCGGATTTTTGGTAAACCTGGCAATAGGCATCTTGCGAGCCATCGATCAAAATATCGCGGATACCCCCAAGACCTTCTTGTAAAGATTTAATAACTCGCGCCGATTCTGTTGTGATGTCTTTGCTGTTATTCATCAGCTTCTTGCGCGTTACTTTCATGGTGATGACATACATCAAACCAAAAATAGCAAAGGCCGCCAAAGAGGGAATTGGGGCAATGATCAACAGGGCGGTAACCATTAAGACCAGCATGATGAGCGAACTCAAAACATAGAGCGCTGACATGATGATGCCGTCTGTAACAATCGTGGTCTTGCCGGTAACCCCATCAATAATTTCACTGGTATTACGCGACAGGTGAGTGATGTAGGGCTGAAATAAGGTTTTACGATAAATGCTATAGCCAATATCAGCACCAGTAGCAAAAGAAAGTCGTAGGCTCACTTTGAGTAAAACTAGACGCATCGCGCCTGCCACAATTGCGGTTAATCCAAAGAGTAGAGTTAATGGCAATAACAGGTCATTTTGTGACTGTAGATTCAGTAGACGAATGAAGGGTTGCGCCAAGGGCAACTCAAATACTTGCTGGGGATTGGTTAGGGCAGCTAAAAAGGGCACGATCGCCCCAAGACTCACCACCTCAGCAAAGGAAACCACGACCATCAAAATCAGTAGCCAAGTAAATTGCTGCTTACGCTTAGGGCTAAAGTGCTCCCATAGGCGGAGAAGGAGTTGAGGAAGTTTTTCGGCTGAGGTCAATTGAGATTGGCGCTGTGGACTCTAAAAGGTAAAATAGCGATAAATGGTTAATTTTAAAGCATATTTCTATCGCCTTAGACTGGTTTACCTCCAGCACCTGCGGCTTCAATCTCGTCATTTATCACTTCCTCCCGGCTTGCATTGGGGTATTTTGTGAAAAGCCCCGTACTATTTCTGATTTTTAATCGCCCAGAAACCACGGCCCAGGTCTTTGCGGCTATTCGCCAAGCCAAGCCCCCTAAGCTCTATATATCTGCTGATGGGCCGCGTTCTGGAAGGCCTGATGAAGAGGAACGTTGTGCGCAGGCGCGCAGCATTGCTACAGCAGTCGATTGGCCTTGTGAAGTTCAAACCCTTTTTCGCGATAAAAATCTGGGTTGTAAGCTCGGTGTTTCTAGTGGCATTGATTGGTTCTTTCAAAACGAGACCGAGGGCATTATTTTGGAAGACGATGTATTGCCGTTGCCCAGCTTTTTCACCTTTTGCGATGAGATGCTAGAGCGATATCGAGACGACCCAACGATTGGCATGATTACTGGATCCAATCTGGTTTCAAAAAGAGTGCGCCCAAACAACGTTGGCCAAAATAATCTGGCAAGTTATTTTCTCACTGCCATACCTCTCATTTGGGGTTGGGCTACCTGGCGACGTGCTTGGCAGAAATATGATCTCACCATGTCAACGTATCCCAGTTGGCTTGCGAGCAGTCAGATGCGGCAACTGTTTCATGGTGATGCTTTACTGATGCGTTATTGGCAAGATGCCCTAGACCGTGTTTATCAGGGCAAACAAGATACGTGGGATTACCAATGGCTCTTTGCCTGCTGGTCTACTGGCATGAAAAGTATTATTCCTGCAAATAACTTAACCGAAAATTTAGGTTATGGCATGGAGGCTACCCATACCTCTGCTACAAAACCTGCCTGTTTAGTCGAATCGATTCCAAGCGACCTATCTTTTCCATTGATTCACCCCCAGCACTTGCAGGCAGATTGGCAGGTCGATCGCCTCATGTTTAAGCGAATTCATGGCATCCATTGGTGGGGTTATCTAAGACGTCAATTACGCCCTTTAAAAAAAATCATGCAACACTTGCTGGGTAAGGGTGAGTCAGCATGAAAGTAATGGCTTTAAATCATTCAGATACGGTTGGCGGCGCGGCGCGCGCGGCCTATCGTATCCACCGTGCTGTACGCGAGCAAGGTATTGATTCGATTTTGCGAGTCAATCAAAAAGTGCTACAGGATGCGACCATTCAAGAACCTAAGGGCACACTAGCAAAGTTTAGAAACAAATTTAATTCGGGTTTTGCGCAGATCTTGGCTAAGACTTTGCGTACTTCGCCGCCCGAATATCACTCCTTAGCTGTGATGCCAACAGATGTGGCACAGGAGATTAATAATTCGAATTTTGATGTCGCTCATTTACATTGGATTAATGGTGAAATGATGTCCATTAAAGACATTAGCCAAATTACCAAGCCTCTCATTTGGACCATGCATGATATGTGGGGCTTTAGCGGCACCGAGCATTACTCAGAAAAGATGCGTTGGCGAGATGGCTATCACGCCTTGAATCGACCTTCAAATGAATCAGGACTGGATTTAAATCGTTGGGCTTGGCTGCGTAAGCAACAGTATTGGACTAAGCCCATTCAGATGGTGACACCGAGCCGTTGGTTGGCGCAGTGCATTTCTGAGAGTGCGCTCATGAAGGGTTGGCCGGTTACGCCAATTGCAAATCCAATTGATACCGAGCAATGGCAACCCCTAAAACTGGTATATGCCCGACAAAAATTAGGCTTACCGATTGATGTGCCAATGCTTTTGTTTGGTGCTCTAGGCGGCAAGGCTGATCCCCGTAAAGGCTTTGACTTGCTCCTGCAAGCCTTGGCAGCTCTCAAGTCTTCTATTCCGGATTTGCAGTTATTAGTATTTGGGCAAGAGGCTCCGGAAGGCGAGATTAACCCCTATGGGATTCCGAGTCATTATTTTGGTCATGTTCAGGACGATGCTTTACTGCAATTACTTTACAGTGCAGCCGATGTGATGGTTGTACCTTCACGGCAAGAGTCATTTGGACAAACGGCGAGTGAGGCATTGGCTTGTGGCTTACCTGTTGCAGCATTTGCTAGTACAGGCTTGGTGGACGTGGTTGATCATAAAGTCACGGGATATTTAGCTAAGCCTTTTGATACAGAAGAGCTAGCCTTTGGCATTCAGTGGATATTAGAGAATCAGCAAGACTCTGCTAAGCTTCGTTATGCAGCACGACAAAGGGCGGTAGACTTCTTCAGTTACCCTGTTATAGCTAAGCAATACCAAGCGGTTTATCAACAAGCGATTGATCAGAATGCTGACAGCAATTAAGAAAAAATGGAAGTTAATTGGCGAGACGCCAATGCAGACGCTTGAAGATTGTGAGGCAAAAAGCCCTTCTTCATTACTAAAAATTCCGCCTGTCGTTTATCAAACTTGGGAAGTCAATTATTTTGGCAAAACCCATTTTGCTGAAATTCAACAATTTCGCGCTTTAAATCCGGATCTACAGTTCCAATTTTTCGCTAAAGAACGCTTAGAAAATTATATGGAAGAGGTGTGGGGAAAACATCCCATCTACTCAATCTTTAAAGGTGCTAAGTTTGGACCCATGTTGGCCGACATTTTTCGTTACTGCATTCTTTTTGAGCGTGGTGGCTTTTATTTTGATATCAGTAAAGGCTGCTCGGTATCGATTACAACATTATGTAGTGCAAACGCGACAGGATTGATTTCGTATGAAGCGCATGATTGTGTGGTGATACCCAAGCCGAATGCTATGCGAAGAATGCTTCACCCCGAAAAATATGTTTTGCAGTGGGGCATGGGGTTTGCCAAGGAGCATGCATTTTTACGCATACTGTTAGAAAATATTTGCGAATATTACCCCTTCTTTAAAGGGAAATCATTTGCTGTACCTAAGAATGCAATTCTCAGTTTGACTGGTCCAGGCATGTTCACTAAAACTTTGCGTGAATATTTAGATGCAAATGAAGATGCGGATTTAGTTCAGGCTGGCATTGACTTTAATGGCCATGGAATTTACAGCTTAAAAGGCTCTGAAGTAAGGTATGCGACGATTTCATCGTATGCTATTAGTAAAAATAGCGTTATTGTGACTTAAGATGGATTTGCAAGAGATTAAAGCTGTATATCCATGCTTTGATAATCAGAATACAATGAGTTACGTTCGGCTATTTAAATTGCGCTGAGATCAACCCAATTCCAAGCGTTCGTTTATCTTTATTCTCGGGTACCAAGTCATTTGGTACTACTGGATTTTTAAATCTAAATTCCAGCTTGAGGTATGGATCCTCTATTATTTTTTTGGATAGCGGCAGCGTCAAAAAGTTATTTTCATATTGTCGAATCTCTATTTGGCGATCAAAGATCCCATTAATCCAGATATCAATTGTTTGACTCGGATGTTTATTGGGGTCAAGAAATGTCTTGAAATTAAGCGTAATTGAGTGGGGATTTTTTTTAGGCCAAGGTATATTGAACGTGGCAGCTTTACCATCAGACCACGTTCCCCAATCCTCTTGCCAACTCCAGCCATTTTCTAAATAAAAAAGTAAGTCTTTATCCTTTTTTTGATTTGAAAAGCCAATCGCATTATTACTAGGATTTGGTAGTTGATCATTATTTATCCAATCCTCGGGCGCTACTGGGACACATGATTTGCAGGTTTTCCAGCCAGGCGCTAGGATTAAAAAACCATCTACCTTAGCGATTATATCGTTTGGCCCCCGGGTTGCCAAAATGGGAATGAGGAAGCGATCTTCAAAAACATAGAGCGCGTTAGGATCATATTCACCTTGCGCAATCACTTCTTTTAGAGCTTGATTAGCTTTCGCTATTTTACGATTGTCTACCCTAGCAAAATATACAGAATTTGTTTTCATGCCATATTCTGATGCCAGCCATGCAAATTGAACCCATTTCGAGCTTTGCGTCATCGCCGGTATGCGAGTAATTTTTTTATAATGTTGGGCAGCTGATTGCCAAAATGGATTTTTTAAGTCTGGAGCGAAAATTCCCGCATAAGTATCTTGTGCAAGTTCTTTGTGAACTAGTGCCCATCCCTGTTTTGTATCGACTACTTGCAATACTAGGGCTCCTGCTAATATGACAATTGCAATACGGGTGGAGCTGACTTTGCAAATAAGGTAAATTGAAAAAATAATAAGGCAATAATGAATAGGCCACCACAGGCGAGCAGATGAGCGCAAAATATGCAAGGGAGAACTTAGAAATAATGGGAGTTCAAAACTGAAAACCCGCGCACCAATTCCAATATTATTAGTAATGGCATCGAGGTATAAAAAAACTAAACAAATACATAAAAAACGATGATCAATAAAAAGCTGAATAACATTACTTTTCTGAGCAAGTGCTTTAGATTTAGGTTTTAAAAAGAATATTAATAATATGCAAGCGATCGCAATAACTAAAATTGCCCCTAAACCTAGATAATTAAATCCCTCTCCCCATGATGTGGGTATGGGAATATTCGGCAATAAATAAGACCAGCCACTCGGGTCAATTGGACCCAAGACATTAAGCTTGAAGAAGCCATATCCTGAATCGATACCTGAAGAGCCCATAATTGAGAAATAGCCAACTTGCCAAGTACATAGTAATAACACCGCACTAACTAAAAATAACTCATAAAAAAGCTTTCGATAGGGCATCACTTTTTGACTAATTGAACGATCTAGTAAGTCAGATATCCATAAAAAGCTAACTATGGCAAATAAATAGAAATGCGTTAGTGCGGCAACAGAAAGCAATAGGGACCAATAAAAAATACGTCTTTCTTCTGATTTTCTTAGTAGCAAAAATAGGGCGGCTAAGATTAAAAAATGGGCTACTAAACTTGCCTGCGTTCCTGAGGGGGTATATAACCTCCAAAACATTGGCGGTGAAAAAGATAATAGTCCAGTGCCAAAAAAATTTAACCAGAAATTATTGGAGATGAGAGAAATAATTTTCCAAGAAAACCAGGCTTGTAGCAGAAAACAAACTTATAGCCAAATACCAAAATACTGAAATACCTGAGGTAATATTGGTGCGAATAATTTAAAAAAAATGGCCATTAATGGAAGCGAGTCGGTATATACAATCGAACTGCTTATGTCCATTCCAAAATTCGGGCTCAAGCCAATTGGAAAAGTCCATGGCGCATAACGATAAAAGACCCACCCCAAATAGTGCTGAGGAGGGTCAAATCTACCAAAAATCCAGCTTAAATTAGATGGATCAAGGGGCCCAAGCCCAACTATGAGATAAAAAAATACAATGCCAAAAAATAAGGGAATGAGCGGAGTATTTTTATTAAAAAATATCACGTAATATAGATACCAAAGTAAGGGCAATCATTGTTATATTGAAAATACTAAATCAAATTTATATATACTTTACAAGTGTACCCGAGGGGGGGGGTACAATACTATCAAGTAATCTCGAGGGTATAGCCAGTTTTGTAATGCCTATTTACATAGGGCGAAAATAAGGAGAAAAAGATGAGAAACCTCTTAATACTAATAATTTCAATTTTTTTAATTTCCTGCGATGGCAGTGGCGGTAGTTCGAGTAGTTCAACAAGCAGTACCCCCAGTACGTCAACGGTTGCATCTTTTACATCCTGGACGGCTACAACCCCAAATGTACCCGTTGCAATGTCGGGAGGATTTTCATCTTCTGTTGATCTTGTTGGGAATATTACGCAGTCACTGTCTAGCGGATCGGGCACTTTTACTAGAGACGCTAGTAATAACTTTACCCTCATTAGCGCAACAGCATCTACCGATAATTCCGCTCTATTCAGTACTGCACTTGGCGATACTTTACAGAGTACTTTTGATGGTGCTATTACCACCACCTCGAATAAGGCACAGACTACGATAGGAGCTTTTCTAAACCCAACTTATTATGCTTTTAACTATCAAACCTATGGCGCTTGGGGACCCTATGGCAAAGCTACGGGAAGTTCTTTTGCTTTGAGTGATGGGTCGGCCTCCCCAGTAAGTGCAATTCCAATTGTAGGAGGCATAGCGTTTGTTGGAGGCTCAACTGGGTATTTTGTTGATGCAAGTAAGAACTCTTATGTTACGAACGCAACAATGACGGTTATTCTTAGTTATGATTTACAAACCTTGACATTCGCAACATCAAATTCTGGGATCCTAGGCGCCCCGAGTGGTAACGCACTTTCATTTGCAAATTTAGATCTTACGGGTACACTGACTTACGTTACTGGCACAAATTATTTTACAGGCACTGTTACCTCTTCCAACGGTATGAGCGGTAAAATAAACGGAGAATTTTATGGGCCTGGAATTAATGAGCTCGGGGGTACGTTTGCGCTTTATGGCGCAGGTGTTGGCACAATGGTAGGAGGCTTTGGCGGCAAGCGATAAAAAAAATATAGAATTAAACTAATGAGGCAAATAAACTTAAGAAATAAGTATTTCATCGTTGCCATTGGCGCATTTTTTTTGAGTGCTTGCGGAGGGGGCAGTAGTTCGAGTACCACCTCTATCTCATCCACTAGTTCCCCAAGTTCGCCTACGATTACAGCCTTTACTTCTTGGTCAGTTACAACTGAAGATGTGCCGGTTGTCATGACCGAGGGGTCTTCATCTTCCATTGATTTAGTCGGAAATATTACTCAGTCAGATTCTAGCGGTTCAGCTACTTTTACTAGAGATGCCAGTAATAACTTTACCTTGATTAGTCCTACAGCATCATCTGGAAATTCTGCTGTTTTTAGTGCAGTACTTGGCGACACGTTGCAAAGTAGTTTCTTTACAAAAAATACTACCACTCTGAATAAAGCGCAAACAATTATTGGGCTTTTTGCCAATCCCTTTACCTATTCCTTTGACTACCAAGCCTTTGGTGTCTGGGGGTCCTATGGGAATGCAACTGGAAGTTCTTATGCAATAAGTGATGGGTCTGCTTCGGTAGCAAGCCTTATTCCCGCCGTAGGATCTTTAAATTATACCGGTGGCTCTACTGGCTACTATGTTGACACAAATAAATTTTCTTATATCACCAATGCCAATATGATAATTACTTCAACTTTTGACAATCGGACTTTGAATTTCACGACATCCAGCACCAACATTCAGGGGGCACCGAATGGAAAGATAAACGGCAATACCGATTTACAGCTAACGGGCGTTATGACTTATGTAACCGGCACTAATAATTTTACAGGAACTGTAACTAGTACCAGTGGCATGACTGGAAAGATGAATGGAAAATTTTATGGTTCAGGCCTGAATGAAATTGGTGGCACATATTCTCTTTACGGTGCTGGAATTGGAACCATGGTTGGTAGCTTTGGAGGAAAGCGATAAACCTAAGAGTTTTTCCCCTTACCGGCTGAAGGTATTTAATAATTTTTACTTTTTTTCTGAAGAAATATCATCTGCAATAAGATAAAGGGGCCGTTGTTTTACCTCATTAAAAATCTGTCCTATATATTCTCCGACGATACCAATCGATAACAATTGAATACCCGAAAAAAACATAATAGCGACGGTTAAGGTGGGCCAACCGCTAACGGAATTTCCATAAATAAAAGTATCAATCACCACATAAAAGCCATAAATAACTGCTAGTCCAGAAATCAAAATACCTGTGGCAATCCATAATTGAAGTGGAATGCTACTAAAAGAGGCTAAGCCAGTAAGGGCTAGACGAGAAAGTCGGCTTATTCCGAAGTTTGAGCTGCCTGATCTGCGTTCATTTGGTTCAAATGGGAGTGCGATTGATTTAAATCCAACCCAAGCATAAAGCCCTTTCATGAAACGGTTTCTTTCCGGCAACCGTTTGAGAGCATCAACAACCCGTCTATCAAGCCATCTAAAATCACCTGCATTTGCTGGGATTACAACTTCTGCAGAGTTCATGAGGCTATAAAAAATTCTAGTTCCAAGTTTTTTCCACCAAGACTCTTTTACCCTATTTATGATTACGCCATATACCATGTCGTAGCCATTTTTCCATAGTATTTCCATTTCAATAATTTTATTTAAGGGGTGCTGAAAATCTGCGTCTATGAGAAGCACAGCATCACCATCTGCGAGGTTAATGCCAGCCATCAGCGCTGATTCTTTACCAAAATTTCGAGAAAATTCTATATAACGTATATAACCATTATTAATTAAGGAGAGGGCGATCTCACGAGTATTATCTCTACTCCCATCATTAACTATTAATATTTCATAATTAAGGGTTAACTCTTGGATCCTAATTTTAAGTTGCTCAATAAATTGCGCAAGGTGCCTCGCTTCATTAAAGCAAGGAATGACAATGCTCAATTTATAGGGGGGTGAATGATCGTTATTATTCGCCATCTATTTTTTAAATTGATGTTGTTTTTTTATAAGGTAGATGGGACGCTGCTTAGATTCAAAATAAATTCGACCTATATACTCACCAATAATGCCAAGACTCATTAATTGCAGGCTGCCAAAAAATAGCATTACCACCAATAAGGATGCATATCCCGGTAAATCAATGCCAAAAATCCAAGTGCGAATGATAATAAAGGTAGCATAAAAAATAGCAAATACTGAACCAAATAGACCAATATAAGTCCATACCTTTAAGGGCACAAGGCTAAAACTGGTAATACCTTCAATTGCAAAATTCCATAGCCGCCACCCTGAAAATTTAGTTATTCCAGTTGAGCGGGCATTCCGGACATACTCAACGGTTATGGTTTTAAAGCCAACCCAAGCAAATAGACCCTTCATAAATCGTTGGCGCTCAGGCAGTTTTTTTAGGGCATCTACTACTACCCGGTCCATCAGGCGAAAATCTCCCACATCTTCTGGAATTTGTAAATTCGACACCACATTATGTAAACGATAAAAAAGCTGAGCAGTTTTTCGTTTGGCAAAAGAGTCAGTAGAGCGATCTATTCTTTTCGCTAAAATGACCTCATTTCCTTGTTGCCATGCAAGAAGCATTTTTCCTATTAAGGCAGGTGGATCTTGCAAATCAGCATCAATGGGAATAACGCAATCCCCTTTAGCTTCATTAATTCCGGCAGTCATGGCTGCTTCTTTGCCAAAATTACGGGATAATTCAATGATTCTAAACCGATGGTCTATCTCAGATATCTCAATTAATTGACTGAGCGTGTTATCAATACTGCCATCATCCACACAAAGAATTTCAAATTCATACTCTGGAAGAGAATTCAAGACATTAGTGATGGCCTCTTTAAATTTCAATACGCCAAGTCCTTCGTTATAGAAGGGGGAGATGATTGATACCAAGGGCCGCAATTGCATAAAATCGAAAATTGTCTGTGATTGAGTTAGGCGGTAGTTGAGGGAAAAAGAAATTTATCTAAGATTTTGTATTTTAAGCATATTTCCTTTAAATTATGCATAGAATTCAGGATAATCACTAGATTAATTTAACGCGCATAGAGTGGGCTTATTAAAAGATGTCAAATCGGCAGGAAAACTCTGAAGAAGTAATTCCTCGTTTTAATATTTTGACCTCTAATTTTTTGCCCATTGGGTTTGGTCTTCTAGCCTTTTTTTTGGTAGCTGGCCCTTTTATTTTAGATAGCAGGAATATTCAATGGCTTGGTGGTAACTTGGACCCTGCTCAGCATTATTTGGGTTGGGCATTGTTTCGAGAAGGTCCATGGACATTCCCAATCGGACTAAATCCCCATAATGGCTTGAGCTTTAGTAATTCCATTGTTTTTTCAGATTCATTGCCTCTATTTGCCATTCTCTTTAAATCACTGAGCTATTTTTTATCTCAACCATTTCAGTATTTTGGTTTATGGACCTTACTTTGTTTTGTTTTGCAGGCTTGGTTTGCTTGGAAGTTATTGGGCTTAATTTCAGAGTCAAATTGGCTAAAGTTTTTTGGTCTTGGACTTTTTCTTTTTGCGCCACCTATGTTAGCGAGAGTGGGGCTTTGGACTTCTCTTGCCAGTCATTTTCTGATCTTGGCAGCGCTTTACTTAAATTTACGTCCAAGTCAAAAAAACAGAATTTTTTATTGGGCATTGCTCATCTTTGTAGCAGCGCTAGTACATTTTTATTTGTTAGTAATGGTATTAGTCTTGTGGGTCGCTAGCATCTTAGATATATTTTTTATTAGGAAAAAATTATCTATTAAGAATTTACTAGTAGAAATAGGCATTGTTTCTTTTGCTTTACTACTTACATTATGGCAAGCAGGATATTTTTCTGTGGAGTCTGGGTCAGGCAAAGCCGGGGGTTATGGAACTTTCCGTTTTAATCTGCTTGCATTATTTGATGCGCGTGAGTGGTCTTATATTCTTCCCAATATTGCGATGCAAATTGATTTTAGTAATGGCTTTAATTATCTAGGCCTAGGCGCATTAATTGGACTAGTATTTATTTTTTTAGATTATGTACGTAGGATAATTTTTAGCTCAATTGAAGCTTCTCATAAGTTAAATGGTGAAGTTTCTTTGGGTTTTAAAAAATACCCCTTTCTTTACGCGATTTTTATTTTTCTGACTATTTTTGCTATTACTAATGTTGTCGCAATCGGTACATGGCAATATGTTTTTCCTTTGCCGGAACCAATTATTTCTGCTGCGAGTCTATTGAGAGCTTCTGGGAGAATGTTTTGGCCCGTTTTTTACTTCATCTTGCTTTTAATAATTAACTATATCCAGAAAAATTTTAGTAAAAATTTAGCTATTATCTTGCTTGGTGTACTTTGCATAATCCAAATTGTCGATACTAGCGCTGGTTGGCGACCAATTCGATATAGCCTAGTTCATGAGCGCTACCCAAACTCTCAAAGTCCTTTAGTAAATCCAGTCTGGAATGATTTTGGTACTCAGTATAAGAAACTTGAACGTTATCCAGTGCAAAATCAATCTGAAGATTGGCAAGTTTTTGCTAGTTTTGCAGCACAACATGCAATGGGAACCAATTCAGTATTTTTGGCGCGTTTTGATGAACTTAAATTAAGGCAGGCAAATGAAAGTGTTAACCGTGCATTAAGGAGCGGCCCCCTAGATAATAGTGTTTTATTTGTAATTGATTTATGGAAAAATAACCCAACACCTATTCAATTTGATCGTGAAAAAGATGTTTTAGTGCGGATTGACGGATATAACGTTTTGGCGCCAGGGTGGAAAAAATGCCCTTCTTGCTCGCCGATTCCCCGAGAATTAGAGCTACAGCGTTTAGCTCCAATAACTAAAATTGGGGAAAAAATAGAATTCTCACAAAAAGCATTTGGGCGACGCGAATTTCTACTCGAAGGTTGGGCCCCCTATGGTGAAGCGTGGGGTACCTGGTCGGATGGAGCTTCGGCCTCACTATTGCTGCCTTTGCCTGCAGGCAATCCAAGAATGATCAATTTGACGGTAAGGGCATTTGTCAATGAAAAGCATCCCATTCAACAGGGTGACGTATATATTAATGGCACTTTGGTTAAGCATTTTGAGCTTAAGGACTTTGCAAGCAATTTAATCGAGGTTCCGATTTCCACATCAGTATTAAAGGACGAGTTTTTTAAATTAGAGTTGAAAATTCAGAGCCCAGCAAGCCCTAAAGCTTTGGGTATGGGTGACGATGACCGTCAGCTAGGGATAGGCGCAATTAGCGCTGTGTTTCGTTAAACTTAGAACTCATTGTCCTTTATCATGACAAAGTGCTGATTTGAAAGAATAATTTATATGGCGTCCCAAGCTGAGCCCATTATCGTTGACCTAGATGGGACTTTAATTAAAACTGACTTGTTATTTGAGTCAGCTAATCAATTTCTTGCAAGTAAGCCGTTTGCCTTTGGTAGATTGATATCTTGGCTATTTAAAGGTCGCCCCTACTTAAAAGCCCAATTAGCTAAGCATTTTTCTTTGGACCCTGCCTTATTGCCCTATAACCAAGCCTTGTTAACTTGGTTGGGTGAGCGGGCTAAGTTAGGTGTACCGATATATTTGGCAACGGCTAGTAATCACTCATTGGCAGATAGTGTTGCCAAGCACCTCGGAATCTTTACTGGGGTGTTTGCTAGTACTGAAGAGGTGAACTTGAAGTCAGAGCGTAAGCGTGATTTGTTGGTGCAGCAATTTGGCGGACAAGGCTTTGACTATATTGGCAACGAAGCGGCAGATTTTGTCGTTTGGCATAGCGCTAAACGAGCTCATGTGGTTAGTAATTCAGAAGCACTAATAGCGACGGTAGCGTCTCACGGTAACCTAGGCGAAGTATTTACAGCAGAGAAGCCTAGCTGGGTTGGCGCACTTCTTAAAGAGATGCGTATTTATCAGTGGGTGAAAAATTGCTTAATTTTTGTGCCTTTACTTGCAGCACACCAACTCGCTAATCCACTTGGCTGGGCTCAGGCATTCATTGCATTTCTCGCCTTTTGTTTCTGTGCGTCTGCAGTTTATCTATTGAATGACTTAGTTGATATTTCTAATGATCGTATTCATCCGCGAAAGCGTTTTAGACCATTTGCTGCAGGCCACTTAAGTCTACTTACAGGTTGGATGCTTTGGCCAGGTCTATTGTTGCTTTCTTTTATATTGGCAATCTCTTTCTTACCAAGTACTTTCACCTCAGTACTAGCAGCCTATTTCTTGATAACTGTTGCTTATTCTTTTGCGCTTAAACGTTATGCTATTTTGGATGTTTTGGTGTTGGCCGGCCTTTACACTATTCGGATTTTGGCTGGTGCGGTTGCAGTTTCAGTGCCGGTGTCATTCTGGCTGTTAACTTTCTCGATGTTCCTTTTTTTGAGCCTAGCGTTTGTTAAGCGCTTTAGTGAGTTAAAGACGGTGCAGGCACAAGGTTTTGCAGGAAAATTGGCAGGGCGGGGTTATGCAGCAGATGATTTAGAGGTGGTTTCGATGATGGGTGTGGCAGCAGGGTATTTATCGATTTTGGTGTTAGCGTTTTATATTCAAGACAGCTACACAGCGGTACTTTATCGTACCCCTCAAATTATTTGGTTAGCTTGTCCTTTGCTTTTGTATTGGGTATCGCGTACTTGGGTAATTACTCACCGCGGCAATATGACGGATGACCCGATTATTTTTGCGATTAAAGATCGCACTAGTTGGATTGTGGCCGCTTGCTTCGTTTTAATTTTTATCCTTGCGTCCTTGTAATGCAAATTTCTGGGTGGGGTCGTTATCCAAAGATAGATGCGGAAGTTATCCTCACGCGAGATTTAGCACAAGCAAGTGAACTAGTTAAAAGTGATGGCTTGCTCATCCCCAGAGGCTTAGGTCGAGCTTATGGTGATAGTAGTTTAGCTAGCCGGGTGTTAGAAACCACCAACTTACAGTTTTTCCATTCTTTTGATTCTGTTAGTGGCGTTTTAAGTTGCGATGCAGGCGTTTCGCTATTTGAGATTCTTAAGGTCTTTGTGCCAAAAGGTTGGTTTATCCCAGTTTCTCCAGGCACGCGTTTTGTCACCGTTGGCGGGGCGATTGCTAGTGATGTCCATGGAAAGAATCACCACCTAGATGGTACTTTTGGCCAGCATGTGATTTCGCTGCAATTACTATTGGGTAACGGCGAGATCGTTCAGGTTTCTCCTACTGAGAACACGGCCTTGTTTCATGCTACGTGCGGGGGGATGGGACTTACCGGAACGATTCTCTCAGCGTCCTTTCGCTTGATACCGATTAAGTCGAGTGAGATTATCGAAACCACCATCAAAGCTGCCAATCTTGATGCAGTCTTAGATGGGTTTGAGCAGTTTGGTGCCAGTACCTATACCGTTGCATGGATCGACTGCCTAGCCCAAGGTGAGAATCTAGGACGTTCATTATTAATGGTCGGTGAACACGGCGAAGATGGACCTTTGACTGTTGCTGATAAAAATCCGCTGACGATGCCAGTCGATGCACCCAGCAGCCTCTTGAACCCATTTTCTATCAAGGCATTTAATGCCCTCTACTATGCTAAAGCACAAAATGGCGTTAGTACTAGACGCAGGTCATTTGAAAGTTACTTTTATCCACTCGATCAAATTTTGCAATGGAATAAGCTGTACGGCAAAGCAGGTTTTATGCAGTACCAGTTTGTGATTCCTACCTCAGCAGGGCGCGAGGGTTTGCGCCAAATTTTAAAAACAATTGCCGCATCAGGCCAAGGCTCTTTTTTGGCAGTGCTTAAAACCTTTGGCAAGAAAAATGCCAACTATCTTTCATTCCCGATTGAAGGTTATACCTTGGCTTTAGACTTTAAGGTTACTGAGCCCATTTTCGCTCTAATGGACCAATTAGATCACCTCGTACTCCAATATGGAGGCAGACTGTATTTAGCAAAAGACGCTCGTATGAGCGAGACTACATTTAAAACCAGTTATCCCAACTGGCAGGACTTTGAAGCAGTTCGAGAGCACTATCATGCCATTGGTAAGTTTGCCTCTTTGCAATCGAAGCGTTTAGGCTTAGCCTGAGTTGATTCTTAGGGTCGAGAAATCCGATAAAATAGCTTTTTATGGAACCAGTTAAAACCTTTGATGCCGATGTAATTGTCATCGGAACCAGTATTGCAACCCAAACGGTACTGTTACCGCTACTCAAGACCAATGCACGTATTTTGGTGCTCGAGGGCGGTGATTATGAGCTAACGCCGTTTGGTAATAATCTCACTTTTAGCGATGAGCGGGGCCATTACATTAACCACCATTGGGGTGGCCATTGGTTGCGACAGTATGGTGGAGCTTCGCGGGTTTGGAATGGGTTTTCTGCCCCCCTAGAAAACTGGGACCTAATCGGCATCGATGGGCGCCCAAAGTGGCCCTTAGGAATTGATGAACTAGAAAAGTATTATCGAATTTCGGCGCCAGTAATGGGAGAAGACCCATCAGTAGCCAATTTGACTAAATATAATATTGCGCAGGAATTTGTTGATCGGCCGTACATTATTATGGATCCAGCCCTAGCCTATGCCGATGCTAAGCCCCTCTTGAACAATAAGAATGTTGAATTACGAGTTAAGCACAATGTGATTAAATTTACTTGTGATGATTCGGGTAGTTTCATTAACGGGATATGGTATTCGGTAGAAGGCACAGTACATTTCGCTAGCGTGAAAAAAAATACTAAGATAGTGTTAGGCGCAGGAGGCTTAGGGAATGCGCAAATTTTGTTGCAGCCTGCTGCTAATCGTCGGGTGGCAGTCGGCAATGAATTTGGCCTAGTAGGGAAGACGCTCATGGCCCATCCTCATATCGCTGTAGGAGAGGGCTTTATTGACCCTATCGTGGTGCGTAAACCGACATGGGCACAGGTAAATTATAAAAAATGGTTGCCAGCCTATATTATTGGTGCCGACTACAAAACAAAATTGAAATTACTTAATGCCTCTGTTTCATTAACAATATCAGCCATACGACCTTTAAGCCCCAACGAAGAGGCGGTACAAGATTTTTATCAAAAAAAGTGGCGTAAAAAATTAGAACTTTATACTCTCTACGCTCGTACCGAGCAACTCCCTAATGCTGATAACCGCATTGAAATTATTGCCGATAAAAATGCGGCAGGTTTGCATAAGCTAAAGATCTATTGTGTTTTTGGAGCGCGCGACTTAATGTCACTTGATACCACTACACGGATGCTTTCTGAGCACTTTCTAAAGAATAAACTCGGCGTGACTACTGTTGACAATGATGCTATTTTCTTAAAGCCCTGGGGTTGGGCCCATCCCAGCGGCATTACCCGCTTTGGCACTTCACCAAAAGAAAGTGTGTGTGATCATACAGGGCGTGTTTGGAGTTACCAAAACTTATACCTTAATGGCAGCAGTCTTTTTCCTACGGTAGGCTATGCGAACCCCACATGGACTATTGCTGCACTGGGTATGCGTTTAGGTGACCACTTAGTAGCAGAGTTAAAGAAGGGTACCTAATGACGATTACCCGCCGTTCCCTTCTTAAGCTTTTGGCTGGTTCTGGGGCGGCCTATTTGGTGCCTTGGCTTGGCCAATCTGCTTTTGCTCAGACGACAAAAGCTGTAAGCAAGGAAGTTATTACCCCATCTGCTACAGCCATAGCCCCTAAATTAGACGGCACTGTTTCCTATAATGCCGGCTGGGTAATTAATTTGGAAGATAGAGCTGAACTTCTCGAGGTAGAAGCAAAAAAAACAAAATTACAGGAAGAGAAAAAGGCCCAAAAAAAGCCAGATCAGCCTATTAAAACTGAAGCCCCTATTACTCCTTCTGCTTCTGCACCCACAGAGCCTCCAAAAGAATCCAGTAAAGATTGGTCTACTCGTTGGAATAAATGGGTTGGTAAAGTGAAGGAATGGTTTTAGTTCGCATTAATCGGCACTTTATAAAGAATTGAAATGAAAAAAATCGTTATCGTTGGTGCCACCTCGGGCATTGCAATCGAATGTGCCCGTATTTGGATCAAGACTGAGCCAGCAAATTTGATGCTCGTAGTTAGGGATTTAGAGCGTGCTAAACCGCTGGTAGCCGATCTATTAGTGCGCAGTCCAGAATCTTCAGTAGAGTCAATTGCCTGTAATTTTATTGATCCCAGCGCTATTAGCGATATGGTTCGTGTAATCGCTAAAGCAGGTCCAATCGACATTGTTTTAATCGCGCAGGGCACATTACCAGACCAGCTGGATTGTGAAAATGATTTAATACTTAGTAATGACACCTTAGCAATTAATGGCGTATCACCTTGTTTATTTGCCGAAGCCTTTGCCAATGCAATGCAAGGGCAGGTAAGCGGCAAAATAGCGATCATTGGATCTGTAGCCGGTGATCGGGGCCGTAAATCAAATTATGTATATGGTGCTGCTAAAGGCTTGGTTGCACGTTATGCAGAGGGTATGCAGCACCGCTTTGCAGCTACAGGTATTCGGGTATCCTTAATCAAGCCTGGACCTACTGCTACCGCGATGACTGCAAAGTTAAGGGAAAATGGCCTTAAATGTGCCTCAGCTGATTCGGTAGCTCAAGATATCGTCCATGGTATTGAAAAGGGACAAGCAGTCATCTATGCCCCGAAAAAATGGCAGTTGATCATGTTAATTGTGCGGCATATACCCGCCGTTATTTTTAATAAACTCAATATTTAATTAAAATTAATATGAATCAAAGTAGTTCAGTGGTTCATACATTACCCTATCGTCCTGATATTGACGGACTTCGAGCGCTTGCAGTAGTCGCCGTGCTTTTCTTTCACGCTTTCCCCAAAGTATTTTCTGGTGGGTTTGTAGGCGTCGATATTTTCTTTGTGATTTCAGGGTATTTAATTTCATCGATTCTGTATGCCGCTCTTGAGCAAAATACCTTTAGCCTGCTTGATTTTTATGCCCGCCGCATTCGTAGAATATTTCCAGCGCTAATAGTTGTTTTGGTGGCTGGATATCTATTTGGCTGGTTTTATTTATTCGTAGATGAATTTTCCCAATTAGGCACTCATACCTTTGCAAGCGCAGCATTTATACAAAATTGGGTTTTAGCTAGCGAGAGCGGCTATTTTGATTCTACAGCGGAATTAAAGCCCTATCTACATCTTTGGTCCTTGGGGGTAGAGGAACAGTTTTACATTGTTTGGCCAATTTTCTTGTGGCTTGCTTGGAAATTGCGTATTAACTTATTAATCGCAACTTTTGGTTTAGGCTTTGCCTCGTTTGTATGGAATATTTATTCAATCTATTTTTTACAAAGCACGGTTGCCTTCTATATGCCGCAAGTACGTTTTTGGGAATTATTGCTTGGCGGTGGATTAGCCTATGTGAGTTTTCAAAAAAGGCGCACGAGAACAGCGATAAGTAATCAAGATCTGGGAATTAACAATAAATACCAAGTTGCCTCACTTTTAGGCATTGCGCTGCTTACACTGAGTTTTATATTTATTTCCAGCGCTAAGCCATATCCTGGATGGTGGGCTCTATTACCAACTCTAGGCGCTACCCTACTTATTTTTTCAGGCCCGAGTGCTTGGCTTAATCGTAATATTTTATCGAACCGAGTGCTGGTGTGGCTAGGTCAAATAAGTTATCCACTGTATCTGTGGCATTGGATCATATTGGCTTTCCTGAGGATCACTCAGGATGATCTGGCTGCATCTGGAAGAACTAGGCTCATCACTTTAGTTTTATCGGTTGGGCTAGCCTGGCTAACTAACCTTGTAATTGAAAAACCATTACGCTACGGACACTACTTAAAGGTAAAAACCTGCGGACTCCTCTTGGTGATGATTCTGATTGGTGGAGTGGGTTACCAGACTGAGCAGCTAGGTGGAATTGGCTTTCGGTTTGAGGGCAGCAAACATTATTTAGGCCCTGATTTTCAAGCGCAGATGATGAAAAATGTAAATGCTTATTATAAGTACAGTGAAGCATGTGATTTTTATCAAGCTGAAAAAAAGACAACTATTCCTAAAGATCATTTGGATAAAAAGTGTCTTTCAGCTAATGCAGAATTGCCCAGTAAAAATATACACACCTTTTTTTTATGGGGCGACTCGCATGCACAGATGTTGACTTATGGCTTAGAAAAGAATTTGCCAAAAGATTGGCGGCTCATGCAGGTAGCAAGTTCAGGGTGTCTTCCTAACCCCAGCCAACTTGAAGATTCGCAAGAAAAATATTGCGAACGCTCCAATTTTATTGCATTAAAAATGATCCAAGAAGTACGCCCAGAAGTAGTTGTTCTTGCCCAGAGCATTAAGTGGAATAAAGAAAAAATTGACGATTTAGTTCGGAAGCTAAGTACTTTTGGCGTGAAAAAGATTATTTTTGTTGGTCAAAGCCCAGAGTGGTCCGATGCACTACCAACTTTACTTTTAAGAAAGCAAGTGGCGGGAATTCCAAGATATACAAATACAGGTTTAATAATGAGTGTAATGCAGGAAAATCAAGAAATAAGAAGCACTCTATTTAAAAAAAGCCTTGATAAAAACGTCACTATTGAATTTATTGATGTGATTGAGGCTTTTTGTACTACAGATGGATGCTTAGTTTATATCGGTGATGATGTCAAAATGGGAATAACTTATTTTGACTCACATCATCTCTCTCCTACTGCTTCTGATTATCTGGCAAAAACAAGCCTAATTAAAAGCATCACTGGACCATGATAATTTTAGAAATTTGTTCTGCTACAGCTTTGTTTCCTTTTGGTGAGAGATGTGGCCCTTTAATTGCATAAGCTGTCTGCCCAAGCAAGTCTAGCGTTGCAGAGGTATCAATGAAAATGATCCCCAATTCTTTAGAATAAATTTCTAATAATTTTTGATATTGTGGCGATCGTACGTCAGCCCTCCAGAACTCACTATTCGGAATATACGCAATAATTGGTTCGCAACCATTTATTTTGCACATTTCATATAATGTATCGATGGCCAATTTTGACGAAAATGGAAGTTTTCGATTTAAATCTGAATTCTTAAAATAGCTTTGAATCGATTTTCTTATGGTGGGAAGGTAAAGATATTTTGTAACTTTACTGACTAAATCATTTCCAGAAGTTTTTGCTAGGTATTCTTCGGGAGAGCTTTCTCCATTTAATAGCCCAGCAATAATAGAGTCGGCTTCACTGTAGAATTTAATGATCTTGGGATTTAAGCTAAGGTGAGTTATGTCTAAGGCATCAAAATAACTAAATTTTTTTTGAAAGTATTGATCAAAATAGATTGAATTTTGATCGGCATCCTCATTGTCATTAGCATAAAAAATAAGTATAGCTTTTTTGGGCCTGAGAGCTGGAATAAATATCTTTTCAATTGCCGCATAATGAATGGCATGGTTACCATAAGAGCCAAGATTAAGTACATTTTTCTTTGGCGCAAGTAGTTTAGCTATAGAGTCTTTTTCATTTACACAAGCCCCATGTGTAAATGAGTCCCCTATTAAAAGAATATCAATATTTTTATCCCAAGCAGTATCTTGATTGCGAAATCCAAAACGGTCGGTGTTATAGGTAATGAGCCCATACCCTTCATTGCAAAAATATAGTCGCGAATTTGGTTGGGGTGCTAATGGCGCAGCGCCCAGACTTAGGGCTAAACGACGGAGGGGAGGATAAATATCGACGGTTTCAGGATAAAAAAGGGGCTTGAAGCCTTCTTTGATAGCAAGCCTACGCTGAGGATGATCTTCTTCTGTAATCCGTTTTCTTTCAATCTCTTTCGCCTCGCTCACTATAGCTTCATTTTGGAACGAAATATATTTCTGCAGAACAAAGTCAGCAATCACCAAAGCAAGATATAAAATTAATACTTGAAAGGTAATTAAGAATCCCCAAAAAAAGATTTTTTTACTTTTAGCGGGCATAGATTAACTACTAAATGTTTTTTTTGCCCTAAAATGCGCGCGAATTTTCTCAACTGGCTTCTCAACTAATACATGAATAGCAATTGCTAATACTAATATAGAGCCATAAAATATCACGCCTTTGACATTTTCATTGGTGATTTGAAATGCATCGCAAATAATTTTAGTGATGTCGATCCGCAAACCCCAAATAAGGTAAATGGGGTAAGACAGCTCGCCAATGAAGCGATCTATTTTATTGTCTTTGGTTAAGTTAAAGATCAAGGGCATACCTACAGCCAAGAGCAAATAGAAGAGCCCTTTTTTGAATTCATAATTTGCGGCGATATTAGGAAAGAAAAAAATGAATCCCATTACTAAGACTAAAAACCATTTGCCCATTTCTTGTAAGAGTGCAGGATTCTTATTGAAGTCAATCTTGTCATAAATATTGTATGCAATTGCCCCCAACATAAATAGTGCAAGCTCACTAGGAAAGAAGCGATAGCTCCAAGGGTCATCGAACTTACCGTGCATCAGCAAATAAATGCGGATGATTAAAGAAATAAAGAAAAATAGATAGATGTATTTATATTTCCTAAAAAATAGCAGTGGCGCAAGCAAATAAAAGCTGATTTCTACGCCTAGCGTCCAGGCTTGAGGAATTAACAAGTAACGAAATACCACCGGGCTAGACTCTAAAAAATTCTTTACAAACAAGACATGCCCATCGCGTACGCCCAAAAACATCGCTAAATCTTGGAACATCAAGGTAGCGTTGGTAAAGACGAGATAAATACTTAACGCGGTGGGAAGTTCGAAGACATTTTTGAGTTCACCTGGGTCAATTAAATTAACTACTAGATTGAAGCCCGCAATGACAATATAGGCAGGATAGAGGCGCAAAAACCGATTAATCCAAAAATCCTTAATAGAGGAATAGCGCCCATTGAGGATCATGGCAATATAAAAGCCAGAAATAATGAAGAATGCCTCTACCGCCACTTCTCCGCCAATGAGGCGAAAGCTGGGAAAAAACAGAAAATGGGCCACTACCACCGAGTAGGCTAAGAAGAATCGAATTAAACCCATAAGTGCAGACTAAAATAGCGTTTTAGTTAAATTGCAGGACATAGCAGTTTTGGACATTTTGAGACTTTCGATGTTTTCCCTGATTATCCATATTCTGAGAGCGGCTTGACTAACTCTTCCTTTTCTACCTCATCGTCTAATTTGCCCTCCCCAGCCGTGGGACGGATATTAGTAACCGGAGCGACTGGGTTTGTGGGTCGCCGCCTACTTGAGGTTTTGACTCAAACCTGGCCAGAACTGGAGATTTTGGCCGCGGTGCGATCGCTGCCAAGTAAGGCTATTTTGGAAGGGTCTAATAGCGCCTCTAAGGTTAAATATGTCGCCCTCAGCGACATTGGCCCGAATACAGAATGGCCTATCCTCTTGGGGGTAGACGCCGTGATTCATTTGGCGGCACGAACCCATGTGATGAGGGAGTCTGCACCTGACCCTTTAGCCGTCTATCGGCATGCTAATACCGCTGCTACCACCAATTTAGCGCAGCAAGCCGCGGCTGCGGGGGTAAAACGCTTTATTTTCCTCAGTAGCATTAAGGTAAATGGTGAAGAAACGCTTCTAGGAGAGGCGTTTAGTGAGGCTTCCCCCCCGGCTCCTGTTGACCCTTATGGAATTAGTAAGTTGGAGGCGGAGGAGGGCTTGCAAAAAATCTGTTCTGAGCATGGCTCTCACATGGACTTTGTGATTATTCGGGTCCCACTCATCTATGGTCCACGTGTGAAGGCAAACTTTCGTAAATTAATGGATTTAGTGGCTACTCAATCTGGTACTTTCTTAGGTAATCTCATACCGCTGCCTTTAGGGGGCATTCATAATAAACGTAGTTTTTTGGCGCTCGATAACTTAGTTGACTTTATACGCCTCGCGATTGCCCACCCTAAAGCAGCAAACCAACTGTTTTTATTGGCAGACGGAACCGATTTTTCTACGCCAGCTTTGATTCAAATGATTGCTAAGGGAATGCATAGAAAGCCACCTTTATTATTTTCTATACCACCAGGACTAATGCTTTATTTAGGTTCTATGTTGGGCACGAAGGCAGCAGTTCAACGCCTAGTGGGTTCTTTGCAAGTGAACTCGACTAAAGCCCACACTCTTTTAAATTGGCAGCCACCCCTTAAAGCCGAAGACGCGATTGCACTAACGGCACAAGCTTTTTTGGCTGAGCGAAAACAGGTAGGGCAATCAACATGAAGCGTTGCTTAGATTTAGTTCTATGTAGCTTGGCGCTACTCATTTTATTTATGCCAATGTTGCTGGTAGCAATTGCGGTTTGCCTCACATCGCCAGGACCAATTTTATTTTGGTCGATGCGGGTGGGTAAAAATAACATACTTTTCCTCATGCCAAAATTTAGAACTATGCAAAAAAATACTCCTAATGTGGCCACGCATTTATTAACGGGCGCGCAAAGCTACCTCACCCCAATTGGTGGTTTCTTACGCAAATCGAGTTTGGATGAATTACCGCAATTATGGTCAGTCCTACTTGGCCAGATGAGTTTTGTTGGGCCTCGCCCTGCGCTATATAACCAAGATGATTTAATTGCGATGCGTAACGCCAAGGGTATTGAGGTTTTATTACCTGGTATTACCGGCTGGGCGCAAGTAAATGGGCGCGATGAGCTTGATTTAGAGCAAAAGGTGCGACTAGACTTTGAGTATCTGCAAAGGCGCTCAACCCCCTTTGATTGCTACATTCTGTTTTTGACAGGTATGAAGGTATTGGGACGTGAGGGTGTCGCACATTAAAACGTGACTAAAAAGCCTCTAAAATGGGCTTAAATTGACAGGATGGTCATGAAAAAAGAATTAGCGGCTATTTTGGGTATGCCCCGTTGGGCTAAGCAGTTTATTGCTATGTCAGTCGACATTGTGTGCGCCTTGTTAGCTACCTGGCTAGCCTTTTCATTGCGTCTGGATGAGTGGCATCGCCTCATTCCTGAGCAGAAATACGCATACTTCCTTGCTGTAGCTTTAGCGATACCTGTATTTATCCAATTTGGAGTATATAAAACCGTATTGCGTTTTACCGGGGCGCATTCAATGGCGCTCATGGGTAAAGCAGTAGCGATCTATGGGGTACTGTATTTCACGGCGATTTTCATGTTTGCCTCGCCTTATATCTATCGCAGTATTGGTTTGGTCCAGCCCATCATTTTATTTTTATTAATGGCTTTAGCGCGTATTACTGCAAGCCTATCGTTTGGCTTTAATGCCCGCGGGAAAAATGGGCGACCTGTATTAGGCACCTTGCTCATTTATGGCGCAGGACACTCGGGCATGCAAATTGCTTCAGCCCTTCGCCAATCGGGCCAATATTTTTTGGCTGGATATTTAGATGACGGTTCAGAGTATCAAGGTAGTACGATTAATGGCTTGATGGTCTACGCTCCCAATGAGATTGGTCGCTTGATTGACACCCATGGAGTGACTGACATTTTGTTGGCAATGCCATCCATCGGGCGTGCAAAGCGTAATGAAATTTTGGCAGACCTGCGCCAACATCAAGTGCATGTGCGCTCACTTCCCGACTTAGTTGATTTAGCCCAGGGGCGTATAACGGTTCTTGATATTAAAGAACTAGATCCTGATGATTTATTAGGGCGTGAGCCGGTGACCCCAGATCAAGTATTAATTGAAAAAAATAGTCGCAATAAAATAGTTTTGGTGAGCGGTGCTGGTGGCAGTATTGGCGCAGAGCTATGCCGACAAATATTACAGACCGGACCTAAAAAACTCCTGCTACTCGATCACAGTGAATATAACTTGTACGCCATTGAATCCGAATTGCGCGAGTCAATGCAAGCCCAGCAAAAAGAGGGGGTTGAAATCATTCCGCTGCTTGGCAATGTGCGCGATGTAGCCCGCTTAGACAGTATTTTCAAGCAGTGGCCGATTGATACGGTCTATCACGCAGCAGCTTATAAGCACGTGCCTTTAGTTGAGCATAACCCTGCTGAAGGACTGCAGAATAATGTGCTTGGCACCTTCAATTTAGCCATGGCTGCACAAACCTATGGCACTGCTAATTTTGTTTTAATTAGTACTGATAAAGCCGTCAGGCCGACCAATGTGATGGGCGCTACTAAGCGGTTTGCAGAAATGGTATTGCAGGCTTTAGCTGCTAATAGCAAAACGTGTTTTTGTATGGTGCGCTTTGGTAATGTACTGGGTTCGAGCGGATCAGTTGTACCTTTATTCAGAGAGCAAATTCGAGCCGGGGGGCCAGTGACCCTAACGCATGCAGATGTGACGCGGTATTTCATGACGATACCTGAGGCGGCGCAATTAGTAATTCAAGCTGGTGCTATGGCTAAGGGTGGGGAAGTCTTTGTGCTCGATATGGGTGAGCCCGTAAAGATTTATGACCTAGCTAAACGCATGATTGAGCTCTCAGGCTTAACTGTACGTGCACCCTTAGTCGACCAACTCCCTGAAACTAATCAGCAGGATGGGAATACGGGCGCAATAGGTGACGTCTTGGGTGATATTGAAATTGTGATTACGGGCTTACGACCTGGGGAAAAACTTTATGAAGAGCTTTTGATTGGTGAAAACCCCGTAGCAACTTCGCATCCCCGTATCATGATGGCTAGAGAAGATTTCCTACCCTGGACTGAATTGACGGCAGAGTTAAGTCTGCTGCAAGAAAATCTCGGACGCGATGATTTTGCGGCCCTGATTGCCCAGTTAAAACGCTTAGTCCAAGGCTATCAGCCTTTTTACTTAAAGACTTTATAATTAGGAATAATCTTAAAGTGACTATGAGTAAAAATCCCAATTCTTTGCACGGCTCTGTTTTACCGCAAAACCGAACTTTTGGTCTAGTCTTTACTGGCATCTTTTTTCTTATCGCCGCTTACAACTGGCTAACAGATTCTGCGCCGATTTATAGTCAGACTTTTGGCGCTTTATCGATTGCATTTTTTTTGGCTACGGTAATTGCCCCAACTTTATTAGCGCCGCTCAATAAAGCTTGGTATCAACTGGGCTTATTAATGGGGCGCGTGGTAAGCCCATTAGTTTTAGGTGTGCTGTTCTTCGTAGTGATTACGCCAGTTGCACTTTTTATGCGTTTAATCGGCCGCGATGCTTTAAGAATTAAAAAACAACACGTTAATTCCTATTGGATTGAGCGCAATCCCCCTGGCCCCAATCCCGAATCATTTAAAGATCAATTTTGAAAAAGAATTTATCGAAATCATCACTTTATATTGTTAATTACCAAATAAAATTAAAGGACTTCAATCCATGTCATTTTTACAAGAGTTATGGAAATTTTTAAAAGTACGGAAAAAGCTCTGGCTTTTACCCATCATCATTGTGATGGTTGTATTGGGCGGCTTGTTAATTTTGGCAGCTAAGAGTGCAGTCGTTGCACCCTTTATCTATACCTTGTTTTAATTTTTACTGCCTTTTTAGTCCGCTAGTGCGATACCTAACTTAATTGCTTGATGAAGATACTCGGAATTTCTGCTTACTATCATGACTCTGCCGCTTGCTTAGTCGTTGATGGCGAGGTTGTGGCTGCTGCACAGGAGGAGCGCTTTACGCGTAAGAAGCACGATCAGGATTTTCCGAATCAGGCAATTAGTTATTGCTTGGGCGAAGTGGGTTGCAAACCCGAAGAGATTGACTACATTGTTTTTTACGACAAGCCATTTCTTAAATTTGAACGCTTACTAGAAACTTATTTAGCCTATGCGCCAAGTGGTTTTCAGTCATTCGCAACTGCTTTACCCGTATGGTTAAAAGATAAGCTATTTCAGAAGTCGGTTATTTCAGATGCTCTTAAAAGTTTGTGGGGCAAAAATACCAATTGGACTGAGCGCCTTTTATTTTCTGAACACCATTTAAGCCATGCAGCCAGCGCTTTCTTTCCATCGCCTTTTGAAGAAGCAGTGATTTTGACGATGGATGGTGTGGGTGAGTGGACTACAACGTCGCTAGCGATTGGTAAGGGCAATTCATTGGAAGTGCAAAAGGAAATTCATTTCCCCCATTCCTTAGGCTTGCTATATTCGGCAATTACGTATTACACCGGCTTTAAAGTGAACTCAGGCGAATATAAGGTGATGGGCTTAGCTCCCTATGGCGAGCCCAAGTTTGCGCAGCTCATGAAAGATCACCTGATTGATATTAAAGAAGATGGCTCATTTGCTTTAGATATGAGTTACTTTAATTACTGCACGGGTCTGACCATGACCAACCAAAAGTTTGACGATCTGTTTGGCGGCCCACGGCGTAAGGAAGAAGCCCTATTAACTCAACGCGAAATGGATTTGGCTGCGTCGATTCAAGCGGTTACCGAAGAAGTGGTCATTAAGTTAGCTAAAGGTATTCAGCAGACCACAGGTCTAAAGAACTTGTGTTTAGCTGGCGGTGTGGCGCTTAACTGTGTTGCTAATGGCAAGCTGCTACGTGAAAATATCTTTGAGAATATTTGGATTCAGCCGGCTGCAGGAGACGCCGGCGGTGCAGTGGGAGCTGCGTTGGGTGCTTACTACATTATGTTGCAACAGCCCCGCAAACTGAATCCCGCCCTGCAGGATGGTATGAAGGGGTCTTTTCTGGGGCCCCAATTTGAGCAAGCTGATATTGAAAAACGCTTAGCAGCTGCAGGCGCTATTTTTACCAATCACACCGACGCTGAAGTGACTGAATTAACTGCCCAGGCTTTAGCCGAAGGAAAGGCGATTGGCTGGCACCAGGGACGAATGGAGTTTGGCCCACGCTCCTTGGGCGGTAGATCTATCTTGGCTGATGCACGTTCACCATCAGCACAGAAATTACTGAACTTAAAAGTCAAATACCGTGAATCATTTCGGCCTTTTGCGCCTAGCGTATTGCGTGAAGATGTGAATGAATGGTTTGATATTAATGTCGATAGCCCCTATATGCTTTTAGTGGCTGATGTGCAAAAGTCAAAACGATTATCGATGACTTCTGAAGAGCAAAAACTCTTTGGCATTGAAAAATTAAATGTTCCGCGCTCTGAAATCCCTGCAGTAACCCACGTCGACTACTCAGCGCGAGTACAAACGATTCATCAAGAGACAAATCCTAAATATCACGCTTTAGTGAGTCGCTTTAAAGCCCTCACGGGTTGTCCGGTAGTAGTAAATACTTCATTTAATGTGCGGGGTGAGCCGATTGTTTGCACTCCTGAAGATGCCTTCCGTTGTTTGATGGGCACTGAAATTGAATTTCTTGTCGTGGGTAATTCCATTATGCGTAAAGAAGATCAAGACCCCGCATTAAAGCTGGATTATAAAAATGCCTACGAACTTGATTAGTCATTAAAGCTCCCCACATCGTATGCTGAAGAAACTGATCCTACCCATCATTTTTGCAGCTGTTGCAGCGTATTTATTTTATAGTGCTTATCAGCAGCGCAGCGTTGCTACCTTTCTGTGGGCAATCAGTTTTAGCTTAGCCTGTCTGGCTAGTGCCACTAACCTTTTGCGCGACGCAGTGATTGTGATTATTTCCCTCACGGTGACTATGGCGCTAGTTGAAACTGGGCTTGCTTATGCGCCTGATTTAATGGGTAAAAAGCCTGACACTGGCATTAATACCGGCAAAGATAAATCGGTATTTGCCTATTTTGATTCAGCCCAAACTTATAACACCCCAGCCTATTGGCATTTAGGCGAATTTGGCAGTCAGCCTCAGCCCGGAGCATTTACGGCGAAGAAGGTAGCATCCAATGGTGATGTGCTTTACGACACGATCTTTACGATTGGCAAGGATGGTTTTCGGGTAACACCGCAATACGATGCAAATCTTGCGCCAAAAACTACATCTGATCAGTCAGGCCACCGAATTAATTTCTTAGGAGACTCATTTACCTTTGGTGAGGGCGTGGCAGATAACGAAACCATGAGTTTTTACGCAGGTGACTTACTTAATGGCGGTAAAGCACATAGTAATTTAAAGGCATATACCCCATTAGTAGTTAAGAATTACGGTATTCATGGCTGGGGAATTCACCAATCATTGGCGGTCTTACAAAGTCAATTAGATACCAAAGCCGATGTGCAAGTGGTTCTAACTGCCCCATGGCATGCGAGTCGGGTTGCTTGCGCAGATTTCTTTTCTTTGGGCTCACCAAAATATCAATTAGAGCCTTCTGGAGAAGTTAAGCGGGATGGCTATTGCCGCTCCTTTGCGTGGGTAGAGCATTCTCCCAAAGCCTTGCGCGCTTTAGTTACTTCATCAAAGATTTTTAATTTAATTCAAGATAGTCTCTTGGTTACCACTGATCAAGATAAGCAAATTGAGTTGTATCTTGGTGTTTTGAAGACGATGGCACTAGAAAGTAAAAAACGCGGGGAGCGACTCGTTGTTGGCTTTATTAAAGCTGATGAAGCCTGGTTTATCGGTACTTATAATAATGACAAGGTTTTAGCTAAGATTAAAAGTATGGGCATCGATACGCTTGACCTCACATTAGCTGCGAAAAATGAAGACCTTTCTCGCAAGTATTATATTCATGAGTTAGACAAGCATCCTACTGCGGCCGCTAACCTTGAGCGTGTACATATTCTTCTGCGACATCTCGAAAAGCCTTAAGTTAGTAGTAATGAAAAACTCTCTTCTCTTTGAGTTCCGTCGATTCTCATTGCTGCAGATTTTATCCTTAGTGGTTTTAGCGGTATTTTTATTAGCCTATTTTCTTAAAGTTAATGAAATACAAAATACCTATTCTTTTCATGGCTATATTGCGACTGATTGGCTAATCAATTATTCGAGTGGCTTTATTCGTCGCGGCTTATTTGGGGAATTTGCTTTAGGGCTAAATCAATATTTAGATATTAATCCTGTTAAGGCCGTACTTGCCACCAAGTATTTACTCTACGCAACCTTATGCGGATCATTTTTTCTGATCTGCGCCCTTAAAAAAATTGGGCCAATCGAGTTAGTACTTATTTTAGCCCCTTGGGGCTTTATGTTTGATCTAAATGACCCAATGGGTTCAGGTAGAAAAGAATTACTCCTCTTTGCTACTTTCTCCATCTTTGCTTTGTTACAGTTGATTGCCAAACCAACAACAACTATTTTCTATAAAAGATGGGATTTTTGGTTTTTGTGCCTAAGCTTTCCCGTTTTAACGCTGATGCACGAGGGATTATTTTTCTTCTTACAGTTTTTTATTTTACTAATTTACTTATTAAATAAGGACAGTAAAGTCTTTGTATATATTATTCCTTACGGCATTGCATTCTGTATTTTGCTGAGCCTCTATTTCTTTTTCAAGGGTAGTTTGAGTGATACCGTTATTATTTGTGCCAGCCTTAATCCATGGAGCACAAATGGCTCTTTAGGGTGCGACGCGATTGAAATACTCAGTAAGCCACCACTGAAAATTCATTCAGGCTTTTATAAAAGCTTCATTCCTCTATTATTATTAACTTTAGTACCACTAGCGCTTTATGGAATAGCTGCTTTAGGTAAGCCCAAGTATCAGCAGTTTTTAGTCTATTCGGGGCTAGCTTTAATACCAATACTACCTTTATTTATGCTTGGCATCGATTGGGGTAGGTGGATTCATATTTTGGGATTTTTATTTCTAATCATCTTAATCACTATTAAAAATAACCGTGAGCTGACTTATAAAAGCTCGGTCTGGCTGCTTCCATTAGTCCTTTTTTTAGTTTTTCTATATTTATTTTATTGGCGAATTGCTCATACTATCGGAGAAAATAAAATTTTTTGGTGGTGGTCGCAAGATTTTTTAGGTTACCTCAATGCATTTAGGCTTCAGTAAAGTGTCGACCTCAAATGATTCCATAAAATATCGCGCTGATATTGATGGGTTAAGGGCAGTAGCAGTTTTGGCCGTAGTGCTATTTCACGCATTTCCAGAGTGGGTGCCGGGTGGCTTTATTGGAGTTGATATATTTTTTGTGATCTCTGGGTTTTTAATTTCGACGATTTTATATGAGAGCTTAAGTAATAACACATTTAGTTTTATTCATTTTTATTCACGGCGTATTCGCCGTATTTTCCCTGCATTAATCACCGTTTTGCTCGTTAGCCTCGCCTTAGGTTGGTGTATTTTGGTGGCGCGCGAATACCAGCAATTAGGTAAACATGTTTTTGGTGGAGCTAGTTTTTTATCAAATTTTGTTTTATGGAAAGAGAGCGGCTATTTTGATAACACTTCTGACACTAAGCCGCTATTGCATTTATGGAGCCTTGGCATTGAAGAGCAGTTTTACATCTTTTGGCCATTGATTTTATGGGCGGCTTGGTGGGTTAAATCACGCCTTGCCCAACCGTATCTTTGGCTATGGGTTGTTGGTGTGATCGCAATTGGCTCTTTTTGGCTCAATGTCGATGAAATTAAAATCGATCGGGTTGCAGCGTTTTACTCCCCTCTAACTCGCTTTTGGGAGCTCTTGATTGGTGCTTTATTAGCCTATTTTGTTTTATACACTCCCAAGTTCTTTAAATTAATTTCCCCAAATTGGCTGTCTTGGGGAGGTGTTGCATTAATCTTATTGGGCATAAGCTTCATCAATAAGGAAAGCCTTTTTCCAGGCTATTGGGCTTTATTACCAACCCTTGGGGCAGCTTGTTTAATTGGTGCAGCTAGCCATGGCGGGATGCCTTGGTTTAATCAACAAGTTTTATCTAATCGTATTTTGGTTTGGTTTGGCTTAATTAGCTTTCCTTTGTATTTATGGCATTGGCCCTTATTGTCATTGGCCCGTATTCTCAATAGCGAAGTGGCACCATTTCTCACGCGCTGCATTATCGTTGCGCTAGCGATCTTACTCTCCTGGTTAACTTATCAATATATAGAGAAACCCTTTCGTTATGGCAGCAAAGGGAAACTGAAAACCATTATCTTGTTAGTGCTGATGATAGCGATTGCTGGCGCAGGAATTAATATTAAATTACGTGAAGGCTTACCATTTAGAGTCGCTAATCAAATTAATATTGATCCTTTATCTGGTAATGATGGAGTAGCTGGTGTTGATTTAAATGAAGAATGTGGCGTAGGCGCAATCGATAAGTCTTGGTTTACCACTTGCTTGCAAGATAGTCGCCCCCCGATTAAGTATGCATTGATTGGTGACAGCCATGCTGAAGCTATCTTTCGTGGGCTTGTGCGCACCTCTACTGCGAATGGTCGCTGGCTTTTTATTGGCGGGCCTGGCGGCAAGTTTCCAGTGACAACCCTGATTTCAAGTAATCCCATTTATGCTAGATTTTTACCGGCATCGCCCTTAGCCATTAATGCGATTGCACAAAATTCTAAAATTGAAGCAGTTTTATTTGTGGCCGCTACACGCAATCTCTTTAATTTAAAAGAAACTGAATTTCTGGAGGATCTTGAGGCATCCCCTTATTTTGAGGTAGCTCTTGAAGCGGTACAAAATGCGATTAACCCCCTAAAGGCCGCTGGTAAAAAAGTTGTTTTATTGGTGGACAACCCCACGCTCGCATTTCCAGAGGACTGCGTGCAAAGGCAAAGCTCACTAGCTGCATTAAATTGGATTTTCCCCAAGAAATTAAATGCGCGGTGTTCTTTAACGTATGAGCGCCATCTAAAAATGACTCAGAAATATAGCGAGCTGTTGCGCACATTAGCTCAGCGTAACCCAGGTGTAGTAACGGTATTTGATACCACTGATATCCTGTGTGATGTCACGAAAGGGGTCTGTGGGATGTCTAAAAATGATCGCCTACTTTATAGCTATTCTGACCATATCTCTGACTATGCTGCCGGTCTTATCGGTAAAGAGCTTAATAGCTATTTAGCGCAACTACTTAAAAAATAATTTAGTATTTAGTAACAAGTAAAGCACTTATTTAAAACCTAAGATGATTTATCAGTGAACTACACCACACCCTTTTGGGTAAAAAAGAGTTGGCCGTTCCAATCTTGGCAAATCAGATTTTGCTTTGATTTCCAAGCTTGATTTTGTTCAGCATCTTTTTCATACGCCCATTTGGGGTTAACGGTTAGCGGTTCGCCAGCCATGAGGGCTGAAATCCAAAAAGTTTCTTTATCGCCCCAGACATATTTATACGTATCGGGGTGGTTATTATTGAGATCAAATAATTTCTTAATAGTTTCAGGGCGTTTGCTGCGGTTAATAGCAACGACACCACTATCTACATAAGTCTCGATGACGGGCTCTTTAGGCATTTCATCTTGCCAAATGTAATCCCACTCCGCTGGAAAATTACTCGGCTTTACATTATTCAAACACCGGCGCAACCACGCTTGGCGCTCTAAAAAGAACGCATAATTACGAAATTTATTGCCTTTAAAAGGTTGGCGCAGGTTAAATTTGTACATCAATCGATCCCACCAATTAAATTCAAAAACCCAACGCTTTAAATCGCGGAAAAGGTAATAGCCTGTTTTTTGGTATTCGGGGTCAGAAAATAAATTTTCTGGGTTTTGATGAAAAATACCATCGGCGTCAAATAACAGTACTTCATTAAACGCAGAATGGGCGACGACAAATGCTTTGACTTGAAAGCCTTGCCAATGCTTTAGGTCTTGGGTAAATTCCGCTACGTTGCGCCAAATAATTTTGTCGGTAATGGCATTTAACTGTTTTTTAGCATCAGCATTGAGCTCATTGCCTACCTCCCATATTTCGATGGGCAATTGACAGCCTAATTCACCATAAATTTTCTTGAGATTAAAAAGGGCAAAAGGCAGGTAGCGGGGCGGAATACTGACGACTAACCCACGCATGTTTGAATTTTCTGGGGGGGTCACAGTAGAACTCACATTAGAACTCGATGAAGATTTTGCTGGCTCATACCCACCTTACTTTGAGTCTTTGCTAAATAAGTTTTTCACCCAACGTAGGGGTCCAAAGAGTCGCCAAATTTTATTCATCCGGGCATTTAAGAGTTGCACGTGTTGCTCAAGATCTGTAAGGCGTTTTCCTAAGCTATCAATATGTAATTGATAGCGGATGGCTAATACATCAAGGCTAAGACCGTAATCCTGATTAAATAAAGTATCAAAACGGGCCAATATATTTGTATCACCTTGTTTTTGCGCAATTACTGCGTAATCCGGGCTTACTGCACTTAATACATTAAAGAGGCTAACCGGAGTTAATTCATCACGTAATTGAGTTGGCTCTTGCAGGCGAAGTAATTTTGATCTGGCAAAACCAAAATAATCCGTTAGAAAAGTGAGTAACTGAGAAGGCAAGGGGCGCTGGTGAGTTGGATCTAAATAAAAACTGGAGGTGCCAACGACCAAGTTTTCGGTATTGGGCGCCTCCAGAATCAGAAGCCCTGCAGGCTTTAGTACTCGAAGTGATTCTTCAACCAATAATTTTAAGTCATCCAGCGATAGATGCTCGGCAATATGAAAGCCTGATATCACGCTACGACTATTGTTAGGCAGAGATTGTAAATAGGCCACTGCATCACCCGTAGCGACCTTCAAGCCTCGAGCTCTGCATGCACTGAGCATGTCATCATCGAGGTCAATGCCTTCAGCGCTGACCCCGTTTTCCTTAAGTAACTCTAGCCATTCTCCTCTGCCGCAACCCAAATCGAGGGCTTCAATCGCTTCAGTAGCTGTAGAACTGGACGGAGCAGGAGGGTAGATTGATTTGACGACTTCGACAAAAGGTAAATAGACTCCTAAGCGAGATTTAATTAACTCGTGCGAGCCTCGATGGAGATCCTCAAAAGCTTTATAAAGGCCAATAGAATTCGGATTTTTTGAGTTCATTCGATCATTTCTAGCATTATTTAGCGTTTGATTTCAACGGTGGATGGCAACCATGCCACTCCTTCGAAGTGCTCTTGCTGATTGATAACAGTAAAGACTAAAGCATGATCGCGCCATTCATAGTTTTTGGCAATATGATTATCGCTAGCGTGCAGTGAAAGCGCTAAAGAATAGGTGCCAGGACCAAAATTGGCCATAAACTGAAAACTAAACTCAATTACTTCGCCGGCCTTCAGATCACTTAATTGACGCCCTAGGTGAAAGGTATTGGTGCCAAAAACGGGCATACCTAGACGATCTTTAAATAGATACCCCAGTACGAGCGCATCAATTGCTTGGATACATTTAACCTTGACGTGTAGTTGAAGCGCTTGCCCAACTTGCACTACTTCAATGCGATTTCCATCATTAGCAAATAAACCCACATCCTGAATTAGTGCCTCACCACTGCCAGAAATCGTTTTCACTTTATTTGGCTTACTAGGATCTTGGTGAGAGAGTTCTTGCCGCACATGCTCGCTCTCGCGATCAGCCAATAAGGCGTTATAGTAATCCATGACAACTTCAGGCTCGCCTTCAATGGCGATTTGCCCTTTATTTAATAAAATAGCCCGATCACAAATTGACTGAATTGCTAGCTTATCGTGCGAAACCATCAAAAGAGTGGTGCCGAGCTCTCGAAACTCGCGGATGCGATCAAAGCACTTATGCTGAAAGTAGGCATCGCCCACCGATAGAGCTTCATCGATGATGAGCACATCGGGTCGTTTTACCGTCGCTACACTAAAGGCTAAGCGCATTTGCATGCCGCTAGAATAAAAGCGCACCGCTTGATCAAGGTACTCACCAATTTCAGCAAACGATTCAATCTCGGGCATCAGCGCAGTAATCTCATCCACACTAAAGCCTAAGAGTTGTCCGGCCATATAGGCATTTTGTCTGCCAGTAAAGTCGGGATGAAAGCCAATACCAAGCTCAAGGAGAGCAGCTACATGCCCTGAAATAGCAACTGAGCCGGTGCTGGGTTGTGATGTTCCAGCAATCATTTTTAGTAAGGTGCTCTTACCAGCTCCGTTGATGCCAATAATGCCTAATGCTTCACCTGGCTTTACGCTGAAATTAAGATCGCTTAGTACCCAATTCAGTTCATGGCGCTGACCGCTAAAAGGAATAAGCCACTCGGCTAAACGCGACCATTTGGAAGGATAGCGTTTATACGCTTTTCCAAGATTGGAGACAACAATTTTGCCCATTAAAGTAAATCCACCATTTCACCGGAGCGCTTACGAAATAAACGAAGCCCATTCAGGTTAAGTAGGAGAGCCAAAATAATGATGTACCAAAGACTAGACCAATCTGGCCATTGTTGTCTGATGAAGATCGTTTGATATGCCTCCATCAAGCTACTTAATGGATTTAAAGCTATCAGTGGGCGAATTGTTTCCGGCAGAATATTGACGGAATACACAATGGGTGTGAGCCAAAACCAAAACTGTAGAGCTACCCCATAAAAGTAACCAATATCCCGAAAAAATACATTAAGTACGCCTAAATTAATTCCCAGCCCAATTGCAAAGCCAATTTGAATTAGTAGCAGGGGAATTACAGCCAATATGACCCAGCCTGGAAATTGATTGGTGACTAGTAAAAAAAGAATAAATAAAGAAAAAATAATGAGAAAGTTAAGGCATGCGTTGAAGATCACTACAACCGGCAGGCATAGGCGTGGAAAATTGAGTTTCTTAAGCAGGTTGGCATTATCTAAAAATACAGTTTGGGAGCGCGAAGTAATTTCGGCAAATAAGCTCCAAGTAATAATGCCAATACAAAGATAAATACTGTATGAGTAAATACTTTCAGCGCCCGGTAGGCGAGCACCCATGATCTTAGAAAAGACCAAGGTATAAACCAAAATGAGTGCTAAGGGATTCAGAATCGGCCAAGCAAAACCCAGCAACGAGTTTTTATACTTCATTTGAAATTCGCGCTTGGTACTGCCAAAGATAAACGCCCGATACTGCCAAAGCGAAAGCAAGGAGGGGGGTAACGAGTTAAATGAGGTCGTTTGAGGTTGGCTTTGCAAAGGTAATTTGCTCATAAACCTTATTTTAATAAGCTTTTCAGAATGGACTGGGCACTTTCTTTCCAGGTAAGCCAAGGCATTTGATCCGATTTGGGGTGTTTTCCAGCCTGATAAAGCGCTAGCCAAGCCTCTATGCTGCTGGCAATTTGGTCTGCTTCAGCCAGATTGTGCAAGGGGAATGCTGCTGCAGGGACAGTGTTATTAGCTGGGTTGGCAGCATTCTCTAAATCGCAGTGAAAGTAATAAGCATGCTCACCCGCTACCTCTCTAAATACCGGTATATCACGGGCAATAATAGGTAAATGCCGCCTAGCCGCTTCAATGAGCGGCAAACCAAAGCCTTCGCCTTGAGAGGTGAGTAGTAGACAAGTGCCTGCAGCGTAGAGCGCTTCTAGGTATTCATCGCTAATGCGGTTGAGCCAAAAAAAGTGCTTACCAAATTCAGGATGTTTTGGCAGATCATTCGCAAATTCATCCATTAGCCAGCCATGTTTACCGATGATGACTAAATTGACATCGACGCCTTTGGCCCAGAGTTTCTCAAAAGCAGCTAGCGCCTGCTTATAGCCTTTGCGCGGCTCAATCGTACCGATCATAATAAAGCTAGGGCGCGCCTTAATTTTGGCGATGACTTCATGCGCATCGGCTGGCATCCCTTTAGTGGGCGCAGAGCTTTCAATATCAGCACCTAGATGAAACCAATTGACATCAAATTTTGGCGAAAGCGTAGGAATATTTTTGGCCGACCAGACCTTAAATTCGTCAGCTACTGCTTTAGAGATACAGTAAATACCATCGTACTTACTAATTTCTCTAAGCCACTGGGCATGCAAGTGATCGACAGTTTCAGGAAAGGCTTTAGGAAAATATAAGGGCAGTAAATCGTAGACTACATAATAGATTTTGGTGCCATTCATGAACAGCGCATTAAGATACTGTTTCTGAATTTGAATATTTTCTGATTGCAAATCAAGGCCAAAAAAAACATCACCCGGTTGTGTTTCAATTAACTCATCATCGGCGGCAGCTGTCGGTTGCTGAGAAAATTGCTTACTAAATTCAGTAGCGTAGCGATACCCTAGAGAAAAGCGATCGGAGTAAACAAGCTTCACGTCCCAATTTGCTGGCGGATTTGCCAGAAATTCTGTAATCAACGAGCGCACCACCCGTTGAATACCTGTCTTTTCATCGACTGTAATTAATTGCGAGATATCAACTAAAAATTGCGGTTTACGATCATCAGCTGGAAAATTTTGACTAATGCAAACGGATAAACGCAGTAAGTCTTCATTATGAGGCTTGTATTTTTGAAAAACGGCATCAGGTGAATCGCTGATGAGTTGATTCAGTAAATGATTACGTAAGGCCGCATTCGAAATATCAATAGGAAGAGGCTTTTTAGTTTGTACTTGTAATTCAGCCTGATGCTTTGCATAGACTTTTTCAAATGCTGCCATGGCTTTTTGGCCGGTGATATCCCAAGAAAATTCCTTTGCCTTGGCTTTGCCGTAGACAATTAACCTTGTTCGTAAGGCTTCATCGCTTAAGCCCGCGGCAATTTTTTGGGCAATCGATTCAACTGAAAATGGATCGAAGAACGCCTCGTCAATACCGATCACTTCGGGGATACTAGTGACGTTTGATGCAATAACGGCTGCGCCTGATTTCATTGCCTCAAGCGCAGGCAGACCAAAACCTTCATGCCAGGAAGGAAAGATGAAGAGTTTGCAAGTGAAGTACAGCGTATGCAGTTCTTTATCGGTGATGTAATCTGTAAAAATGACCTCACCAGGCTTGATCCCATTGAGCTTCAGGATTTCTTGTAATTTGACGAGTTCTTCATGCGCAATGACCCCTGCTAGAACTAATTGATGTTCCTGGCGGATTGCTGGTGATAAGCTGGCGTAGGCGAGTAGTAGTCGTTTCAGGTTTTTACGGGCATCAGCGCCACCGGTATACAAAGCAAACGGTTTGGTAATCTGAAACTTTTCAAACAGGGCTTGGGGGTCGGTACTAGGCGCTTGATCTGTAAAGAAATCATCAGCCGCAGAAGAGATATTCACAATCTTTTCTGGGGCAATATGTAAGTGTTCGATGCCTTCTTGACGAGAAAAATCAGAAATGGATAGTAAGAGCGGTACTTTTTTAAGGTCGGCCACTTTCGCTAGATAAATTGATTTATAGCCCGGAATAATGTCTAAGTAATCTGCTTGATTCAGAAATGGAATTAAATCGTAGAGTGAGACGCTTACGGGAATTTCATGGCCATCTGCGGACATAAAGGGTCCAATGGTGGCAACTGCGTCATCACCCCAGCCCTCAAAAAAACTGCTGATATGAATCAGATCTGGCTTTAAGCTGGTAATAAAAGCTTCACGCATGCGCTTTGCGGCCTCACGCCGTAGCTCGGTACCTTGACGAATTTCTGCTACAGGGCCAGGCGCATACCAAACCCGAATTTGTTCACGTGACAAAATAGATGCAAAAAACTCCACAATGGTAGGCACAGAATCTCTTAAGATGCCACTTAAGACCAAAATAATTTCGTGTTGACCGCGGTTGCGAATAATGCCTTGGGTGAGCGCTAGTGAATAACGACCGATGCCCCGAAAACGACTAAGACTTTGTGCGCCTTGTAGATCGATAACAATGCGCATTAATTAGCCTTCGTATGCTTAGTTGTCGCAAGACGATTTTTTAAATCAGCATAAATTGCATAGGCACGTGCTGTCATTTGTTTTTCAGTAATATCGATAGCAATCGTCGGGCCAATCATGTATTGAGAAAAAGGTAAATTCTTTTTCAGAAAATGCTTGAAATACATTTTCTTGAGCATTTTTAAGATGCCAGTTGAGCGCAAGAAATTAAATAAGGATTGACGTAATTGGGGATGCTTATTAATAAAAGTCATCGAGTGGTTGAACGTGTTCAAGATGAACCACTTCACCGCCTGTTTAATTTTTTGAGTACTTAGCATAGTTGCCATTGAGAATAAATGATGAGGAATGGCTGAGAAAGACAAAAAGAGCGATAAAAGAGCTAAAAAAGAGCAAGATGCCATTATATTGAAGTTTTATTGGGTTTCGAGCTCTTCTTGGGCCTTGGGGTAAGAGCGATCTGCTACTCTTTAGTCTTTATAACCCTGATAAAGAACCCCTTGAGCTTATTTCCCCACCATGCCGGTTTTCTAGCGGGTCTAAAGAACAGTGCGATCAATGAGACTAGAAAATTTATTGTTCTATTCTTATATTTAAGTGTTTGGTTTAGTGCGCTAGTTTTACTATCAAATTCAATTTTGCGCGCTAATGAATTGCCTCTGTTGACGCTCAGTTTTGCCTTAGTGAAAGCCGCTTTGTGCGCAAAATTTATGCTTTTAGGGCAAAGTCTATTTCCCATGGCCCTTGGTAAGGGGAGGCCTATTTTTTGGATTTTGATGCGGCACTCGATAGTGTATTTAGTTGTAGCCTTAGCCCTTAGTTTTTTTGAGGCAGGCTTGGAGGGTCTCTTCCATCACAAACCCTTTTTTGAATCGCTACTCAATTTTGAACAAGGTGACCCCTACCGCTTAGCAGCTACCAGCTTTATTTACTGGCTGATTATTCTGCCCTACTTGGTATTTGTCGGCATTCGCGAAGAATTGGGGTATAGCGAAGTGAGTCGTATTTTGTTTGGTGCTGCTGATGCAACTACTGATGCAACTGCTGATGCAACTACTCTTAAGGTACCAGACTCAGGAACAGGTACTCAAAGAAAATAATTAAGTGCACCACGCCTTGCATGAGGGTAGTTCGGCCAATGGCGAGAGTGAGAACACTCACAAGGAAAGTAAGAAAAAGAAAAATGATGCCAACTGAATTAATTCCAAGGCTAATAGGTAAATTAAACCAAATAGAAATAATGGCTACCGCAGGAATGGTTAAACCAATACTAGCAAGTGCTGAGCCCAGCGATAAATTTAAACTACTTTGCAGTTGATTAGCGCGCGCCGCTTTAACTGCGGCAAGGCCTTCGGGCAAGAGAACTAAAGTGGCAATCGCAATGCCGACGACAGCTTTAGGTGCGCCGATAGCCATAACGCCAGCTTCAATAGCAGGGCTTAAGGCTTTGGCTAGGCCCACCACTAGTACTAAAGCTACGATTAGCAGAATGCCACTAACAATGGCCTTAAGATTGCTCGGGTGTGGGGCATGCGTTACGCCAGCCATTTTTTGCGTAGCCTGAAGTGGTAAGAAGTAGCTACGATGACTCACCGTTTGAAAAAAGACAAATGCCCCATAAAGCGCTAGTGAAGCAATACCAGCGAAAGCCAGCTGGCTATTATTAAAAGTTGGTCCTGGACTGCTGGTAGTCACAACCGGCATGACTAAACTAAATATAGCCAGAGCAGCTAGAACAGCTAGTGCGGTATTACTTCCCTCGATTCGAAAACTTAACTCTTTATGGCGCAGACCACCCATAAAAATACATAAGCCGATAACACCATTAATCACAATCATGATCACCGCAAATACGGCGTCGCGAGCAATTAATTCGGAGCCCGCAGAGCCCGTGATCATCATCGATACAATCAGCGCCACTTCAATAATGGTGACGCAAAGCGCTAAGATTAGCGTGCCGAATGGTTCGCCAACCTTATGGGCAATTACCTCGGCTTGGTGCACTGCCATTAAGACCGAGCCAATTAGTAAGGCGCTAAGTAGCGCAATGGCCCAAGTTTGATTAAGTAAGCTTGACATAGTTCAATGGAGGCAATGAAAGAATAAATATACACGACAGTTGTTAGTCCGATTAAAATCGGTTGGGTTCAGTTTAAATTAAAAAATAATGATGAAAGCGCTAATCTTTTTTGGCCATGGTGCGCGTGATGCACGCTGGCGTGAGCCGTTTGATCGCCTAAGTGCTTTATGGTGCGAGCAACAGCCGCAGGTTCCGAGTGCAGTAGCTTTCTTAGAAATGATGGAGCCAAATCTGGCAGAGGCAGTTGCTCAATTAGTGGGCCAAGGCGCTACTGCGATTCAAGTGATTCCGGTATTTTTTGGACAGGGCGGACATTTACGCAACGATTTCCCCAAATTACTTGAGGCCTGCCAACTGCAATTTCCGCAAGCATCTTTAAGCGCTTCGTCGGCTGTCGGCGAAGACACTCAGGTCTTGCAAGCCATTATCGATTTCAGTAGCCGAGCAATTTAAGACGGCGTCTGCGGCTTGAATCTGCACTGGAGATTCTTGTCTACTTCTTAAAGCCTCACCAATCATGATTAAGAGCGGCGAATTACTGTTAAACCATGACTCGGATTGATGATCTGTAAGTTCAGCTAAAGTAGTAGTAAAGATGCGTTCGCGTGGAGTGCTGACAGATTCTAATAAATGCACTGGTGTAGCAATAGAACGCCCTTGAGCAATTAATTCTTGGGCAATACTCGCCGCATCTTTGCGACCCATGTAAAACACCAAGGTATCTGCAGTAGCATGTGCGTTGGGAAGGATTGATATCGGTGCAATTTGCCCAACAGAGTCTGTGACTATATTACTTGCTTGCGCTTGAGTAATGAAGGCCACACTCCGAGCCACGCCACGCAAAGTTAACGATTGCTTAATGGCCGCTGCACCGGCGAGCGCAGCCGTAATACCTGGCACTACCTCAGTTGGCACCCCAGCCGCCTCTAGGGCGCGTAATTCTTCATCAGCACGGCCAAATAGCATGGGGTCGCCACCCTTTAAGCGCACCACAGTTTCATAACGCTGGGCAGCATCAACTAAACGCTTATTAATAAAACGTTGCGATGATGATAATTGCCCGCAGCGTTTACCGACTGGTACGAGAATCGCTTGGGGACACAAAGCAAGCATTTCAGGCTCAACCAAAGCATCATGAAACACAATTTGCGCGCGCGCTAATAAGTTCGCTCCGCGTACAGTAATTAAATCGGCAGCGCCGGGTCCTGCGCCAACTAAATATACCTTGCTCACTAAGCGGCCTGCAATTCTTCTTCAAGACAGTCATGCTTGGCTGCTTGAATAAGTTGACTTCGAGAATCGCGCCAGGCGTGTTGAAGGTTAACGCTGTAGAGCGAGAATTGTTTCAAGGCCATGGTTTGATCTTGATCTGCGCGCAAAGAAAATTGATCGAAACCAACCCGACTCATTTGCCGTAGTTGATCGATCAGCACATCTCCAATGGCTAAAATATTGCCTTGCCAATGCAAGCGCTCACGTAACAATGCGGCAGTACTATAGCCGCGGCCATCCGTAAAAATAGGAAAATGAACAGCCACCAAAGGCCATGCTGATGCCTTTTTAATTACTGCAGCATGGGCAAGGACATCATCTGTGCCTGTAAACCACACTGCGATCTCACCGTGGGCAGTCAGCCTGGTGATCTCATTGTTGTTTCGATGTTCTAGCCACCAAGAGAAGGGAACGATCACCTTGCCTACCGCTGGGGGCAGGTCTGAATTAGTGCCTTGGTCTGAATTGTCTTCAACTGACGGTAGGCCCCAAACGGTCCATTCATTCTGAATAAAAGTGGCGCGATGACCCAGGCGATATGCAATTAGCGCTGTAGCTTTCATACAAGCTCCACTGATAAGTTTTGCTTGAGGTATGCAGCAGTTTTAAATGGCGCAATACCTAAGCGACGATAGGTATCGATAAAACGCTCATCACTCTGGCGTTCATTCACATACACTTTAAGAATGTCATCCATGACGGTAGGAATATCGAGCGCACCAAATGATGGCCCGATTACTTTGCCAATAGCAGCGTTTACACCTTGTTCACCGCCAAGCGTAATTTGATACCACTCTTCACCATCTTTATCGACGCCCAGAATTCCAATATTACCAACATGATGGTGCCCGCAAGAATTAATACATCCCGAAATGTTGACGGACAAATCACCTAAATCAAATAAATAATCTAGATTATCAAAGCGTTCTTGAATTGCTTTAGCAATAGGCAAAGATTTAGCGTTCGCTAATGAGCAGAAATCACCACCAGGGCAAGCAATGATGTCAGTGAGTAAGCCAATATTAGGTAAAACTAGATTTGATTTTTTGGCTTCGCACCACAGGGCAAATAATTGACTTTGTTCGACATCAGCAAGCACTAAATTTTGTTCATGCGTTACCCGTAACTCACCAAAGCTATAGGTCTGCGCCAGCCCAGCAATAGCGCGCATTTGCTTGGCAGTCGCATCACCAGGAGCTTGTATGGCATGGGGTTTAAGGGAAAGTACGACGCTAGCATAGCCTGCTATTTGGTGGGCGCGTACGTTACGCTCGAGCCAACGCTGGAATGCTGGGCGTGAGCTTGTATCAGCTTGTGATGCAACCGTAGCTGAATCGAGTGATGGGAGTATTTGATACGCTGGTTTAGTAAAGTGTTGTGCAACGCGTTGCCACTCGGCAGGGGTAAAGTTGTGATCACTCTCTTGAATTTGGCGCCATTCAATATTCACCTGGCGCGCAAACTCTTCCGGACTTAAGGCCTTCACTAAAATTTTGATGCGGGCTTTATAGAGATTATCGCGACGACCAAAGCGGTTATAAACCCGTAATAATGCCGTTAAATAGCTCGGTAATTTCTGCCAGGGTAAATTGGTGTGAACTAAATTACCTAGAATCGGCGTTCTACCCATTCCGCCACCGGCATAAATATCAGCCAGTATTTCACCATGATGATCTTTGTGCAGTTGAATACCAACATCGTGACACAAGAGAACGGTGCGATCTTCTTTTGAGCCATTGATGGCAAATTTAAATTTGCGCGGTAAGAAGGCAAACTCTGGATGCAAAGTAGACCATTGCCGTAGTAGCTCACAGATTGGCCGTGGGTCGACGACTTCATCGGCAGCAACACCAGCAAAGGGGTCGCTGGTTATATTGCGGATGCAATTTCCCGAGGTTTGAATCGCATGCATTTCTACCTTAGCTAGATCAGCCAAAATATCTGGGGTCTTTTCAAGTTCAACCCAATTGAATTGGATATTTTGCCGGGTCGTGAAATGCCCATATCCTTGGTCGTAGCGATCGGCAATATCCGCTAAAGTAAGTAATTGCTTACTACTTATAAGGCCATAGGGGATGGCAACGCGCAGCATATAAGCATGCCGCTGTAGATAAAGCCCATTTTGTAAGCGTAAAGGCCGAAACTCGCTTTCTGGCAGACTGCCATTAATGCGGCGTTCTACCTGGTCGCGGAATTGAATTACTCGCTCATCTATGAGGGCTTGGTCAATTGGGTCATATTGGTACATAGGAAAGGATTGTCCTAGAACCTGCTTATTTCTTTAAATAATATAAAGTTGATCTTATATATCATTTTAGGTATATAGAGTTAGCCGATTTTTAATAACGGTTAGAATCTAGCTAAATTCTTTTAATAATTAAGCGGCCAATACTCGGAGACCCCATGAATTCAAAGTTCCTACTTAGTCTAATGACTTGCACCCTATTTGGAGCATCGGGCATTTCTCATGCAGCTGGTAACACTCCGCCTTTGCCGATGGCTAATGCCCAAAGTCAAGGGGTCAGTGTTGATGGTATTAAACGAATCGATGCTTTCTTTGCCGATGAAATTGCCAACAATCGGATGCCAGGAGCAGTCTTAGCTGTAGCAAAAAATGGCAAGCTGGTGATCTATAAATCGTATGGCTTTTTAAATAAGGCAACGAATACGCCAATGCCGCTCGACGCAATCTTTAATTTAGCTTCGATGACGAAAGTAATGGCCGCAGTGGGCGCGTTGACATTTTATGAAGAAGGCAAAATGCCTCTAAATGCACCAATTTCAAATTGGTATCCCCAAATGAAAGATATGAAAGTCGGTATCGTGGCTGCCGATGGGAGCTTGACCACGGTACCAGCAAAGAATCCAATTACGATTCAAGATCTGATGCGCCATACCAATGGCTTAACTTATGGTGCACGCGGCAATTCTGCAGTACATAAATTATTTCCAAGTGCTTCGGTAACAGCAGCTTTTGATTACACCGGCCCAGAGTTTATGGATAAGCTTGCGACCATCCCCTTGCTCTATGAGCCAGGTACAGTATGGGATTACGGTTTTGGTATTGACGTATTGGGTTTAATCGAGGAAAAAATTGCCAACAAACCTCTCGGTAGTGTGTTGCAAGAGCGGGTGTGGTCAAAAGTGGTGATGCCCGATACAAGCTTTCAGGTTGCTGATAACCAGCGTGCACGTTTAGCCCAACCCTTACCACTTGATCCAATGAGCGGGAAGCCACAGAAAATCAAAATTTTGACTGATAAGGTGAAATTTGATTGTGGTGGTTCTTGTGCATTTTCTACGGCAGGTGATTACATTCGTTTTGGCCAAATGATGCTGAATGGCGGTAGCCTAGATGGCAAGCGGGTGCTGGGCCCGCAGACCGTGGCATTTATGACATCGAACCATTTAAACAAAGACATCAAAAATTTAGTTGGTGGAACCGAGCCTGGACGGGTTGGATATGGCTTTGGTTTGGGTGTGGCTGTGCGCATGGAGCGCGGTCTATCGGCGATTAATGGCAATGTTGGCGACTACACATGGAATGGTGCTAATGGCACCCTTTTTTGGGTTGATCCCAAAGAGCAAATGGTCGTAGTGATGATGGCAGTTGCCCCAGGCGACATTCGTAAAATTCATCGTGAGAAAGTCAACGCGTTAGTGTATGGCGCGCTCGAAAAATAATTAAATTAAAGAAGCTGACACGGTGTTTTTTGCCGCTGCTTTTTCAATGGCTAGTGGGGCTTGGTTTTGAAAGATAAAAACCATCCCCAAAGTTAGAACTAAAAAGATGACTAGCAAAGATAGACCTAATTTCTTCACGAAATATGAGAGGGTATCCATATAAGCGGGATCGTTGCGGCCAAAATAACGATCATAATTTTTCCACATATAGCGTCCCGCTATAACGGGCAGCACCATAAAGAGCGCCCCCAAAAAAACAGTTAACATAATATCCATAATTTTTAGTAGCTTTCATTACCCTAGCGTTATTTTTTGATTATGCAAGGCGAACTGCCTATTACGAGAAATCATAAAGCATCGCTGGATTATCGACCAGAATAGTTTCGCGTAAATGAGCATCACTGACCCAGTCGCCAAATAGATCACATAAGTCAGCATCATGGGGCATGGTGTTTTTTACCATCACATGGGGCCAATCACTACCCCAGACTAGTTGCTTTGCATTAGCAGCAATGACCGCATCATTAAAAGGGCGCATATCAGCATATAAGTCCGCAATTGCGCCTGTCTTGGAAGCAGCAGCTGATTGCGCAGAAATACGGTAGGGCCCTGTCATTTTGACCCAAGCCCGTTGTTCTTTCATCAGGCTCAGTAGTCCTTGAAAGCCCGCATTATGGATGCCGTGCTTGGCATGGCAATAACCAAAATGACCAAACACTAAGTCAACCGGAAAGTGCGCAAAGATAGAGGCTAACTGCGGATACGCATTCACATGCATGAGTAATTCTAAGTGCCAGCCCAATGGCGCGATCCGTAGAGCTAAGCTTGTCAGCGCTTCAATCGGTAAGCTACCCGAAGGATCAGCGACATCAACTAGATTGCAACGTAATCCACGTACTCCTACAGCATGTAATTGCTCGAGCTCCTTATCCTTCACCATCTTGCTATCGATTGGTAATACCGCTACGCCACGCAAGTGCGTTGAATCCGTTTTTAGGGCATCAATGAGCGCGCGATTATCGGTGCCGTACACACTGGGTTGTACTAGCACCGCACGATCAACGCCTAACATCCGTAGCAGTGATCGATAGTCTTCTAGGCTGGCATCCGGAGGTGTGTAGATGCGCTCTTGAGCATACGGATATTGGGCTGCAGGGCCGCAGACATGGGCATGACAATCGACTGCGCCACGAGGAAATACACTCCGCGGGGAGCGTATTTCGCTAGCAGGTGCTTGACAAAGGGGGGCCGAATGCACGCTTATTGCGGCTCAATATTGGCGTCTTTCGCAATCCTTTGGTACTTCGTAATTTCACTATTTACAAATTTTTCAGTCTCAGCTAGATTCATCAACTTAATCGTAATACCGGCTTTTGCATAAGCAGTTTTAAGTTCGGGATCTTGTAAAGCGCGATTGATATCAGTATTGATTTTTTGTAGAACAGCTTTAGGCGTAGCCGAGGGCGCCCAAACGCCAACCCACAAACCAATTTCAAAATTGGGAAAGCCCTGTTCCGCAATGGTAGGTATCTCGGGCGCGGCTTCAGCTCGAGTAGCGCTAGTTACACCAAGCGCGCGTACTTTCCCCCCTTGAATTTGTGCAATTGCGGTTTGCAATGGCGCCATGTAATAGGCAGTTCTTCCCGAGATTGTTTCTTGGATTGCTTCAGGCGAGCCTTTATAGGGAACATGTAGCATCTTGATGCCCATAGTCTGATTAAAGTATTCAGCAGCAAGATGGGTTGAGCTTCCTACTCCCGCACTTGCAAAAGGCAGGATTCCGGGCTGAGCTTTGGCGGCATTGACTAAGTCTTTAATGGTTTTATAGGGGCTCTCTGCTGACACGACTAAGGCATAGGGACTATTTCCTAAAATATTGACGTCAGTTAGGCTTTTAAGATCATAGGGTAACTTTTTATAAATAGCCGGATTAGCTGCATACGACGCTGACTGTACTAACAAGGTATACCCATCTGGTTCTGAATTCACGACTACACCAGTACCAATGAGGCCACCAGCACCTGGCCGGTTTTCAATAATGACTGGTTGCTTCCATATATCTGTCAGGGTTTTAGCAGCTATGCGCCCAGCGATATCGGCGCCTGAACCGGGGGTGAGGGGCACGATCATTTTGACCGTGCGCGTCGGGTAATTTTGGGCCTGAGCACTAGTGCTATATAAAGACAAGGCCGAAAGGGTAGCAACTGCACAAATCGAGCTAAAGGCAATGAGCAGAGTAAAAATACGTGGGGAAATCAAGCTAGAAGGCTTTATAGGGTTAGTTCTAGTGCAGTTGGAATGCTTCATACTGTCTCCTTAGGGTTAGCCGTGCGGCGTAATTTATTGAGCTATTTTGAGTAAGATAATGATCTAACTCTTTTTATTACCTCATTCTTATAATCGTAAAGTATAGAACCTTAATTATTTCCATGACAAATTCAGCTCAAACCACCAGCAAAACTAGCATAAAAGTGAACGGCATCGATATAGCTTATCGCTTCGATGGACCCGAAAACGGCCACGTCGTATTGCTAAGTAATAGCCTCATGTCGAATTACGCTATGTGGGATTGCACCATTCCCGCCTTGACTGATCGATATCGTACTTTGCGCTATGACACCCGTGGTCATGGTGGCTCTGGCACAACTAACGGACCTTACAGTATGGCGCAATTAGCGGATGACGCCATTGGTTTGTTAGACGCATTGCACATAGACAAAGTGCATTTCATTGGTTTATCAATGGGCGGCATGATTGGTCAGCAATTAGGTGCGCGTTTTCCAGAGCGAGTATATTCGCTGTCATTGTGCGATACCGCAAGTGAGATGCCGCCGCGCAATTTGTGGGAGGAGCGCTTTGCAACGGCCAAGCAAGAGGGCATAGCGGGGCTGATGCCTGGCACCCTAAAGCGCTGGTTTCTCGATGATTTTATTAATAGCTCACCAGCGGAAATTGAAAAGGTGCGGCAGATGATTTTAGGGACTGGCGTTGAGGGCTATATCGCCTGCGGTAGTGCGGTACGGGATATGACGCATAGCGCGATGCTCTTAAAAATTAAAGCGCCAACCCTGGTGTTAACTGGTCGACAAGATCCAGCCTGTACCGTTGATCAAGCCACGGTACTGCATCGTTTAATTGATCACTCTGAAATGATCATTATTGAAAATGCTGCGCATTTATCTAATATTGAACAGCCCGTTGCGTTTAATACCGCAATTCGCGGCTTTATAGATGGTGTTGACGATCGTCTTTAAGTAAAAAAATCATGAAAAAAACGGATCTATATAAAAATCAAGGGCTAGCAGTGGCCCACCAAATGAAAAATGCAACTAAAGCGAAGCAGCTTGGTAAAGCCGATACTTCAGCGCAAAAAAATGCACTCGCCAGAAAAAATCCTTTACTCGCATCCTTAATGGGCAAAACTGAGCCAGTAGTTAAGGTACATGTAGCTAAAGCAAGTACGACAAAATCATCAGCAAAATTAAAATCAAAATAGAAAATAGAACCGCAATAGAAAATAAAATCGCTATTAATCAGTTTCAGTATTTAACTCTATAACTGACAGAGCGATTTAAGTTTCTTGAAAGAGGGCTTCATCATGAATACGGCGGGAGATGAATTAAATAAGCCGTGGTTAAAAAACTATCCTGCGGGAGTCCCTCAGCAGATTGATATCTCACGGTATAACTCGCTACTTGATTTATTTAGCGAATCGTTTACGCGCTTTTCGCAACGTAAAGCCTATCAATATTTTGGCCAGGCGCTAACATTTAGCGAGCTCAATCAGGCTTCGCAAGATTTTGCCGCTTATTTACAAAGCTTAGGCTTAGAGCGAGGCGCGCGGATTGCCATCATGCTGCCAAATGTTCTGCAATACCCGATCGCGATGCTAGGCATATTAAGAGCGGGCTTCGTGGTGGTCAATATTAATCCACTGTATACCCCCCGCGAGTTGGAGTATCAATTGCAGGATAGCGGCGCTTCTGTCCTAATCATCTTAGAAAATTTTGCTCATGTTTATCAAAGCATAGAACCGCAAATGCAATTGAAGCAGGTCATCGTTACTAGTATTGGCGAGCTAATTGGCATTAAAGGGTGGGCCATTGATTTTGTTTTACGTCATGTTAAAAAAGTTGTACCAGCCTGGCATCTTGAAGGTAGCATTGCTTTTAAAAGCGCATTACACATTGGCGCAAAGAAGCAACTACAGGCGGTGCAAATTTTGTCCGCGGATATCGCTTTTTTGCAATATACCGGCGGGACAACTGGAGTTTCCAAGGGAGCGGTTTTATCGCATCGAAATATCTTGGCCAATGTGCTGCAGGTTGATGTTTGGTTAGAGCCAGCGCTGACCTTAAAAACGCCAGCTGGTGCAACGGTCAGCAAAGATGATCAATTAGTGTTTTTATGTGCTTTACCGCTGTATCACATCTTTGCGTTAACAGCGTGTGCTTTAGTGGGAATTCAGCGGGGCGCCTTAAACATTTTGGTACCAAATCCAAAAGATATTGCGGGCTTCATCCAATTGTTAGCAAAAAATCCATCAATCCATCTTTTCCCTGTAGTGAATACTTTACTTGCCGCCTTATTGCGCCATCCTAATTTTGCTAAGCTACAGTTCCCCAATTTGCTAGTTACCATTGGCGGCGGTATGGCAGTGCAAAAAAACGTTGCCGATTTGTGGCAACAAATGACGGGTGTACCCGTTGCCGAAGGTTATGGTTTATCAGAAACAGCACCGGTGGCGTGTGTAAATACGCCATTAATTAAGGAATTTACGGGGCACATTGGCCTACCGTTACCCAGTACAGAGATCCAAATAAGAGGCGACGATGGTTTGCCGACCGCGCTTGGCGAGCCGGGCGAGATTTGTATTCGCGGACCGCAGGTGATGGTAGGTTATTGGAATAGACCGCAAGATACACGTGAGGCGATGACGACAGATGGATTTTTTAAATCAGGCGATATTGGCACGATGAATGCAGATGGCTACGTCAAAATCATTGATCGTAAAAAGGACATGATTATTGTTTCTGGATTTAAGGTATATCCCAATGAGATAGAAGCGCTTTTAATGCAACTCGATGGGGTAATGGAATGTGCGGTAATTGGGGTTCCAGACGAAGAAACAGGTGAAGCAGTGAAATTATTTGTAGTACAGGATGTAACTGCGACTCCAAGCGAGAATCTATCCGTCGAACCAAGGGGTAATCTAACGGAAGAAGGTATTCAGAATTTTTGTAAAGCCCAACTTACTAACTATAAACGGCCTAAATACATCGTATTTAAAGAAAGCTTACCGAAAACCAATTTAGGCAAAATTTTGCGGCGTGAATTAAGGGAATGAATCTCGGTGTTTGAGCGATGAAAGTAATACGGCAAAGTGTTCAAGCCATCCTAGTGATGGTTTTATTTTCTGCCTTGCAAGTTAGGTTGGCAGTCGCACAAATTGCCCCGCCAGCCAACTATGATCAAAAATTAAGTGATATGGTTGTCAATGCTACGAGATCAGATACGCCACTCAATCAAATTCCCTTAAACACTACTATTTTGACTCCGCAAGTGTTGGAAGTGGCGCCTGATCAAACCTTAGATCAAGTGCTAAAAAATGTTCCTGGTACTTTTTTAAATGATGTACCTTACTATCAAAAAGATCCCACTGGCCAAAGTATTAACGTGCGTGGTTTAGGTTTTGGTCGTACCTTAGTATTAATTGATGGCTTGCCAGCTAATGATGCCTTCTATGGCACAGTGCAATGGAATTTGGTCCCACTCTCGTCAGTAGAAAGTGTAGAGTTTGTCCGTGGAGGCGTCTCGAATTTATGGGGTAACTATGGCATGGGCGGGGTGATTAACATTAATACCAAAACGCCAAAAAATAGTTCGCAAGATGTCTCGGCTAGCTACGGTGCCTTTAATACCAGTAACGTAGCTGTTTCAAAAGATATCGTCACATCTGATGCTTTGCAAACGCGTATCTCGGCTGATTTTTTCTCTACCTTGGGATATCAAAATTACGCCACTATTTCACCGGCCTCACCTAATAATATAAAAAACGGCATGGGTACGGATAATGCAAGTAACTCGAATATTCGTTTGCAGAATTATTTCAAGCCTACTCAAGATACCTCAGGTTTTTTTCGGCTCGGCTATAGCACCATGAAAGACTTAAGTACCAATTACAGTATCGCACCCAATTTTATTCAGGAAACCAATATCGCGGCTGGCGCAACAACAAAGTTAGATGTCGATAAAAAAATTGATGTCAACGCGTTTTATGAAAAGACCCATTTTTATAAACAAAGCGGTTCAACCGCAGCCAACGGCACGCCTTATATCAATGCTAATTACACCGATCCCTATAGTACGGTTGGTGCGTCTGCTCAATATACCCATAATTTAAAATCAAAATTAGTTGATCAATATCTTGTGGGAATTGACGCGCGCAATATATCCGCTTCGAATACCACCAATAACTTAACAACCAATGGTAATGTAGCAGCGATTAATTATGCTCAAGGTCAGCAAAATTTTTATGGCTTGATGGGGCAATTGAAGTCGAAGGGCACAACGATTCCTCTTGAGGTAACTTTAGGCGCCAGAATTGATGCGTGGAATAGTCAAACACCCACGTATTACAACACTGGCCCCAATGGCAATAATAAAACGGTGCAAACTATTAAAAACCAAAATGTGAACCCCTTCAATCCTTCTCTGGGACTCTTATTTCCAGCAAGCAAAGATTGGGATTTTCGGGCCGCTGCTTATCAGGCTTATCATGCGCCCAGCTTAAACAATACTTTGCGGACCTATGGCTCGGCGACAGGTTGGTACTTCTCTAATCCTAATTTAATTCCAGAAACGATGAAAGGTTTTGAATTCGGAAGCGATTACCGCTGGGGCGGGGGTTTTGCGCAAGTCACTGCTTTTAATAATTACATTACCAATGCAGTTGCCAATTACACCTTGAAGGCGGCAAATTCTACCGATGTGGCTTTGGCTAAAAATTTATGTAATTCTGGTGCAGTTAATCCCTTAACTAAAAATGGCGGAGCAGGAGTTTGTAATTCGAGTTCGATTAGTTACTTCACCAATAATCAAAATTTATTAAGTCAAGGCCTTGAATTTCAGTATCACCACGATATTAATTCACACTGGAGTCTTGACGGTGGCTATACCTATACCGTGACCCGTCTAACTTGGACTGCCACCAGTGACCCGACGAATAGCCAAGTTGGCGGCGTTCCCCAAAATTTGGGCAGTGCTGGAATTACTTATTACCCCTTACCTAAAGCCAGCCTGACTGCAACCGTGCGTTATGCGGGAAATTCATGGATGGATACAGCCCATGCTTTTCCGGTACCAGCTTATGCGGTAGTTGGCTTTAGAGCCAATTATGAGATTACCCCGCAGGCGACAATTTTTGCTTCTGTGGTCAACTTATTTAACCGCCAATATGTGACTTTTAATATTGCTAATAGCGCTAGTAGTTATCAGGCGGGAATGCCTTTAGCCGTATCTGTTGGCGCGCGCTTAGTGTTTTAGAGTAGGGCTTTAATCAGGTTTTGCCCGCTTCATGCTGAGGAACTAACAGAAGATTAATTAGGCTAAACCCTAAGTAAAGACTTGGTTATAACAGTCTAAAAAGTGATTAAATTAATAAGTCGTTTTTGATCCATCCGAAGAAAGTAGGAAAAGCATGAACTTATCTAAAAATTCCACAAATAACGATGTCAAATTGAATGCATCTTTATGGGCAGTTACAGCAATTGTTGTCGTCTTGGCAGGCTGTGCCTCATCTCCGCCAGAGAAGCCAAAAGCAGCGGCCGCCCCAGCCCCTGCCGCCGCCGCCCCACCCCCCGCTTGGAAGCAAGGAATGGGACCTGATATGGCCAATTCAACTTTGGCCCCCTTAGCAGGCAAGATGACCGCAACGCCAATCAGTGATATTCCCATTAATAAACTCAAGCTACCACCCGGCTTCAAGATTGAGGTTTGGGCTACTGGAATGCCGGGCGCACGTGCCATGGCGCTTGGTGATAATGGCAAAGTTTACATTGGTACCCGTGCTATTGGCCGTGTTTATGAGGTCACCGATAACGGGAAAGAGCGCACGAATCGAATAGTAGTCGATAAATTAGTCCAACCTGCAGGAGTTGCGTTTAATAAGGGCTCTTTATATGTGATGGCAATTGATAAAGTATTGCGCTTTGACGGTATAGATAAAAATGCGAGCGTTACACCAGTTGACTTAACCGCTAAATTTAATCTACCTCCTGAGCAGCACCATAATTGGAAGTACATTGCATTTGGTCCCGATGGCAAGCTATATATCCCCTTTGGCGCACCTTGCAATATTTGTGAGCCACCCACTGCAGAATATGCACAAATTCGCCGCTATAACCCAGATGGATCGGGAATGGAAGTTTTGGCGACGGGTGTGCGCAATAGCGTTGGCTTTGATTGGCATCCTACAACCAAGCAACTTTGGTTTACAAATCATGGGCGTGATTGGATGGGTGACGATAAGCCCAATGACACTTTAAACCTACTTTCTAAGACAGGTTTAAATTTTGGCTTCCCTTATTGCCACCAAGGCAATCTTCCCGACAATGTCATTACGAAAGCAAATGCTTGTCAGGGGGTTGAGCAACCTGTTGCTTTGATGGGCACTCACGTAGCTACTATGGGAATCAAGTTCTATACCGGCAATATGTTCCCACCAGAGTATAAGAATGCCGCATTAATTGCACGTAAGGGATCTTGGAATCGTAATCAAAAGTCGGGCTTCGATGTGGTGATGGTTAAAGCAGGAGCGGATGGCAAGAATCCTAAGATAACACCTTTTATTACTGGTTTTTTAAACCCAGCTGATCAGTCTTTTTGGGGCCGCCCAGCCTATTTAATGCAGATGCCTGATGGATCTATGTTGGTTTCAGATGAGCAGCTTGGTGCTATTTATAGAGTGACATATAGTAAGCAGCAACTTGCAGCTAAATAAAAAGATTTATTATTTTGTTGTTTTTACGAATAGCGACGTTTGCCTTAGGTATCATTTTTTCTAGCGCAACGTCGCTTTTGTTTGCTCAAGGTATCACTAGTAAATTACAGGCCTGTGGCGCTTGTCATGGGGTTGATGGCAACTCAAAGATTGTTGGCACCCCCTCGCTAGCTGGCCAACCAAAAACTTTTCTTGAAAATCAAATGATCATGATACGGGAAGGTCTACGTAATATTCCGCCAGAAATGAAGGGTTTACTTGATGGATTTAGTGATGCTACGATTGTTGAAATAGCTCAATTTTATGCAGGCCAAACTGCTCAGTCTCAAGCGGGTATCCGTAATCAAATTTTGTATGTACAAGGTGAGTATATTTCGAAGGAAGCCTTGTGTGGCACTTGCCATTTACCAACTTATGTTGGTAGAGATCAAATGCCTCGGATTGCCGGCCAACGGGAGGAATATCTTTTGCACACTATGCGGCAATTTCGCTCTAATAAGGCAACTGGGCGAGATACTATTATGGTCGCCTCGCTCTATGGCATGAATGAGGACGATTTAAAGGCGATTGCTCATTACCTTTCGCAACTAAAATAAATAGAGTTTTATTTTGAGAGAATTGTTTACTTTGTACGGACTATAACGATTATAAAAATAGTTCAAATTTAAAAAGGTGCTGAGTGTGGAGATTTTTAAATCGCAACTTAGTTACTGGTAAACAAAGAGCTAATAAAAACGTTTAGTAGCGAAATAAAGATACTGGCAAAGAATGCGGTCCAAAAACCAGCCAAACTAAAACCACTCACCAATTTTGCAACGAGCATCAATACCAGTGCATTGATCACCAACAGAAACAGACCCATGGTGAGGACGGTGAGCGGCAAGGTAAAGACTATTAATAGCGGTCTTACTAGTGCATTAGCAAAGCCTAATACCAAAGCAGAAATAATTAAGGATCCCGTGTCGTTAAATTTCAGGCCGCTAAAGACGTAGCTAGCTGCCCACAGCGATAGGGCGGTAACGCCCCAGGTAATTAAAAATGGTGTTGAGTTGGCAAACATGGTTTTGTCCTCGTTTTATTAGTTTCCATAGTATCAGCCTTGGCTGCTTAGGCTTAAAAAGCGACTTCATTTGCAAAGAAAACCTCAGTTTTGGGGTCTTTTTGCACTCAAGCTAAGCTTTTAATGCCCTAAATAGGTGCATCAGCACCAATTCAAAGTATTTCCCATTTATGCACAAAGAGTGTGCGTATTTAATTCAATACAGATGTTGAATAACTTGTACCACTAACTTTTAACCCAATTTTTTACTCTTAAAGAGGTGAAGCATGAAACGTAGATCGATTTTAAAATTAACCAGCATTGCCGCTGCCCTCAGTTTTGCTGGCTTAAGTCATTTGGCAATAGCCCAGTCAAAAGAGCCTATTAAGGTTGGCATTTTGCATTCACTATCGGGAACGATGGCCATTTCTGAAACATCATTAAAAGATATGGCTTTGATGGAAATTGAATTAATTAATAAAAGTGGCGGCATTATGGGCCGTAAATTAGAGCCTGTCGTGGTCGACCCTGCCTCTAATTGGCCTTTATTTGCTGAGAAAGCCCGTCAATTACTAACTAAAGATAAAGTTGCAGTGGTTTTCGGATGCTGGACATCAGTTTCGCGTAAATCAGTTTTACCTGTATTCGAAGAATTAAACGGACTACTTTTCTACCCAGTGCAGTATGAGGGTGAAGAGATGTCACGTAACGTGTTTTACACCGGTGCTGCTCCTAACCAACAGGCGATTCCTGCGGTTGAATATTTAATGAGCAAAGAGGGCGGCGGCGCTAAGCGTTGGGTCTTATTGGGTACCGATTATGTTTATCCTCGCACCACCAATAAAATTCTCCGTGCATTCTTGAAGTCAAAAGGCGTTAAAGACGAAGACATTCAAGAAAAGTACACCCCATTTGGCTTTGCTGATTACCAAACCATTGTTGCTGATATTAAGAAATTTTCTCAAGGCGGTAAAACTGCAGTGGTATCGACCATTAATGGTGACTCTAACGTACCGTTTTACAAAGAACTGGGTAATGCTGGCTTGAAGGCAAAAGATGTTCCAGTAGTTGCCTTCTCAGTAGGTGAAGAAGAGTTGCGTGGTGTGGATACTAAGCCATTGGTTGGGCAATTAGCCGCATGGAACTACTTCATGTCGATTAAAAACCCAGTGAATGATGCCTGGAAAAAACAATGGGCTGAGTACTCGATTGCGAAGAAGTTGCCTGGCGCAAGCAAGCCTCTAACGGATGACCCAATGGAAGCAACCCATACTGGTATTGCGATGTGGAAAGCAGCCGTTGAAAAGGCTGGCACGACTGATGTGGATGCAGTGCGCAAAGCCATGATCGGTCAAAAAATGCAAACACCAAGTGGCTACCTCGAAGTAATGGGTGCCAATCATCACCTCTCGAAGCCAGTCATGATTGGTGAAATTAAGGCTGACGGTCAATTTAATGTGATTTGGAAAACACCAACCGCGATTCCAGCAAAACCATGGAGCCCATTCATTCCTGGTAATGAAGGTAAGCCCGACTCAGTTAGCTAAATTAGTGATCAATATATTTCATATAACAAATGTTTTTTAAACCAGTTCTATAGGTAAGGCGCCCCTTCTTCCTTCGGGAAGGAGGGGATTGCCCCTCATTTTTTTACCCCATAACTATTAAAAAAGAAGTAAAAAAGACCCCATGTTTTTCCGCAGAACACTTCTAGTATGGATGACCACGTTGATCGTAAGCCTGCTTTTTTCAGGCATTGCGCTAGCGAAGCTTTCTGCCGAGCAATTAAAACCTTTATTTACTGATGATTACGACGCTAAAGTAAAAGTCATTCAAGCATTAGGCGAAGAGAAAAGTAACGAGGGCTTAAAAGTCTTACAAGCGCTCTCTGAAGAGACTCTATTTTCAACCCCCAAAGGCATCGTTATTCAAAAGGGGAGTCAATATATTGATCTGCTGAGCGATCAAGCAATTGAAGTTAAGCCAGAAGAGCTGACAGGTGTGGTTTTAAATAATCAATTACGCGCTAAGGTTGATAACTCCTTAATGAGTATGCAATTAGTCTCTCCCGATTTACAAGTGCGCACAAAAGCAGTTGATGGTTTAAGCAAAGATCCTGAGCTAGATAATTTTCCTTTAGTTGAAAAGCTCTTAGAAACCGAAAAAGACCCCAGCCTCAAAACCAAAGTTCAAAAGCTATGGGCCATGATGGCTTTACAGTCTGATGATGTTAAAAATAAATTAAAGGCCATCAGCATTCTCGGTGAGTCTGGTGATCCCAAAGTAGCCGCTCTATTAGCACCCTTATTACAGCAGGATGGTGAGGTAAAAATTGCTGCTGAAAATGCGCTCTCAAAAATCAAGAAGAAGCAATTTCTCGGTGAATTCTTAGGTAATGTAATCGCAGGATTTAGTTACGGCAGTATTTTGTTATTGTGCGCGCTGGGTTTGGCCATTATTTATGGTCTGATTGGCGTTATCAATATGGCCCATGGTGAGTTTTTAATGGTCGGGGCTTATGCCACTTATGTTGTTCAAGGTTTATTCCGTCAGTATTTACCAGGCTACCTCGATTGGTATTTAGTGATGTCGATACCGGTAGCTTTTTTAGCAGCAGCAATCTTGGGTGTGTTGTTGGAGCGAACGGTTATTCAGTTTTTATATGGCCGTCCTTTAGAAACGCTTTTAGCGACTTTTGGGGTGAGTTTGCTGATGATTCAAGGTACCCGAACTATTTTTGGCGCCCAAAACGTTGAAGTTGCCAATCCGTCTTGGATGTCTGGCGCCTTACAAGTTTTACCAAATCTGGTGGTGCCCTATAACCGCATGATCATTTTTGTCTTTGCGGTAATGGTAGTGATTGCTACTTGGTTAGTTTTAAATAAAACTCGCTTAGGTCTTTTTGTTCGAGCAGTGACGCAAAACCGGAATATGGCAGCTTGCTTAGGTGTGAAAACAAAAAAAGTTGATATGTATGCTTTTGCCTTTGGCGCTGGTATTGCTGGTTTAGGTGGTGTGGCTTTATCGCAAATTGGTAATGTGGGTCCTGACTTAGGACAAAGTTACATCATCGATTCATTTATGGTGGTGGTATTAGGAGGCGTTGGTCAATTAGCGGGTACGGTCTGGGGCGCTTTTGGCTTAGGCCTTGCCAGCAAACTCATGGAGCCCTTTATTGGCGCAGTATTAGCGAAGATTGCAATTTTGATTTTCATTATTATTTTTATTCAGCGTCGACCCCAAGGTTTATTTGCTTTAAAAGGGCGCAGCGTCGAGTAAGCCATGGATATTAAAAAACTCGCCCCGCCTTCCAAATTTGTTCTGCAGGTGCCTGCGCGTGAAGCTATTTTAAGTAAACGCGCTAGCCTAATTTTGTTAGCTATTTCTTTGGCAGTCTTAATTTGGGTGCCGCTTGCCGCTCTGGTTTTGCCTGAATCAAGTAGCTTCGCGATGTCGGCCTACGCCCTAACCCTAGTCGGTAAGATTATGTGTTTTGCGATTGCTGCGCTGGCACTCGATTTGGTGTGGGGCTATTGCGGCATTTTAAGTTTGGGCCATAGCCTGTTTTTTGCCTTGGGCGGCTACATCATGGGCATGTATTTGATGCGCGAGATTGGCAATGATGGTGTCTATAAAAGTCAGTTACCCGATTTCATGGTGTTTTTAGACTGGAAAGAGTTACCTTGGTTTTGGCACGGTAGCGAGCATTTTTGGTGGGTCATATTGATGTTGGTTTTGCTGCCAGGTTTAGTGGCGTGGATATTCGGCTATTTTGCCTTCCGCTCGCGTATTAAAGGGGTCTATTTCTCGATCATTACCCAAGCCTTAACCTATGCATCGATGTTGCTATTTTTTAGAAATGAAACTGGTTTTGGTGGCAATAATGGCTTCACTGATTTCAAGCGTATTTTAGGCTTTGCGGTGAGCTCACCCTATACCCGCGTGACACTTTTTTTAATGACCTACTTAGTTTTAGTGGCGAGTTTTATCTTATGTCGCACGATTGTTACTTCAAAGATGGGTCGCGTGATTACTGCGATTCGTGATGCGGAATCGCGTTTGATGTTCTGCGGGTATAACCCGCTGGGCTATAAATTATTTATTTGGACCTTTTCCGCTTTTTTATGCGGCATTGCTGGCGCATTATTTGTGCCGCAAGTAGGCATTATTAATCCTAGTGAGATGTCGCCGACTAACTCTATTGAAATGGTCATTTGGGTTGCAGTTGGAGGGCGCGGCACCTTGCTTGGACCGATTATTGGCGCTTTTGCTGTCAGTGGAGCAAAAAGCTATTTCACTGCCAACTTTGCTGAATACTGGTTGTATTTCCTGGGCCTCATGTTTGTGTTTGCAACTTTATTTTTGCCGAAAGGGATTATCGGGCTGTGGGATCAACTGCGGGACCAACTGCGAGATCAACTGCGTAATAAGCTGCCACAACATAACAAGAAGGGCGAGTCTAAATGAGTGCGCATTTTATTGATAGTGGGGTGATTGATACTTCCCATACAGCGATTTTGTATGTTGAAGATCTCACTGTGCAATTCGATGGCTTTACTGCATTAAATCATTTATCTCTTTCAATTGATGTTGGCGAATTACGCTGCGTTATTGGCCCTAATGGCGCTGGCAAAACCACCTTAATGGATGTGATTACCGGTAAAACTCGCAGTGGTATGGCCGATATAACTGGCACTGTGTTTCTGGGTTCAACCATTGATTTGCGTGAAATGAGTGAGCCCCAAATAGCGCAAATTGGCGTCGGACGCAAATTTCAGAAGCCTACCGTATTTGAGCAACATCCGGTTTGGGAAAATCTTGAGCTCGCTATGGCTGGTGATAAGTCGTGGAAGCGTTCACTTGATGCTAAATTAAATGCGGATGGCCGCTCTTTAATTGAGGCAGTGCTAAGCATGATTCAATTAGAGGCGGATGTATATCGTGAGGCAGGCTTACTTTCACATGGTCAAAAACAGCGGCTTGAAATTGGCATGCTGCTAATGCAACAGCCTAAATTGCTGCTGCTCGATGAACCAGTTGCGGGGATGACGGATGAAGAAACCTTGCGCTTAGCTGAATTATTAAATTCATTACGTGGCCAATGTTCGATGATGGTAGTTGAGCACGATATGGAGTTCGTCGCTGCTTTAGCAGGAGATTCTGGCAAAGTCACGGTATTGGCAGAGGGTTCTGTATTGGCTGAGGGCACCTTAGCGCAAGTACAGCGCGATGAACGTGTGATTGAATCTTACTTAGGAAGGTAGGGCGTTAATGCTCAAAGTTCACGATCTCAATCAATATTACGGCGGTAGCCATATTTTGCGCAACCTCTCATTTGAAATTCCTAGTGGGCGCTTAACTACTTTATTAGGCCGCAATGGCGTAGGTAAGTCGACCTTATTAAAAGTTTTGATTGGTGCAATCAAAGCAAAATCTGGCAGCATTATTTGGAATCATCAAGAGTTACAGGGTTTGGCGCCATGGGACCGCGTAGCCGCTGGATTCGGATATGTACCCCAAGGACGAGAAATTTTCCCAAGACTAACTGTCGAAGAAAATTTACTGGTTGGGGCAGCTAAATTTAGCCGGCGTATTGATATACCTGCCTATATATTCGAGTTGTTCCCCATTTTGGCTGAGATGCAATCACGCCGTGGCGGTGATTTATCGGGTGGCCAGCAACAGCAATTAGCGATCGCGCGGGCGTTGATGTCCAATCCCGAGCTCTTGATATTGGATGAGCCGACTGAAGGTATTCAACCTTCTATCATTCAAGATATTGGCCGTAATTTACGTAAATTAGTTGACGAGCGTGGCATCACTGTTTTATTAGTCGAGCAGTACTACGATTTTGCAAAAAAGTTCTCCGATGAGTATTTAGTGATGCGACGTGGTGAAATCGTTGCCCAGGGACTCAGTCAAGATATGGATAAAAATGGGGTACAGGAGATGATTTCCGTTTAATGTACTAAGATCTCCTAATTGATTCAAATAATTTAATTCAATACAGTAGTGAGGCAGCGGTACAGCAATGATTTTGGCCCCCCTTCAAGCAGTGACCCAGTTACTTCGCTCGCTAACTCCGAGTTGGCTGGCCAAACTTAGTCTGCGCTATGAACATACTGCGATTGGCACGGTACTAAAGCGCGCTGAACATGAGGGTCCATTGCGAGTGCAAAAGGCGCTCTATCCAGAGGGACAGGAAATATGCCATTCGATCATCATCCATCCCCCTGCTGGCATTGCCGGGGGGGATGAGTTAGATATTCAGGTTGATCTTGGGCCAAAAAGTCATGTTGTTTTAAGTACGCCAAGCGCAACTAAATGGTACAAATCTTTTCGGAACCCCTCTCAACAAGTTATTCAAATGAATTTGGGTGAAGAGGCCAAATTAGATTGGTTACCGCAAGAAAATTTATTTTTTGCTGGCGCGCATTGCCAAGTTAAGTTACAGCTCAAATTATCTCAGTCAGCGTCATTTATTGGTTGGGATACGCTGATGTTGGGGCGAAAAGCTTCTGGTGAAGCTTGGCATCAAGGACAAGTTCATTTATTAAACCGAATTGAGCGCAACGGAAAATTACTTTTTATTGAGCAAGCTCATCTCGATGCTACCGACCCATATTTAAAGTCATCACCGCAAATGGGATCATGGCCGATTATGGGACAACTGTGGGCGCTTGGCCCCAATTGCGGAGCTCATTTACTTGAGTATTTGACCCCAAAATTGCCTTGGAATGATCATATTCGTGGGGGTGTGACGTATTTACAGCAAGGAGTATTGTTAGTACGGGTGGTATCGGACAATATTGAAATGACTCGCGCACTATTAATAGATGCTTGGACCAACTTAAGACCTCACATTCATGGAGTTGCAGCTAAACCTTTACGGTTGTGGGCATCATGAAATATCCTCATCAAGTAAGCGCTAAATAGGAAAATAAGCATATGGAATTAAGCCCTCGTGAGAAAGATAAGCTATTCATTTTTACTGCTGCTTTATTAGCAGAGCGTCGTAAAGCACGTGGCTTAAAGTTAAATTATCCGGAGTCGATTGCCCTCATTAGTGCAGCGATTATGGAAGGCGCCCGCGATGGTAAGACTGTGGCACAGCTGATGTTTGAAGGGCAACAAGTTTTAGGTCGTGCCGATGTAATGGAAGGTATACCGGAAATGATTCCAGATATACAAGTAGAAGCAACTTTTCCAGATGGTACGAAATTAGTGACCGTACATAATCCAATTGTGTAGTTAAAAGTGAGCGATTGAAAATGAAAGTAATAATAAAAGTTAAAACCGCCTTACAACTATTAATGATTTGTAGTAGCTATGGGTTTTCGACCTTAGCTCAAGCCCACTCAGGACATGATGCCGGCATTCATTTTATGGCTGGCCTAATGCATCCTTTTACTGGCTTTGATCATTTCTTAGTCATTCTATTGGTCGGTTTTTGGAGTGCTTTTGCTTTAAAGCGAGCTTACTTGGGGCCCTGCAGTTTTATGCTGGGAATGCTAGCCGGGGTAGTTGCAGGCCTGCTCGGCGTCACGCTATCTTTATTTGAATTTGGCATCACCTTTTCAGTGATGACAGTGGGCCTATTATTATTTTTTAAAAGTGATTTATCCCCTAAATTAATTTTGCTGCTGTTCAGTTTATTTGGAGTATTTCATGGCTTTGCCCACGCTGAGTTGTTTTCAGGGCAGTTAGTGGCGGCAGATGCGGGAATGCAGTTGGTATTAGAGGATGCTGCTGGTTTACTGTTGGCAACCGCTTTCTTGCATGGCTGTGGTGTTTTGCTGGCAACCAGTCTACGTGGGAAATTAACCCTTATTTCTAAAGGTATAGGACTAGCTACATTGGCTTATGGGATATTTTTATTTGGACAATTAAGTATGGTTACTCTTGCTGGAGCGGCTTAATGAGTTCATCTAAACCCAGTAGCGCTCAAATTCCCCGCTTTATTCCTGGACAATTATTTATTGAGCCAGGTGAAATTGAATTCAATGTTGGTCGCACCATCATTACACTTGAGGTCGCTAATACTGGCGATCGACCGATTCAAATTGGCTCACACTTTCATTTTTTTGAAGTCAATGATCAATTGCAATTTGAACGCGATAAAACCCGTGGCATGCGCCTGAACATTGTGGCAGGTACTGCGGTAAGGTTTGAGCCTGGCCAAAGTCGTACTGTTGAGTTAGTGGCGGTAGCAGGTGAGCGCCGTATTTATGGATTTGCTGGTCGCGTGATGGGGGCTTTGTAATGGCGAAAATTGAACGCGCTGCTTATGCTGAGATGTTTGGCCCTACACTTGGCGATCGGGTGCGGCTAGCCGACACGAATTTAATGATTGAAATTGAGAAAGATTTCACCATTTATGGTGAAGAGGTGAAGTTTGGCGGCGGTAAAGTCATTCGTGATGGCATGGGCCAAAGTCAACGCGTTTCTAAAGATTGTGCCGACACCGTTATTACCAATGCAGTCATTATTGATCACTGGGGAATTGTGAAAGCGGATATTGCCATTAAGAATGGTCGCATTGCCAATATTGGCAAGGCAGGCAACCCCGATATTCAACCTGGCGTTACTGCGGTGATTGGACCTGGAACAGAAATCATTGCTGGTGAGGGGATGATTGTGACGCCCGGTGGTATCGATACTCATATCCATTTTATTTGCCCTCAACAAATTGAGGAAGCCCTCATGTCAGGAGTAACTACCATGATTGGTGGTGGTACTGGCCCGGCTACCGGTACGTTTGCGACAACTTGCACGCCAGGGCCGTGGCATTTACAGCGTATGCTGCAATCGATCGATGCGTATCCCATGAATATTGGCTTGTTGGGCAAAGGTAATGGTAGTTTGCCAGCAGCATTACGTGAACAGGTTGACGCTGGTGCGATTGGCTTGAAATTACATGAAGATTGGGGCACCACGCCGGCTGCAATTGATTGTTGTTTGGGTGTAGCAGACGATACCGATACGCAAGTCGCCATTCATACGGATACCTTAAATGAATCTGGCTTTGTCGAAACTACTTTAGCGGCATTCAAGGGTCGTACCATTCACACTTACCATACCGAAGGTGCTGGGGGCGGTCATGCTCCAGATATTATTCGGGCTTGTGGCGAGGCCAATGTTTTACCATCATCCACTAATCCGACCCGCCCCTTCACAATTAATACCTTAGATGAGCATTTAGATATGTTGATGGTCTGTCATCATCTCGATGCTTCAATTGCCGAAGATATTGCCTTTGCAGAATCACGGATTCGCCGAGAAACAATTGCCGCTGAAGATATTCTGCATGATCTGGGGGCGTTTTCGATGCTGTCTTCTGACTCGCAAGCAATGGGTCGGGTGGGGGAAGTGATTATCCGCACTTGGCAAACTGCTGACAAAATGAAACTACAGCGCGGCTTATTACCGGGAGATACGAATCGCCATGATAATTTTCGGGTGAAGCGCTACATCGCTAAGTACACTATCAATCCAGCCATTACCCATGGCATTGCCCATGAAGTTGGCTCGATCGAAGTGGGTAAGTATGCCGATTTAGTGTTTTGGAAGCCCGCATTTTTTGGCGTGAAGCCCTCTTTAATTGTTAAAGGCGGCTCCATTGCGGCTGCTGCAATGGGTGATCCGAATGCCTCAATACCGACACCACAACCCGTGCACTACCGCAATATGTTTGCGGGTATTGGGCAAGGCATTCGTCACAGTTCATTAACTTTTCTGTCGCAATCCGCTATAGATGCAAAAGTGCATCAAGCTTATGGTTTAGAAAAAAATGTTGTCGCTGTCCGCAATTGCCGCAACATTAGTAAAGCCAATATGATTCATAACGATTGGCTCCCGCAGATTAGTGTCGATCCCGAGACTTATCAAGTAATTGCTGATGGCGAATTACTAACCTGTGAGCCCGCCAAAGTCTTGCCGATGGCACAGCGCTATTTCCTTTTTTAAGTCAGCCACTGATCAATCTATGACTAAATTGACTGCGCCAGTATTACGCGTTGAGAAAATTGTTAACGCTGGACGGGGACGGCAAATTGCACGGGCCGTTTTACAACGCGCATGCGAATTGCCCTTAGCATTTGAAATGCGCACTAAAAGTCGCTTCGCCGCAACCTTAAGTGATGGACGGCTAGTGAACTTTTTTTTACCGCGCGGTACGGTTTTAGCGGATGGCGATATTTTAGTTGCTGAAGATGGTTCGATGATTCGGGTGAGTGCGGCGTCACAGGCGGTAATGACGATCAAATCAACTGATACCCACCTGCTTACTCGCGCTGCTTATCATCTTGGCAATCGGCATATTCCTGTTCAGGTGGGTAAGGGGTTTTTACGCCTTGAGCCCGACACCGTATTGGAAGCGATGTTGACCCAGTTAGGTCTAGAGGCCATCCATGAATTGGCGCCCTTTGAACCTGAAACGGGTGCTTATGGTGGCGGCCATCGGCATAGCCACGCAGAAACTTTTGATGCCGATTACGCGCTCGCACAAAAAGTCTATCAAGTGCACGATCATGACCACAGTAAATGTGCCCATGACCACGATCACGATCATGATCACTGATTTAGAAGAAATTGCTGCCTTGATGCAGTTGGCCTCACCCGCTTTGCCAATTGGGGGTTATAGCTACTCACAGGCCTTAGAGGCGGCCATCGATAGCGCCTTGGTATCTGATGCCGTGAGTGCACAACAGTGGATTGGCGATCTTTTTTTAGGTGTGTTTACCCGGTCAGAAGCCCCCTTGTGGCTAATGAGTCATAACGCGTGGTCTAAACACGATTTCGCACTGTGCGCAGAGCTCAATGACTATTTTCTAGCAAGTCGCGAAACCTCTGAGTTACGCGCTGAAACTGAACAAATGGGGTGGTCGCTTTTACAACTGGCACAGTCCTTGGGATGGGGTGACGAAACCATTATGCAATTAACTTTACTAAAACCACTTTCTTTAATGACTGCCCATAGCTATGCTTGTTATCACTTGGGCATTCAGCCGCATAATGGCTTGGCAGCGTATTCCTTTACTTGGTTAGAAAATCAAGTCGCCGCAACAGTAAAGACAATCCCTTTAGGGCAAGTTGCTGGACAAAAAATCTTAAGCGCACTGCGTACGCATTTACCCCTTATGGTGACAGAGGCCCAAGCCCAGGCACAATTGGGGCTAGCGGGTTTAAGTAATTTTTCACCGCAATTTGCCATTTTGTCGGCACGTCACGAAACCCAATATTCTCGTCTCTTTAGGTCTTAATTTATGAAGCAACGTACTAAGAAAAATCCCCCGCTACGGGTTGGTATTGGCGGCCCAGTCGGATCTGGCAAAACAACTTTATTGGAAATGCTTTGTAAAGCCATGCGCGATCGCTATGACTTGGTGGTCATTACTAATGATATCTATACTAAAGAAGATCAGCGTCTCTTAACTGTTGCTCACGCTCTACCGGCGGAGCGCATTATGGGAGTTGAAACTGGCGGCTGTCCGCACACAGCCATTCGTGAAGATGCGTCGATTAATTTGGAGGCGGTCGAGCGGATGCTACAGCAGTTTCCTGAAGCCGACATCGTTTTTATTGAATCTGGCGGCGATAATCTAGCGGCTACATTTAGTCCAGAGTTATCGGATTTAACTATTTATGTAATTGATGTGGCAGGGGGCGAAAAAATTCCTCGTAAGGGTGGCCCAGGTATCACACGCTCTGATTTATTAGTAATTAATAAAATTGATTTAGCGCCTTATGTCGGCGCTTCCTTAGAAATTATGGAAGCTGATGCCAAAAAAATGCGCGGTGACCGACCATTTATTATGGGTAGCATTAAATCAGGTACTGGCTTAGAGAAAATTATTGCTTTTATTGAACAGCAAGGTTTATTAATATAAAAAAATTTAGTCGTATTAGCGACTTGCTGAGTAGCGGAGGGCGCACTGCCACCCTAGCTCGGCAAGGGGTTCAGATCGTTGGGCATTGGCAATCGCGTCTTCCCCGCTAGCATTACCATCAACTACGCGCTGGGCAATGCCATGCAAGATGGCAGCGATACGAAAGAAGTTATAGGCCAAATAAAAATCCCAATGTTCAGCAGAATTTCTGCCAGTATTAGCTGCGTATTGAGCGACATATTGCGCTTCAGTCGGAATTCCTAGGGTGGTCAAATCTAGGCCACCAATACCGCGCCATAAGGTAGGTGGAATATGCCAAGCCATGCATTGGTAGGCAAAATCGGCAAGCGGATGACCTAAGGTTGAAAGTTCCCAGTCAATCACCCCAATGACTTCAGGCTTGGTTGGATGAAAGATTAAATTATCCATCCGAAAATCACCATGTACTAGGGTGGTTTCATCGCCAGGCGGAATATGCGCTGGCAGCCATTCCATTAAACGTTGCAGCGCAGAACTAATGGGTAAATTAGATTCATTACATTGACGTGACCAACGGGTAATTTGCCGGGAAAAATAATTACCAGGCTTACCAAAACTTTCTAAATTTGCTGCTTGGTAATCGACCGCATGAATACTGGCGATCACCCGGTTCATTTCTGAATAGATAGCAGCGCGTTCAGTAGTGGTCATACCCGGCAAAGCTTGCTCAGTTAAAACCCGACCATCAAGAAATGACATTAAGAAAAAAGGCGTGCCAACAATCGACTCATCTTCACAGTAACTTAACATCTGCGGCACAGGAACACCCTGCTTGGCAAGTGCTGCCATCACGCGGTACTCACGGTCGATCGCATGTGCTGATGGTAATAAGTGACCAGCGGGTTTTTTGCGTAACACCATTTTTTGCTTGCCTGCCTCGATATAGAAGGTAGGATTAGATTGGCCGCCACTCATTGGCTTAATGATTAAGGCTTCACTGATATCTTTGGGTAAGTCGTTATTTGTGGATATGCCATGATTGCGCAGATAGGCAGAAAAGGCAGGCAGATTAAACGACGTACTCATCAGCACACTCATTTAGCGGAGCTTTACAGGGTATTGACTAAATGAGCGCCATCGACCGCGATTGAGGTCCCCGACATTGCTTGGCTAGCATCAGACGCTAACAATAAAATCGGACCATCAAGATCACTCACTTCGCCAAAACGGCGACTTGGTATACGTGCACGGAGTTTTTCGCCGGCTTCACTTTGTAAAAAAGCCCGATTTAGGTCAGTCGCAATATAACCCGGTAGTAAAGCATTCACTCTAATCGAGTAGCGCGCCAATTCAAGTGCCATGGTTTTTGTCAGTTGCAGTACGCCCGCTTTAGAGATCGCATAGGGCGCAACACCACCCGCAACGCGCTCACCGAGAATAGAGCTGATATTGACGATATTGCCTGGTTTGTTGGCAGCTACTAGTCGCCTTGCGGCTTCGGTAGCTACTAGCCAAGCGCCTTTAAGGTTGGTATCGATGACTTGATCCCAATCACTCTCGCTTTGCTGTAACAGGGGTTTAGTGATGGTAACACCAGCATTATTGATGATCACATCCGGCAAATGCCAAGCAGCAAGCTGATCAAAGCACTGACTCACTTGTTGCGCATTACTCACATCGAGTTGAAATGCCTTGGCTTTTACATCCGCAGACTTTGGTGAAGCTGAATTGATTTCTTGAACTAAGTCTTCTAAGACATCGATACGTCGTGCCGCTAAAGCCACGCTTGCCCCAGCTTGCGCCATAAGCAGGGCGAAGTGCCGTCCTAGACCACTAGATGCACCAGTCACTAATACAGTTTTACCGTCTAAGCGGAAAAGATCTTGCGCCATTTATTGATTGTCCTGGGCAGCTTTGACCAATTTTCGCGCCATGCTCCAACGATGGACTTCACTCGGGCCATCGTAAATCCGAAAGGCGCGCATATCAGTAAAAATCCGCATAATCGGCGTCTCGCCTGTGACCCCTTGACCACCTAAAATTTGTACACAACGATCGACGACACGCCATTCAGCTTCTGAGCAAACGACTTTTGCACGACTCGATTCATAGTTGCATTTTTCACCTTGATCTAAAAGCCAAGCTGTATGCAAAGTGTGTAGTCGGGCAGTCTGTAAATCCATATCGTTATCAGCCAACATAAACCCTACCCCCTCATGTTGAGATAGTGGCATGCCAAAGGCAGTACGTTTACTAGCGTATTGCAAGGCTATGTCTTGCGCGCGGCGGGCTTGGCCCAACCACCGCATGCAGTGGGTTAAACGGGCTGGCGCTAAACGAATTTGGGCGTAACGAAAACCTTCACCCAATTTTCCTAAGATATCTTTAGCTGGTACGCGTAAGTTCTTAAAATCAATAACACCATGACCCCCTGTAAAACATTGGTCCAGCGCGTCCATATTACGCACTAATTCAATACCGGTTTGTTTCATATCGGCCAGAAACATCGTCGCAGCAGGACCGCTTGACTTGGCATCTGCACTGTTTGGTGCAGTATTTTCAAGGCGTGCCATGATGATGGCGTAATCAGCCCCATCTGCACCGGTAATAAACCACTTCCGGCCATTGATTAAATAATCCTCGCCATCGGGAGTGGCAGTAGTCATGAGCATGGCAGGGTCTGAACCAGCCCCTGGGGGCGGTTCGGTCATCGCAAAGCAAGAGCGAGTAAGGCCTTGAACTTGTGGGCGCAGCCAGCGCTCTTTTTGCTCTGCATTGGCAACCGCTTCCATTAAATGAATATTGCCCTCATCGGGTGCGGCAATATTAAGTGCAGTAGGACCCAAACAAGAATAACCAGCCTCTTCAAAGATGACGGCTTTAGCAACATGACTTAAGCCTAAGCCACCAAATTCAATTGAGGCATGGGGTGTAAGTAGGCCAGCTTTCTTAGCCCGCGCGATTAATTCCTTCCGTAAGGTTTCACTTGGACCATGTGCATGGTGATCAAGTTCACTTTCCAAGGGGATGACTTGTTCGGCGATAAAGCGTTTGGTGCGTTCACGCAGTTCTGTCGTTTGGGGGTCGAGAGAAAAATCCATATTATTTTGATTTATTTAATGATTTTAAGGATAGATTTAAATTCAGGTCGATTACTGGTTTGCAACCATTCGAAAATGAGCATTTCGCTTGTCACCAGATTGGCACCCGCTTTTTCCATGCGTTCAATTGCAGTCTCCTTATCGAGCGTCTGGCGCGAGCCAAGGGCATCGACCACGATCGTTACTTGATACTGACTTGCAATTAAACCAAATACGGTTTGCAGTACACAAACATGAGTTTCGCAACCCACTAAAATTATTTGTTGACGCGCGGGTTTAAATTTATCTAGTTCAATTAATAAACCATCATGACAGGCATCAAAATAGGTTTTGCTGATGGTGGTTTGGCAGAGCGCTTTAATCTCCGGTAAGTTATCACCGAGACTCGCAGGATTTTGCTCTGTGCCAATAATAGGCACTTGTAGTATTTGGGCGGCTTGACCAAGCCGTAAACATTGTTGTAAGACCGACTCACCTCCAGCGATAGCCGGCATGAGACGTTTTTGTAGGTCAATCATGACGAGTACAGAGTTATTGGCAGTGATCAACATAAAGATCTTTCAGGTTCTAGAGCCAATTGTAGACTTTGTTTACACTACTTGTATTACTCATTAAAGGTAGCGCTATGTTGATGTCTGCAAATGAATACCGCGATTCTCTGCGGTCTTATAAACCCACGGTATATTTGAATGGCCGCTTGGTTACCTCGGTAGCGGATGAGCCCGGTTTTGCCCCAGGGATTAATGCCATTGGTGTGACCTATGACTATGCCTTGCGTGAGGAATTTAAGCCATTAATGTTGGCAACTGAGCAGAGCAGCGGCAAAACAGTCAATCGACTTTTGCATATTAATCAGAGTGCTGGTGATTTACTGAATAAATTAGAAGCAGTGCGTTTGCTTTGTCAAGAAACGGGATGCGCACAACGCTATTTAAGCCATGATGCCTTAAATGCAATTTATCAAGTGTCAGCGCAAATTGATGATGCCAAAGGCACCACTGAAAATAGCGCAAAGTTCTTAGCCTATTTGCATGAGGTACAAGAGCGCGATTTAACTTTGGGAATTGCCATGACTGATGCTAAAGGCGATCGCAGTAAACGCCCGCATCAACAAGCTAATCTCGATAGTTATGTGCATATTGTTGAGCGCAACGCTAAAGGAATTGTCATTTCGGGAACTAAAGCGATTGTGACTGGCGCGCCTTATGTGCACGAGTTATTGGTGATGCCGGGCCGCAATATGCTGGCTGCTGATGCGGCCTTTGCAGTTTGCTGTGCTGTACCAATCGACGCTCCAGGCATCACGATGGTTGCGCGGCCTGCAGGCAGGCCTGGCGAGAAGGCAGCACTCTTTTCGAATCGCTATGGTCAATCTACTGCGGTCGTTATGTTTGACAAGGTATTTGTGCCTTGGGAAAAAGTTTTTTATGCTGATGAATGGGAGTATTCGGGAGCACTGACGCACTCTTATGCTACGCATCATCGCCATAGTTGTATTGGCGCACGCGCTGGTTTTGGTGACCTTTTAATTGGTGCTGGCGCCTTAATGTGCGAAGCCAATGGTTTTAATCCCGAAGACGAAGGTCATTTACGCGACCAAATGGTTGATCTAATCAAAATAACCGAAGGATTTTATGCTTGTGGTGTAGCTGCCTCGGTATACGCGACGCGTGATCCGTTTTCAAAAAGCTTTATGCCCGATGCGGTTTACTCCAATATTGGCAAGCTTTTATTAGCCACCCAAATTTACGATATGCAACGCATTGCACATGATGTCTCTGGTGGTTTAATTGTTGCATTACCTGGGCCTGATGAAGATCATAATCCGGCGACTGCGGCAAACTTGGCCGATGTCTTGCGCGCAAACCCGGCTATTCCTTATGACAAACGCATTGAAACCGCACGCTTTATTGAAGACTTAACTGCGTCGTATCAAGGTGGTTGGTATTCGGTAATTAGTTTGCATGGTGGCGGGTCACCAGAAGCAATGAAACGGGAAATTTATCGTAACTATCCGCTTGGCGATAAAGTAGCCTTGGTAGAACGTCTACTGAACCGCGGTGTGCTTGCTCATGAGCGCAACCCATCTGAACTTCAAGCAGAGCGACCGATTACCCAAAACACCCAAGCAGGCAAATGTTGTGATCAAGGCTGTACCGTGCCAGGCACCGCCATCATGGTCGACTTACCTCAAACCATTAAAAAATCAGGGGAGTAGGGGGTTTTCGGCATGAATTGCTGCCTGATAGGCGGCATCAGCAAACATGGTTGGGCGTTCAAGAAAATCTAAGATCCAGGGAATGGCATCTGAACCCCAAAAGACCCGCTCATTGACTTTAACGCTGGGCACTCCAAAAATACCAGCTTGATTTGCGCTTTCAGTATTGGCAATCAAAGCTTGCTTGATCTCTGCAGTGCTTGGTTTTGCAGTGGTCGCAGGTAAACCGAGCGCCAGGCAAAATTCACTCCATTGGGTTTCAGGATCGCCGCCATGACCCCAAACGAAATCAAAGGCTTTATCAATCATCGCGAAGTCAGCACCTTCTTGTAGTAATAAGCGTTGTGCAGCAGCAGAAGCAAATGGATGACGCCGCGGAAACTGAAAGGGAATCCCTAGTTGTTGGGCTTTCCATACGCAGAAGGTATAGGTATGGATTCTTTTTTCAGGAATTTCAGCTGGCCCTCGATTATTTTGCATGCGCAGTAAACCAGGGAAAAAAATGGGGACCGGTTTTAGATCGACAAGCGCTTCAAGTGGTTTACGTAACTTGAGAAAAAAATAGACATAAGGCGAAATAATGTCGTAGTAAAAATTAGCTGGGGGTTTCATAATGATTGCTTAGGGGTAGGAAGTTCACTTGCCGCTGGCTTTAAATCATAAGGTTCCACTAAAGGCCAAATGTGTTTTGGCACCATTGAGGCAATTCGTGCAGGATGTTCACGCCGTAAGTGTAAGACGGTTTCGATAGCCTTCATTTCCACCCGCGCACGTGCAAACTCCAGCCCACGTGGCCCAATGCGGGGCATGAGCCAACCGACAAGCGGCCTTAACCAATCTGGCATTTTGCGCAGTGGCAAACCACCCGCCGCCAATTTCACATTTTTCATAAAGCCGTTTACAGCAGAGAAACGTTTACCTGCACTACCTGGTACTGTAAGAGTCACCTCATCGCCCAATAACTTGAGTAGTTCTTCCCCAGTTTGATTGCGTACCAATAACCACTGCTGACCTTCACCCCCCATATAGCCGACGGTAATGTCAGACAAGACGTTTGTGTAATCAACACAGGTGCGACAGGTTAAAGGAAAGAAATCATTCGGCAAAGTGGATAGGGGTAATTGTAAAAAAGGAATTTCACGTTTGGTACCATCTTTAAAACGAATTTCAACATGGTAGTCAGCCCGAAATTCCAGATAAATGACATTTTCAGCTTGGTCGGTAACGAGCGCTAAAAAATCATGAAAGTTTTCTGTAGTGGTGTTATCAGAGCAGGGTGTGCCGATAACATACAACTTATCAAAGCCCAATTCTTTTTCTAAAGCGCGTAGCGCGTAAACCTGACACGGAATCCCAATTACGGCTAATTTTTTATAACCTTTAGCGGCTGCTGGTTCTAACAAAGAAAGTAATGGGGCATAACCCATGCGCATACCTCGACATTGCGCTAAATCGGCAGCCTTATCGACCAAAATGGGTTTTGGCCGCCAGTTATCTTCTGGGTCGGCTGTCATGGTGAGTACGGCATCCACCGCTTTGGTTTCCAGTAAGCGCTCAGCAATGCGGGTGGTGATCCCGGTCCATTGCGCGCCAGCGCTAGGCTGCTTTAAGCTGGCTCGCAACATGCGCAAAAAAGGGCCAAAGTGCAATTCATCTGGGCGCAGTGGGTCGCGGGCACGACCGTGAATTTGTGTCTCTAATTCAGGGTACTTTGGCTGAATAAATTGGCACGCTCGACCACACCGTTTAGGGTCGGAACTCCGCGAAATACCACAGTCGGTACATAAATTCCGATAGGGGTTATCAACCGAGGCTTGTAGGTTCAAAGTCATGGCACCTTTATACCCGACTTATGCCTTTATTTTCATGCACCAATGTAGGGCATAGCAGCACGATATACTGATTTGGTAGTCCCTCATTGTTTTGCTCTAAAAGGAAAAAAATGTCACATCACGAAAAAATAATCGCTAGTTTTGAGGCGTACCAAGCTGAGAATGAAAAGTTCAAAGAAAAAGGCATTAAAGCATCAGCAACCCGTGCCCGTAAGGCATTGCAAGAGATTTCGACTGCTTGTAAAGAACGCCGTAAAGAGATTACTGCTGAAAAAGAAGCGATGGATGGAAAGTCTGGCTCTGGAATGTCGCAAGACGCGGCTCGCCACGCCCACATTCGCAAATAAGCTTGTTTTTCCCTGATGCGCATTGGAGCGGTTTTACTAGCTGCTGGACAAGGTAGTCGCATTGGGGGGTTACCCAAGGCCCTGCTTAAACTGCAGGGCCTGTCATTTCTTGAGCATCATTTAACTGCTCTATATGCGGTTGGTGTAAGTGAAGTAGTGGTGGTGACTGGTTATTACTATCAGTCAGTTGAAACCATTGCGCAACAATTTCCTGTCCAGGTAGTGCGTAATTCCACGCCCGAACTCGGGCAAGCAAGCTCGGTTCGTTTAGGAATTGAAGCCCTCGGTAGCGAGTTCGATGTCATCATCATGCTGTTGTGTGATCAGCCGTTTATTGGGCGCGCTGAACTCACTTTACTGCTAGAAGAATTTAGTCAACTTGCTAATCTCAAGGGCGGCTTATCCAGTGCGCCCGAAATTATTTTGATTCCAGAGGTTGCTGGACAACGGGGCAATCCGGTACTTTTTTCTGGTGCAGTGATGCGCGCTATTTTGGCTTCGACGGAGCAATTGAGTTGCCGTCAATACGCTGATTTACATCCTGAGCTGATTACTTTTTTGAAAACCGATCATGCTCACTTTGTAATCGATATCGATACCCCCGAAGATTTAAATATATTGACGCAAAAGACTCCGTGAACCGGTGGGGTTTGTCCAGCACTGCTCGAGCCCATCTTCAGCAAGACTTTGTAATCAAGCGCAAAATAGAGCTAATTGGGGTTTATTAGAGGTGGGGTTTTAGATGATTGATACGATGCTATTAAGTCGCATTCAGTTTGGTGCGAACATTACTTTTCATATTTTGTTTCCCACGATTACCATCGCGCTGGGTTGGTTTCTTTTATATCTCAAAATAAAAGGCAATCGCACTGGTGAGCAATATTGGGCTCAGGCCTATCAATTTTGGGTCAAGATTTTTGCCTTAACTTTTGCCTTGGGTGTAGTCAGCGGTATTACGATGAGTTTCCAGTTTGGTACAAATTGGCCAGGTTATATGGAAACGGTCGGTAATATTGCTGGACCATTGTTGGCCTATGAGGTGTTAACCGCTTTCTTTTTAGAGGCAACTTTTCTCGGCATCATGTTGTTTGGTGCTAAGCGTGTTTCTCGAGGAGTGCACACCTTAGCGACATTTCTAGTCGCTTTTGGTACGACCCTCTCTGCCTTTTGGATCATCGTATTAAATTCATGGATGCAAACGCCCCAAGGTTTTAAAATGATCGATGGCAAAGCCCATATTAGTAATTGGCTCGAGGTTATTTTTAATCCATCGATGCCTTACCGTTTTACGCATATGCTCATTGCCTCATTTTTAACCGTGGCATTTTTATTAGCAGGCATTTCTGCTTATCGGGCGCTCAGAGGCAGTACATCGATTGCGAATGCTGCGGTCCTCAGAATGGCCATCATCACTGCCGCTATCTTAATTCCATTGCAGATGTATGTGGGTGATTCACATGGTTTAAATACCTTGGAATATCAGCCCGCTAAAGTTGCTGCGATGGAAGGTATTTGGAATACGGAAAAAGGTGCGCCAGCAGTGATCTTTGCGATTCCCAATAGCAAAGAACAAAAAAATGATTTTGAAATCAGCATTCCTAAATTAGCTTCACTCTATCTCACCCATTCGTTTGATGGTGAGGTGCAAGGTTTAAAAGCGTTTCCTGAAAAAATTCCACCCGTAGCTCCGGTCTTTTTTGCTTTTCGGATTATGGTTGGCGTAGGGGTCTTAATGATGTTGGTATCTTGGGCTGCTGTTTGGCTTTCAAGAGGTCAGCGCTCATTGCCGAAGTGGATGCTTCGGGCTTTATTGGGAATGACGTTCTCAGGGTGGATTGCGGTAGTAGCAGGGTGGTATGTTACGGAAATTGGGCGGCAACCGTATTTGGTTTCAGGCGTATTAACCACTGCACAGGCGGTTACTAAACTGCCTACTGGGATGGTTCTCAGTAGTTTATTGATGTATCTAGCCTTGTATATTGGTTTAATTATTAGCTACATTGCGGTCGTTTTTCATTTGGCTCGTCAAGCCGATTTGCCAGCTAATGAAAAGCGTCAGGCAAATACGGATGGGGGCGTGACATGGGCTTATTAGTGTGGCCCGATCTTGCCCAAGCAGCCGGTTGGCTGCCCATTTTCTTCCTGGGTGCAATGGGTGTAGCCATGGTTGCTTATGTCGTGTTAGATGGCTATGACTTAGGGGTGGGCATCTTATTAAATAGCGCGAACGATAAAGAAAAAGATGCCATGATTTCATCCATCGGGCCTTTTTGGGACGCGAATGAAACTTGGTTAGTGCTGGGCGTGGGGGTTTTATTAGTGGCTTTTCCAATTGCCCATGGCATTATTTTGACTAATCTGTATCTTCCGGTAGCCGCCATGTTGGCGGGCTTAATTTTGCGCGGCGTTTCATTTGACTTCAGAGTAAAAGCAGAAGCGCAACATAAACCCATTTGGAATTATTTATTTCACTTAGGCAGCATCATTGCGGCGATGGCGCAAGGCGTGATGATTGGCCGCTACATTGTAGGCTTTGATTCAGGGCTCTTAGGCTGGTTGTTTGCTGCTTTGGTAGCGATGTGTTTACCAATGGGTTATATGCTTTTGGGTTCGACCTGGTTGATTATGAAAACCACGGATGAACTGCAGGCTAAAGCGGTAGGCTGGGCGCGTAAAAGTTTGTGGCTGACGGCTGCAGGCGTTGGGTTAATTTCCTTAGCTACGCCTTATTTCAGCGCGAGCATTATGCAGAAGTGGTTTGTGTTCCCAAATATTGTATGGTTGTCACCTTTACCGCTCTTAACCTTGGTCTGCTTCTTTTTAATCTATCGGTCTTTAAATCATTTAGATTCAGGCAAGTTGCATTTGCAATGGCACCCATTTGTTCTTACCATTGTGATATTTTTACTCGCCTTCCTTGGGATTGCTTATAGTTTATTTCCCTATTTGATTATCGATCAAATGACGATTTGGCAAGCGGCTGCAGCCACCGAATCCTTGTGGTTTATTTTCTGGGGCGCGGTCATTGTGCTGCCCACCATCATCCTTTACACAATTTATTCTTATTGGATCTTCTGGGGCAAGGCACAACCTTTGTCTTACTATTAAGTAAGTAATCAATTTAATGCTGGCTTACGTGCCTTGTTTAGTGCGTCTTCAACTAATTTAGCAATTTGCAATAAATTATCATCGCCTTGAAATTGCCCTACTAATTGAAGGCCTAAGGGTAAATCGTTTCTAGAGCGGGCTACGGGCATAGTTATCGCAGGCAAGCCTAGAAAACTCCAGAGTGAGCAAAAAATGGGGTCACCAGTTGCTTGAATTCCAAAGGGTGCTTCACCTGTAGCAGGTGCTGTGAGAAAAACATCCACCGTTTTAAAATACTGCTTTATGTCTTCTTTTAAATGGGCTTGTAGTTGCATTGCTGCACTATATTGTGCGGAAGTATAAGCAGACCCGTTTTTAACCAGAGCATGAATATGTTCGCTAATTTCAGCTGAGTGATTTTCTTGGTGATGTTGATGTACAACTGCTGCCTCAGTTTCAATCATGCAGAAGATCGACTCAAATACAGCAGCATAACTAGTGGGCAGCACAATCTCTTCAACCTCTATTCCTGCCTTAGCCAGTTGTATTACTGCTAACTCTAGCGTACGCGCTTGCTCGTCACTCATTTTTGCATCGTAGGGCGTTTTCAGAATGCCGATACGGGAAGCGCCCTTAGCTGTCGACTGGTGGGGCCGCGTCATAATTAAATTAAATGCAAAGATCATATCGGCAACCGAGCGGGTAAATAAACCTACATGATCTAAAGAGTGCGAAAAAGGAAAGACTCCGCCGTTAGGAATGACGCCATAACTTGCCTTAAAACCAACCACGCCACAATACGCAGCTGGGCGAATGATTGAGCCTAAGGTTTGACTTCCAAGGCTTAAGGGGACGATGCCTTTGGCAACAACCGCAGCTGACCCGCTCGATGAACCGCCAGGAGTATGCAAGGGATTCCAGGGGTTTACGGTTGGTCCTGGATTGCGCCAAGCAAATTCAGTAGTCACTGTTTTGCCAAAAATTAAGCCGCCTAACTGCTTAATCAGGCCAATAATTTCAGCATCACTGGTGGGTTGGTGGTTTGTATAGATTGGTGAGCCATTGGTGGTGGGTAAATCGACGGTATTAATAATGTCTTTCACCGCTACGGGAATTCCCCATAGTGGGCCGCTATTCATTTCACCTGCATTCTGTAAGAGCGTTTCCAGCGAGGCACGATTAACAAAAGCATGTAATTCTGGCTCAAGGGTGTTGGCATAATCAAAGCAGGCACGAAGATATTTTTTTGGATCGAGTTCACCCGCTTGTATTTGTTGGCAGGCTTCAATCAGACTAAGATCATTTAGCGTCATTGCTTGGTATCTCGTAGAATTTGGAATAAGGAGGACTTCTTACAGATGTTTTCAAGTTGGCTGATAATAGTGTTTTATATTATGTATTAAAAATGTTGAGCTTTAAGCATATGCCAGATCATTCCCCATTATTGACAAAACTATTCGGCAATACCCCAGTGCTAGCGCATGATTCTACTCAAGTTTCAGAGGCAGAGGCAGCTCAACTTGAGGTGCGCAAAATGGAGCCTAGCGACGCCTTGAGTCTAGCCCAATGTATTTACCGTTGTTATGGTCCCAGTTACCCAAACCCCATGATGTATCAGCCGCAGTTAATTGCCACCGCTTTGAGCGAGGGCTCAATGTTTTCGATTGTCGCGCTTACGCCGCAGGGTGAGGTGGTGGGGCACTGTGCATTGAGCTTTGAAGATATAGCAGACCCCATACCAGAAGCTGCTAAGCTAGTAGTTGACCCGCGCTATCGGGGTCATCATATTTCAGATCGTTTGGCTAAGGTTCGACGGGGATATGCCGAGGAAATGGGAATTACCGGTTACTGGGCCGCCTGCGTCAGTAATCATCCCTTTAGCCAAGATGAGGTTATTTCTACTGGTGGCGGGGAAATGGGCCTCTTGATTAATGGCCAACCGGGCGACGTACAAATGGCTGGATTAAATAACTTAACAGGAGTACGCCATTCACTCATCCCTTTTTATATTCCCATCAAATCTGATCGACCAGCAGAACTACCGACAAGTCAACAGAGTGATCAAAAATATCATGTTTATTTGCCGCTACATCACCATTCTTTTTTTACTACACTACTTACGCCGCTCGATCTGCACCGAACGCTGATTGGCACATCAGTGGCAGTAAAAGCAAAACAAGTATCACAGATCTCCTCAGTCATTGCTCATCAAGGTGCTCCAGCACACTTACGCATTACGGTTCTAGGTGATGATCTAGTACAACAGGTAGCAAGTGTTCTTGAAAATCTAAAACCATTTTCACCGCCAGTAATTTATTTAGATATTCCATTGCATAATCCCTTGGCTGCCCAAGAAATTGAAGCCTTAGAGCAATTAGGCTTTTTCTGGGCTACTTGGCTACCTAATTTTGAACCGGGGGGAGATATTTTACGCTTGCAATGCCTGTTAGATCAGCGAGTTGATGCCCAGGATATTGTCTGTGCGCGGAAAACAGGAGAGATAGTGCGTGATCATGTGTTAGCTGAGTGGCAACGAGTACAAAAAAATCTACACAAAATACCTGCAGACTTATAAGAGATTTGTTTAAGCTACGGAAATGACTAAATGAATGATGATTTAGCTTGGTTGGCGCAATTTCAGGCGCAGCTAGAGGAAAATCCCACATTGAGTCCAGCGCAAATTGCCGCAGACCTCGATTTGATTTTCACTAACCCAGCATTCGAACAGTTATCTTTTGCCGCATTGGTTAAACTCTTGATTGAATCGCCGGTCTGGCAAGGTTTTGATTATGAAAATAATCCCTATAAGGCACTTTGCCTGCAATTAAGTATGGAGATCGAGGCTTATAACCTCGGCTTACAAGCCGAACCAGCCTATCATTCTCGCAGCCATTTTAAGGATGTATGTTTAGGCATTACCTTGCTACTTGGACAACAAAATGTAGCCAATAACAATGAGCAAAGCATTCAGAGAAAGCCAGGTTTGGCAGGCATGATCGACGCTAGTAATCCTTGGTTTTTAGTAGCGGAGGAGCCTTGGATTTTGCTATTTAGTGCGATTGGTCATGACTTTGGTCACCCTGGCATGATGAATACGCAACCGTTTGAGATTGAAAAAAAGTCCATTGAAAAAATTGATTTCTGGTTACGAGCCCTGAATTTACCTAGCAATTTTATTGATGAATTCATGCCCAAGGTTGAAACCATTATTTTAGCAACCGACCCAATGTATTTAAATACCCTACTCAACATCATTCAGAGCACCAGCCCACCGCCGACTAAATTAAATTATCTGAGTATGTTGATGGTGGAAGCAGATTTATTGGCTAGCTCCTTACCGACACATGGGCTTGTACTAACCGAGGCGCTTGCTGCCGAATGGCAGCCCCATTACCCCGACAAAGCACAGATACTGATGGCCCCCGATGGTCGTCTCAAATTTTTACAGCACATTGATTTCTTGGGACCGCATGCTCAGCGCTTAGCCCTCAATGCCAGCCGCATAGAACTCATCGAGCAGTTACAAAAAAGTAAGCTTATTTCTTCTTAAGAAAGAAATGCAGAATTTTTGCAGTAATACTTTTTGATGCAGCGGCAATCGTATTGTCTTTACCGTCTTGAGTTGCAAAGGTTTCATTTTGCGCTTGACGTTGAGCCAAGACATCAGAAAATTGTTTCACTAATTCAGGGTTAGAGTCTAATAAAGGTGCAATATTTTCTTTAGATACTTCGAGCAGAATCACATTTGTTTTGGCAAATACATCAGCCGAGCGAACCGCACCAGTGAGCATGGACATCTCTCCCACAAAATCACCTGGCCAGAGGGTTGCCACGACTTTAAGTTCACCGGTTTTATCAGCGATTTTCACTTCCAGACAGCCTTCTGAAATAATATACATCCAATCTTCTTCAGCGCCCTTTTTAATAATTGGCTGACCTGCGTAGCAATACTTGGTTTTAATTACGTTAGAGAGGGCAGTAATTTCTTCATTATTGAGCAGTCTTAAGATACCTAATTCGTAAGAGTCTAAAAGGCGATTCTGGGTATCAGTAAAATTTTCAAGAGGGTGTTGGGCCTCCAGGCGATTGAGATTGACTCCAGCTGCCTTAAAGAAACGAATAAAGCTGAGCAAAATGATACTTTGCGCTTGATATGGAACTACCTCAGGCAAACACTCATATAGCACTAAATAGGAAATTGCCCCTTCTTGAATGCTAGCAAGTGAGCAGAAATGCCAAGACTTAAATTCAGGATGTGTTTCGATAACGTGGGTCATTGCTAAATTCATAATCGCTAAAATGCGCTCGGGATTATTGCGTGCCGTGAGTTGATACTCAAAGCGGCGCCGTGACCAAACTCCTTCGTCTTGTTTGGATAAGTTAATGAAGGACATGCCTACAAACTTTTGGTTATACATGCGCGTAGTGAGACCAAAAATATTTTTAAGGACTACCATGCGGTGATCAATTTCTTTCACCTGTAAATATTCTTTTGAACCATCATGGCTTACTTCAAGCCAATCATTGATTGAAACTAGGCGGTCTGCTTGGATCGTAATGCTGCTGACAACTTCAGCGATCAGATCTCTAAAGATATAAGCAATACCTACGCTGAGGGCCCCTAGAGTAGCTAATATGTGGCTGAAGGAATGGTCATAGAGCAAAACATAGGCAACCAAGCCTACTACCGAATAAACAAGAATGCTGCTCAGCTGAATAATAATTGCTGGCACATGCACTTTTTGCGAGAGGGTGTTGTAGCGGATAACACTAAAACGCATGATTTGATCGAGCGTAAAGGCAAGCAAGACAAATTGGAAAATAGCCAGACCATCAACTAGCAGATTCATCGAGCCTTTTTCAAGGTCGGTAGCATTCCAACCCCAAGGACTATCGGCTAATTTATCTAGCCAAATCATCAGGCCAAAATTAAGGGCGATGACGATCCAAAGAATGGTCTTAGGAAGTAGAAAGACGCGAGAATTAGGTACGCTCATAATATTTTTTGAAGAGTATAGGGTTTAGTGCTTATATTCTACTTACTAAAAAGGAAGTGAGGATTGGGCCAAGCCCTTTGCACTCAATTAGCTCGCGCTCCTCTAAAATAAAGTGACCGGTCAAAGCTTCCGCAGTAGCTGGGGTTATTTGAACTCGACCGATAGCTGAGGTGGATTCCATCCGACTTGCGGTATTTACGGTATTACCCCAGAGATCATAAGAGAACTTGGTAAAGCCGATTACGCCTGCGACCACTGGACCCGAGTTGAGGCCAATCCGCATTTGTAGATCACTACCGTTTGCTTGATTAAACTCCGTTAAATCCTGATACATGCCGAGCGCCATATCAGCCACAATAATCGCGTGATCGGAGCGGGGAATGGGCAAGCCACCTACTGCCATATAAGCATCACCAATCGTTTTAATTTTCTCTAAACCCAATTCATCTGCCCGTTTATCAAAGCGCGTAAATAAGTCATTCAATAATTTCACGAGATCAGCAGGTGATTTAGTGGAAGACATCTTGGTAAAGCCAACTAAGTCACTAAATAAAATAGTCACTTCTGGGTAAGAGCCAGATATATTTTTCTCGCCCTTTTTAAGGCGCTCAGCAATCGGCTTAGGCAAAATATTGAGCATGAGTTTTTCAGTTTTCATTTGCTCAATATTGAGTAATTCTTTTTCGTGCTGCAAAAGGGCAATGTGTTCCCGGTCTAAATCACGTAAACGTTTTTTTTCTAAGGAAGAAAAAACCCGCGCGCGTAATAAAACGGGATCGAATGGCTTTGGTAAATAATCTTCTGCACCAATCTGAATGCACTCCACCGTTTTTTCAAACTGCTCAGCACCAGACACCACAATGACGGGTAGATAACTGAGGGCTGGATCAGACTTAACGATATTTAACACCCCTAAGCCATCTAATTCAGGCATTTCCATATCGAGCAGCATGAGATCAAACGACTCAGCCCGCACTTTTTCTAGCGCTTCGTTACCATCACCAGCTTCGGTAATATTGGTAATGCCAACATTATTCAGTTCCCGTATTAACAGGCGTCTTAGGGTACGACTGTCGTCAACCACCAATACTTTCATGAGCTTAGTTTGCTCCAGCACCTCGGGCGAAATATTCTTAAACATCAGATCGGCACTCATTAGCGTTGCATCTCCTTATGAAGGTCTTTGCAGTAATATGAAACACGATCTTCCTGCTGCACTTTGAAGGATTGATCATAGAGAATCGATTCAGAGGAGCCAAGTAAGAGGCATCCACCATCATCTGCAAGCTGTGCGCGTAATTTTCGAAATATCTTTGCTTTAGTTGCAGCATTAAAGTAAATCAGCACATTACGAATTAAGATTAAATCAAATTTGGGCATGACCGGCCAATCTTTGACGAGATTCAGACTCTCAAAACGAATCATTTGCTTGAGCTCACTGCTGATCTCATACTGACCACTTGGCAGAAGCTTAAAGTGCCGCTTAATTTGTTCTTCGCTTAAGCCCCGTTTGACTTCGGTTTCCGAATAGATACCAGTGCGCGCTTGCGTTAAGGCTGGCTCTGAAATATCGGTAGCAATAAGTTGAATTTTCCAAAAATAGAGTTCAGGGAAATTTTCACGTAAAAGAATAGCCAAACTATAAGGCTCTTGGCCGGTAGAGGCCGCAGCACACCAAATTTCTAGGGTTTTTGTCTCGCGGCGTTTGGCAATCAGCGCAGGAATAATCGTGGTCCGTAATGTTTCAAAGGGATATTTATCTCGAAAAAACATAGTTTCATTTGTGGTCATTGCATGAAACGATTGATGATGCAAAATACCGAGAGGATTGACTAAGAGATGCTGAATTAAGGCATGATGATCTTTGAAGTTATGAGATCTGGCGATTACTGCTAAACGGGAGGCCACTAAATATTCTTTACTATGATCAAGAGCAATACCCAAATGCTCTTCTAGCATTTGGAAAAATAAATGAATATTATTTTGATGGATAGTGAGCGCTTGAGTCATTATTTTTTTTGCGTTCGAAAGATAATTTCGTTCGGAATATCACCTAATGGCAAAATCTTTTCAGCCAAATTGGCGTTGGCAATTGCGCCAGGCATACCCCAGATGACGCTCGTTTTTTCATCCTGCACTAACACGCTGCCATTGGCATTAACAATATCGACAGCACCTTTCAGTCCGTCGTAACCCATGCCCGTTAATACTAGGGCTAGTAGATGACTGCCATAGATTTTTGCTGCACTCCTAAACAGCACATCGACCGCGGGTCGGCAGGAATTTTCAGGTGGATCTTCATTGAGCATCATTACTACTTTGGCCCCTGACTTACGCAGCTCTAGGTGCCTACCGCCGGGAGCAATATACGCCTTACCCGGAAATGCTTCTTGCCCGTGCTGAGCCTCTTCAACTGGAATAACGCCAACACTAGTTAATCTTGAAGCTAGCAGCTCAGTAAATTTGGGTGGCATGTGTTGCACGATAAATATTGGTACGCTGAGAGGTGACTTCCAGGCTTCAAATAACTCCATCAATGCGGCTGGCCCACCAGTAGACACGCCAATGCAAAGAGCTTCAATGCGGCTTGAGGGAAGTCCGCTCGGTTTAGCAAAGATTTGTTGCTTCACTTCAGCAATGATTTCTTTTGGCGAAATGATTTTGCTAGGCTTCACTGGTGTGGGCTTACATAACTCACGAATCTTGGGTATGAGCTCATCTTCTAGTACCCGTAGCGCTTCCGCCATATTGGTTTTATCGCTTGGCTTACCAACATAATCACTTGCGCCATTGGTTAATGCGGTAATAGTGGCTTCCCCGCCACGTTGCGTTAGCGAGCTAAACATAATAATCGGCAAATCGCGATCCAGTTTACGAATTTCTTTGAGCGCCGTTAAACCATCCATTTTTGGCATCTCAACATCGAGGGTTATTAAATCGGGCTTAATGCGCCCAATCATTTCAATGGCCTCAAGACCATCCTCAGCAGTACCAACTACCTCAATATCGGCATGGCGTAATAGGGTCGTCATGATGATACGCCTCATCACAGCTGAGTCATCAACGATTAGCACGCGAATTTTATCTTTAGGGGAAATAATATGTTTCATAAGGGGATAATAAAACGGGAAAAGGACTGAGGTCTTGGTCGGCATTTATCCAAGACAGTTAAACGCTTAATAGTGCTGGCTTTCCTGAAAAGGCAATGCCTTTAATGAGTTGCTTGGGGTCTAAAATTAACAGTAATTTTTCTGGTAATTTATGTACCCCCAAGACAAGCTCACGCGACATTTTTGGAAAATTATTGGGTGGTGGTTCAAAGGTCTCTTGCTCTAGGGGAATAATTTCACCCACGCTGTCTACCAACAAGGCAATTAACATGTTGTCACATTGCAAAATAATACTAATCGTTTCTTCTTGAATCAAAGTATTTTCAAGCCCTAAGCGCTCATACATATCAATTGCAGGCACAAGTTGACCGCGCAAATTCATAATGCCGCGAACCGTTTTTGGGCTTTTTGGTACACGTGTAACGTCTAAGTTTTTATTCAACTCAAGAACATCTGTCGCAGTAATGCCAAAATACAAGCCACCTAAATAGAAGGTCGCATAATCAGTGGCAGCACTCATCGCATTACGTCCATATCTATGACTTCAGGGTAGGTCTTTTGATGTTCTTGTAGATCCCGCATCATTAAGATTTCTTGCAGATCGATGACATTAATCACTTTCTCGCCCATCAGTACGCAACCTGCCAAGCCACGTTGAGGGGGATTCGCTTTTTGCAATTTCTTGGGCACATGGATAATGTCGTGAACTTGACTTACTACTAGGCCAATCGGCATTTGATTAAAGTAATGCACAATCACTGATAACGGCTGGGTAGTTGAGTCAACCGCAGGTTGGGCGCCTTCAATATATTCATTCATGCGAATTAAATGCATGATTTGGTCGCCATATTGCACCACCTCGCGACTACCATTGCGCTGCACCCGACTGAGCGCAAAATTCTCTAAGCGCTCAACATCTTCTAGGGGAATAGCAATGCGTTCGAGACCGGCTAATTCAAACAATAACATCGAGACTTCTTCTTCACGTACTTGAGTAAATATCGCTTCGGGGTTTAGTGGACGCGCCTGAATTTTTGCTACTAAGCCAGAGTGAATTGCCATACCATCGACATCTAGAATTAATGCTACACGGCCATCGCCTAAAATCGTCGCTCCAGCAAAATCAGGAATCCCTTTCAGGAGGGCGCCAAGGGGCTTAACTACTACTTCTTGCATGTTAAGTACTTCATCAACTACGAGACCAAAAGAGATGCCCGAGGATTGCAAGATTGCCACATTAATCGCTTTTGCGCTATCGGGTACATGTGCACTCAATTTTAGTTGTTGATTTAAAAATAATAGCGGCACGAGTTTGCCGCGTAAGCGAAAGACTGGGGTGCCATAAAAATCTTCCAAGCCAGTTGAATTAGTAGGATCAATGCGCACCATTTCGGAAATGCTATTTTGCGGAATTGCATAGCGCTCGCTTTCGCAGCGCACGAATAGCGCTGGCATGATCGCTAAAGTGAGCGGAATTTTTAAACGAATATTGGTGCCTTTGCCGCGATGGCTATCAATTTCAATTGAGCCTCCAATAGCCGAAATATTATTTTTAACCACGTCCATGCCAACACCACGGCCTGAGAGGTTGGTAACAACCTGATTTGTAGAGAAGCCTGGGAGGAAAATAAATTCCAGTAACTGCATGTCACTGAGTTTTTTAGCGTCTTCAAAACTAACTAATTTCTTATCAATTGCTTTTTGGCGCACAGTTTCAAATTTAATGCCACCACCGTCATCGGCAATCTCTATTACTACCATGCCATTTTCATGAATCGCACGCAGTAAAACAGTGCCGTTTTCAGATTTACCTTTAGCCAAGCGTTCGGCGGGAGGTTCTATACCATGATCAATGCTATTGCGAATAATATGAATTAGCGGGTCACGAATACCATCAAGTAAGGTGCGATCGAGTTCTGTATCGGCACCCTCCTGTATTAGGGTGACCTTTTTATGACAATCATTGGCAATATCGCGCACTAAGCGGGGAAATTTAGACCATACCTGTGAAATTGGCTGCATGCGCGTTTTCATCATGCGCTCTTGCAACTCTAGGGTAAGTAGATCAATCGATCTGACGGTATTCGAAAAATTATGATCGCCAAATTCGGCAGTAAAAGGCAATAAACGGTTGCGTGCTAGGACCATTTCGCTGACTAAATTCATCAGCTTATCGAGTAACTCTAAGTTGACTTTTACAGGGGCTGCCACTTCAGTAGTTCGGGCATTACCAGTTGGTGTAGTGGCGTCAACTACAGTTTCTGATTCGATCGTAATTAAGCTATCGCCCATCACAACTTCATCTACAGTTTCGACTTCTTCTGAATCAATTGCTTCGAGCACTAAGTCATCGGTAGTAACGCCCGTGTCAACCGCGGGTGTGGAGGTTTCAGATGAGGGCATTGCATTGCGATTAGCGGTACTGCTAACAGCGCCACCACTCGCAAGACTAAGCAAGTCGGCGATGAGGAGGGTATCGTCACCCGCTGGTTCTGTGTTAGCTACTTCAATACCACTAATAATTTCACGTAAAGCATCAAGCGCCATGAGTAGGGTGCTGGTTTTTTGGGTATCGAGTGCTAGGTGCCCATCCCGAATTTTTCCTAATAGACTTTCACCCGCGTGTGATACTTTCTCGAGACGTTTAAAAGCAAAAAAACCACTGCTCCCTTTAAGCGTATGCATGGCACGAAAAATATTGCCAACCAGTTTTTTATCATCGGGAGTTTCTTCAAGCTGAACAAAATCTAAATCGAGTTGGTCAAGAATTTCTCTTGCCTCGATAATAAATTCAGCCAGAATATCGTCGTTATTGTCCATGGATAAGACTTGGGTAGCCTATTAAAGAGATCACGAAAGCGGGCTAAATTAAGGGGGTAAAAAGTAAAAAGGTCATCAATTTGCCAATTAAGTGACTTTTCATAATATAGTAGTTTAAGGGCAAAATAATTCGGTTTTCCCCAGTATTACCCTAGACCTTGCCCTGACTTGGGGCACCTTGACCCAGGAAAGTATTGCGTCGCAATAGTACTACTTAATTACCCAAATTTTTTCGCACTTTCGCTACCAGCTCGGGGGTAGCATTGGCGGGGGCAGTATTTCCCCAGCTGGTACGTACATAATTTGCAATTTCGGCTATTTCTCGATCGTTTAAGCGGGCTTTAAATGCGGGCATGGCTATGTAATTGGCTCGTGGATGAATGCCCCCTAGAACGACCTTAAAGATATTCGCAGGGTCTGGAGCTTTCACAACAGGGTTGCCAGTAAGGGGTGGAATGACTCCAGCAACGCCAACCCCTTTTGAGAGGTGACAGCCACTACAGTTGTCGAGATAGAGTTTGGCGCCGATGATTTTGGTCGGATCTGGCCCAGCCCTGCCGGCGTAAAGAGAGGAATTGGGTGGCAGGGATTTCAAGTACTCTGCCATGGCATTTAAATCGGCTTCGGTCATGTATTGCATGCTGTTATGCACTACCTCTCCCATGGGGCCTAACACTGCTGTTTTGCCTTTGTAAGAGCCTGTTTTTAAATATTTAGCAATATCTTCAGCTGTCCAAGAGCCAAGCCCGGTAGTAATATTGGAGGTTAGGTTGAGGGCAAACCAGCCATCAATTACTGCGCCGGTATACGCTTTTTTCTTCTCGATACCACCAGCAATATCCCGTGGCGAATGGCAATCACTACAGTGGCCAAAGCCCTCAACTAGATAGGCACCGCGATTCCATGAGGCAGATTTACTGGGGTTAGCTTGATATGTGCCCTCTTTAAAAAAGAGTTCCCGCCAACCAATCATCGACAGCCGAATATTGAAGGGGAAATCAAGGTGATTTACCTCCACTTGATTACTCACAGCTGGCACAGTGCGTAAATAAGCATAAATTGCATCAATATCTTCGCGCGTGGCCTTGGTATAAAAATCGTAAGGCATGGTGGGATAAAGATCTTGATGCTTTTTATTGATGCCATCATGCAGCGCACGATAAAAATCATTCGCCGACCAAGAGCCAATGCCCGTTTGTATATCTGGGGTGATATTGGGCGAAAGCATATATCCAAAAGGGGTGTCGAGGCGAAGTCCACCAGCAAATGGCTTGCCGCCGGGAGCTTGGTGGCAAGAAATACAATCACCAGCGCGGGCGAGGTACTCGCCTTTTTGTAGTTGAGTTTGCGGCGCAGCTATCGGGGCGGTGGCCTTTTGTGCATATACAGGCGCGATACTCAGTGCCACCATGACCATGACAAGCGCCTGCTCAAAGCCATGTTTGCGAGCCTTCAAAAAATTGCTTTTGGTCAACCTTAGTAAGGCGAAACTGGAAGTAATACCGAGCATAGGTTGTTGGTTTAGCAATTGATTGTGCCAATCATAAAAAGGATATAAGGATTAAAAACATTATGCCTAAGCTGTATAAATATTCAAAATGGGCTAGCTTTTAGGGGTTTTCCACTAGAGGTAGTTTGTTAGCTCACTTTTGATTTAAGATTATTGAGGCCCTCAATTAATCCCATATTGAAAGATCGGTATGAAAGAAAGTTATCCGCAGTACGTTAAAAATAGATCGGCTAAAATTTATTTGGTAGGAATCATTATCTTTTCTATCGCAATTCTAACGATTGTATTTTTAGGTAGCTTGCACTTTTCTTAAGTGTGCAATCACCATTACTGCATATTCAAAATCTCAAAAGCTGCTTTTAAGCGTTTGGAATAGAGCGCGGTAGTTGCTTTAATTTCTTCTGGTGTCCAACTACGATAGCCAGCCCCCGCCTTCATCCCTGTTTTACCTTCTGCCATTAATTGCGCCAAGCTCGGGGGAATGGTTTGACTATTCGAAAGGGAGGGATAGATTTCTTTTGCGGCGTTGGCCATCCCATCCCAACCAGAAATTTCTTTTTGAGTCATGGGCCCAATCGCCGCATAGCGAAAACCAAAGCTATAACGTACTGCATCGTCAATATCAGCTGGAGTGGCAATACCTGCGTCCACCAGGGCTAAAGCTTCACGCATCAGCGCATGTTGTATACGGTTAGCTAAAAAACCAGGGATATCGCGTTTCACTAAGACCGGTTTTTTATGAATTTGCCGATAGAGTTCACAAACTTGTTCCGCAATCGCAAGAGTCGATTTTTCTCCAAGTACAACCTCGACTAAAGGCACAATTTCTGCGGGCATAAAGTAATGCGCGCCAAGCATGCGGTTGGCAGTAGTTAAATTTTGGGCAATTTTTGAAATTGGAAAGCCTGAGCTATTGCTGCCAATCGGAATATGTGGCGGAACACGCTGATCTAGCGACTGGAAAATCGCTTGTTTGAGTGCTAGATCTTCGGCAACAGTTTCAATGACCCAAATACAATCTTGCCAATCACCCCAAGTATCGAGATCGCCACCCCGTTGTTGCGCTAATAGTGTGCTTGGGCTTTGCTCACGAATAGCAGATTGGGTGGTAATAGTTTGCGCTAAGGCCACCGCTTTTTGCAGACACTGCGATACCTTAGCTTGATTGCGACCCAAGATTAAAACTGGGTATTGCTCCGCAATAAAGCCAGCAGCAATCCCTGCGGCCATGGTGCCGCTACCAATTACTGCAATATATGTCATGGGGTATTGTCCGAGATGGGTTGGAACTCAATTTTAAGTCGAAGTCGAGCTAATTCGCAATAAATTAGCATAACTGCGAAGGACTGAAAATGTCTGCGGCTACCTGAGCCTGTCTGCGCAAATATGTTTAAATAGGCTACTTCACTTGCACCATTTAAGGAAAATTTGTAATGTCAATGTACAACCCGTTTCAGCCAGTAGAAAAGATTAAAGCTGAAGTTTTTATGTCGATGCCAGCCAAGTTTAAAAAAAAATCTCGTACGGGTTGGTCAGACCCGAATCGTCAAAATGCCGAAGTCGAGTGTTTTTTAGAGGGGCCTTCTTTTGATCGTGAAGGTAATTTATGGTTTGTTGACATTCCCTTTGGGCGGATTTTCCGCATTACGCCTAAAGGAGATTGGGAGTTAGTTACCCAATACGATGGCTGGCCGAATGGCTTGAAGTTTCATCAAGATGGCCGTGCGTTTATTTGTGATTACAAAGCAGGCTTATTGGCTTTAGATCCGAAAACAGGCAAGTTAGAAACCATTTTAGGTTCGATGTACAGCGAAAATTTTAAAGGGTTAAATGATTTACATTTTGCCTCGAATGGCGATTTATATTTTACTGATCAAGGGCAAACCGGCATTGCCGATCCTACTGGGCGCGTTTTTCGTTTGCGCGCAAATGGGCAGCTTGATCGCTTAGCCTTAAATGTACCGAGCCCGAATGGGATCACTTTAAATACGCAAGAAAAACATGTTTTTGTTGCGGCAACTCGCTCTCAGCAAATTTGGCGCTTACCCTTGATGGCTGATGGCTCGGTCTCGAAAACCGGGGTAGCGATTCAGTTAACAGGTGGGGTTGCTGGGCCTGATGGCATTGAAATGGATGCGGAGAATGGCCTATTGGTATGTCATCTCGGTATAGGAGTATGGCGCTTCGATAGCAATATGTTGCCAACCCATTTAATTTATTCTGAAAATCCCCATCATCATCATTTAGCCAATTTATGTTTTGGCGGTGATGGCAAAGATGTTTACATTACTGAATCACTATCTGGCGATATTTTAAAAGCCCGCCTACCTGTAGCCGGTAAAAAAATGTTTGGTCTTACTTAGTTTTTATTAGATTTGATACCACTGAAGATGCAGTACATTTCCTTAGCCACCGCACAAGGTTTCATAAGCGATATTTTTAGGGCGGTAGGCGTACCGCCCGATGATGCGGCGAGAGTTGCGCATCTCATGTTGCAGTCTGATTTAGCAGGCGCCGATGGTCATGGCTTATTTCGCTTACCTTCATATGTGAAGCGAATTCAAGCGGGTGGCGTTAATTTGCATCCCAAGATGCAAGTTGAAAAAGATTTCGGCGCCACTGCGCTATTAAATGGCGATAATGCGCTGGGTCATTTGGTAATGGCACGGGCGGTTGAGCTAGCTCAAGTAAAAGCGAAGCAGTTTGGTGTAGCTTGGATTGGTAGTCATCATGGTAACCACGCTGGCGCAGCAGCAGTATATGTGCGGATGCTTGCTGAGCAGGGTCTCATCGGAATTTATATGGCAGTGGGCAACGCAAATCATATGGCCCCGTGGGGCGGAATTGATTTGTTGCTCTCCACTAATCCCCTTGCAATCGCAATACCTGCGGGCAAGCAGCCCATTGTCTTATTAGATATGGCAACAACCATTGCCGCCTATGGTAAGGTTAAATTAGCCGCGCAAAGGGGGGAGTTGATGCCCGATACTTGGATGATAGATCGAAGCGGTAAACCCATTACCGATCCGAAGCGCGCTAGCGAAGGTTCGCTTTTACCAATTGGCGAATACAAAGGGTACGGCTTAGCACTGATGATTGGGTTATTAGCGGGGAGTTTAAACGGTGCTGCGGTAGGTAAAGAGACCATCGATTTCAATGCCCAGCAAGCTAGCGCTACCAACACAGGCCAAGCTGTCATTGCTCTAGACCCCTCGGCTTTTGGTGACCCTGAAGCATTTATTGAAAGGGTCAATCAAGTTGTGCGTGATATACAGCAATCGACTCCTATTCCAGGTGGAGCTGGAATACGTGTGCCAGGGGAGGGTGCCGCGCGCACAACTGAACAACGACAGCGCGACGGTATTCCCCTATCATTAGAACTATTTAAAACTTTAGATGCATTAGCCATTGAACATGGCGTACCTCTTTTACTTAAGGAGCAGTAGATGACACTTCAACAATGGTGCAGGATTCCATTTGGCGCACGTTCGATTTTACTTGGCAGCTTTTTCTTATTGGCTGGATTAATGCAACCCGTATTTGCTGCCTATCCCGATAAGCCTATTAAAGTGCTGGTGGGTTATGCACCGGGAAGTTCAACTGACATTATTGGACGCATTATTGCCCAAGATTTAAGTATCGCGCTAAAACAAACTGTAGTGATTGAAAATCGTGGGGGTGCTGGCGGTAGTTTGGCAGCAGATGCGGTAGCCAAAAGTGCACCCGATGGATATACGATTTTATTTGCCCAAAATGGTTTAGCCATCAATGTGGCTACAAACCCAAAATTAGCCTTTAACGGCATGAAAGATTTAATTCCCGTGGTTGGGGTTACTGCAACTCCTCATATCTTGGTAGTGAATAAAGAATTTCAAGCAAAGAATGTTGCTGAATTAGTAGCCCTACTAAAAAGCAAGCCTGGCAAACTAAGCTTTGCTTCATCGGGTATTGGCAACTCGGATCACATGGCGGGCGAACTATTTTTAGCAATGACTGGCTTACAGGCCATTCATGTGCCCTACAAAGGCGGGTCACCTGCGGCTACCGATGTTTTAGGTGGGCAAATTGATTTCTATTTTGCCGGGATGCCAGTGGGCCTCCCTTTATATAAAGGCGATAAGTTACGTGCTTTGGCGGTAACCAGTAAACAGCGCTTTAGTGGCGCCCCTGAGTTGCCAACGATGATTGAAGCGGGGGTACGAGCTTATGACATGACCTTATGGCAGGGTGTTTTTGTCCCTGCAGGTACACCCAAGGAAATCATGAGTTTACTCAGCACTACGATTTTAAAATTGCTTGAAGACCCTGAGACGAAGGCACGTTTAAATAAAGCTGGCGTACAAATTGCCCCAATGAATCAAGCCCAATTTAGTGAACTGTATTTTTCAGAAATTGCACGGTGGAAGCAAGTTATGGAAAAAACCAATATTAAGCTTGAATGAAACGCGCACGTCGAATTTGTTTTGCTATAGGGGTTTTGATTGGCTACAGGACTTTAATATGTGGTGCAGGTATAGGTGTGCATCACTGGAAAGCGGTCATTTAAGGTTGTCCGTACCTCAGAAATAGCCGCGCCCTTTTTACCCAACTTTTTACATTCCTCAATGGCTACTGCCATCACTTCTTCATCATTTGCGGTAACTACGGTTTGAACGCCGACTCGTCCATCGGACGTTTGCACAGCTCTGAAATTACTTTTTGAGGTTCCACAGGCGCTGAAAATAACGCTCGTAGTAAGAGCGATTAAGAGCAACAAGAGCGGTAGTAGATGAGAAGTTTTGATGGGATGCATTCTAATATTTTAATAGTATCTATGCTTAAGCCGTGAATTGTAATTTTGCGAGGCGCGCATAGAGGCCATTTTTTTCAAGCAACTCGGCATGGGTACCTTCCTCAACAATGCGGCCTTCATCCAAAACAATAATGCGATCTGCACGTAATACGGTAGCTAAGCGATGCGCAATAATTAAAGCAGTTTTTCCGGGCAGGAGCGCATTCAAGGCTTTTTGCACGGCACGTTCCGATTCGGCATCGAGTGAAGCAGTCGCTTCATCCAATAAAAGGATGAAAGGATTTTTTAAAATGGCTCGGGCAATTGAAATACGCTGTTTTTGTCCACCCGATAAGCGTACACCGCGTTCACCTAAAAAGCTGTGATAACCCTCCGGTAGTGCAGAAATAAATTCATCGGCATATGCCATTTTGGCAGCAGCAATCACTTCATCATCGGTAGCATTTAGACGACCATAGCGAATATTTTCAAGTGCGCTATTAGCAAAAATTAAAGGCTCTTGCGGAACAATGCCAATCAGATGGCGTAACTCGTCGATGGGCCACTGTTCTAGTGTGCGGCCAAAAATATTGATAGCGCCACTTTGCGGCTCATAAAAACGTAATAGCAGGGAGAAAATAGTACTTTTGCCTGCGCCAGATGGCCCTACTAAGGCATAGCTTTGACCCTTAGGAATGGTGAGATTTAAATGATCTAAGGCCAAAAATGTAGGGCGCGATGGATAAGAAAAAGATACGTTGGCAAACTGTATGGCCTCAGTTTGCGTGGCGGCTAAAGCCCCAATCTTATCCATTTGTTGCTTAAGCCGATTAGCTGAGTCATCAATACCATGATGATCAAAGGCGATTGCGGGTTTCGCTTGGATTAGTTCAACGAGTCGCTCAGTTGCGCCAGATGCGCGTTGTAAGTCGCCCCAAACCTCAGACAAAGCGCCAATTGAACCTGATACTAAGGCTGCGTATAAAACAAATTGGGTTAATTGGCCAATCGTAATTTGTCCCGTACCAACCTGTAAGGCTCCGACCCACAAGACAAAAACGATGACTGAAAATGCAAGCGTAATCGCTAAGGCAGTAAGCATTGAGCGTACTTTGATGCGTTCTTTAGCAACGGTAAAGGCCAATTCAACCGCAGTGCGATAGCGCTTTTGCTCATACGGTTCGCGTACAAAGGCTTGTACAGTAGGCATGGCACTGAGGATTTCACCGGCAATCGCACTGGCGTCGGCAACTTTATCTTGACTAGCCCGCGACATCTTGCGCACGCGACGGCCAAAAGCCCACAGTGGCAACACAGTAAACAATAAAAGACCTACCATCATGCCTGCTAACCAAGGGCTGGTAGCTAACATCATGCCAATTCCACCAATTGCCATGACTGAACTGCGTAAGGCTAAGGAAATACTCGTGCCAACTAAAGTTTGAATTAGGGTGGTATCGCTAGTTAGGCGTGATAACACTTCACCGCTTTGTAAGGTTTCAAAATAACTCGGGCTTTGCCGAAGGACATTTTGAAAAACCCGCTCACGCATATCGGCCACAACGCGTTCGCCAAGCCACGACATAAAGTAGAAGCGCGCGGCTGTGCCAAGCGCTAAGACTACAGCGATGATTAGGAGGTAAATAAATTCACGGTGAACCGCTTGGCTAGTTAAGCCAGTATCAATTAATTGCCGAAAGGCGATGGGTACCGCTAGGGTAGCGCCTGCAGCAACAAACACAAAGATAATGGCTAAAATCCATTGCAGACGATATTGGCGAATCACTTGATAGTCTTTGAGCCAATGGCGAATGCTACTGATCTTTACAGGCTTTTTACTCATATATGATGATACTTTTACACTATTTAGATTGATCAAGTATTGTAGGTGATGAATATATGTTGATAAAATTAAAAATGAGCGTTCTGGTATGCCAAGCATTAATCTGTACTGCGTTGCTGCAGATTAGTGCACCAGCGACCGCGCAAGCTAATGCTCAGGCTAACCCGGCTGCCGAGCTACAACCGGTTAAAACCATACCGTCAATTGACGTTGCTCGTTATTTGGGTACTTGGTATGAGATCGCAAAATTTCCTAATTGGTTTCAGCGGAAATGCCTTTCTGGCACGAATGCAAACTACCAATTAAAAGAAGATGGCAATGTAAAGGTAACGAATCGGTGCAAAGTTGAGGGTGGTGAAATGGCCCAAGCAATTGGCACCGCGAGGCAAATTGGCGGCGCTACTTCCCCTAAATTAGAGGTCCGTTTTGCTCCTGACTGGTTAGCAATTTTGCCCTTTGTGTGGGGTGATTATTGGGTGATTGATCTTGATCCACAGTATCAATTGGCTGCGGTAAGTGATCCGCGGCGCGAGTATTTATGGATCTTATCGCGCACGCCAAAGGTCAATCAAAAATCCTATGATGATTTATTACAACGACTCGTCACACAGCAATTTGATTTAAGTCAATTGAGTCTCACGCCGCAAGACTAAACTGCATGAGCGAATTCGAATTGAGTGCTTGCGTTAAATTCGCTGTTACTCGACCTTACCAATTTTTTTCACTGAGATAGCTAGGTCTCCCGCATCTTTATCCCAGTAAGTCTTGAACTCGGGCGCATCGAGGTACATTACCGGGCTACCAGAATTACCAATAATTTCTTTCACTTTTTCATCATTTGCAGCTAGCTTGGCAGCTTCGCGCAATTTATTCACAATCGCATCCGGAGTATTGCTGGGCACAAATAAGCCTGACCACTGGGCAAATTCAATCGGCACCCCCAGCTCTTTAAAGCTGGGCACATCAGGCAAGCTCACTAGGCGCACATTGCCCCAGTGCGCTAGAGGTCGTAATTTTCCAGCTTTGATGTATTGCACCACCGAAGATGGCCCCGTTGCCAAGGCATCAACTTGACCACCCAGTAAGGCCACAATTGCAGGGCCTGCTCCAGTATAGGGAATATGCACCATATAAAATTTTTCATTGGCTTTCAGCATTTCCATGGGAACGTGCATGGTGCCGTAATTTCCTGATGAGCCAAAATTATATTTACCTGGGGATGCTTTCATGGCATCCAAAAATTGCTTATAGGTTTTCCATGGGCCGTCACTCCGCACCACTAAAACAGTTGGATCGGCGGTGAAGCGGGCAATCGGCTTTAATTGATTTAGTTGAAATGAGGGCGTTTTCCCTAAAATTTTATCGGCTTCAGGAATAATGGAAATTGAGGATAGCGCCATCAACATGGTGTAGCCATCCGGCTTTGATTTGGCGACTGCCGCCATTCCAACCCCACCCCCAGCGCCCACTTTGTTTTCAATAATTACTGCTTGGCCTAAGCTACGCGACAGCGCTTCAGCTACTGGGCGGGCTACGGTATCAGCCACTCCCCCAGGTGGGAAAGGTACGACCATCGTCAGAGGACGAGTAGGCCACGCCTCTTGCGCATGAGCCGCGCTGATTAAAAGGCCGGAGAGCATAGTCAATAAACCCAGCATGGTACTCAAGACTAAAATACAGGGTTGGGGTAAACCCGAAAGAGGGTGAGCTTGTCTCATATTTTTATTTACTCGAATGAAGGAATTCATATCCTACTACAATCATTTGCAGGTGAATAAAATCGTTTGAGGAGATGAGTTTCATGAAATTTGCTGCATTCCGTTTGCGTCATGGCACACCCGCTGAAATCGAGCGCGTGCGGGTAGGTTTAGTGTCCACTGAGCAAGACAATATTGCTGAATACGGCGTATCTACTAATCTGACTGAAGCCGGAGTTCTAACGCTTTTAAATCTGCAATTGGCCAAGCAGCCTTTGCCAGCTACTACTACTACTCACAGCCTCAGTGCAATCCAGTTGTTGGCCCCAATTCCAAGGCCGCGGCGTAATATTTTTTGTGTTGGTAAAAATTATTTTGAGCATGCAAAAGAGTTTGGGACTAGCGGCTTTGATAGCAGCACGTCAAAGCCAGGCGATGAAATTCCGAAGGACCCGATTATTTTTACTAAACCCCCTGAGTCGGTGATCGGTCCAGGAGCAAATATTGTGATTCCGCAACAAGTTTCAAATGCTGTTGATTACGAGGTTGAGTTAACGGTGATTATTGGCAAAGGTGGTAAAGGCATTAGTCAAGCCAATGCAATGCAACATGTTTGGGCGTATACCGCAATTAATGATGTGACCGCACGCGATTGGCAACAACGGCATAAGCAATGGTTCTTAGGAAAAAGCTTTGATACTTTTTGCCCGATGGGGCCTTGGGTAGTGACAGCCGATGAGCTAGATGTTAACGATATCTCAGTTAAATGTTGGGTTAACCAAGAATTACGGCAAAGTTCTAATTCAAAAGATTTAATTTTCAATATTCCCAAGCTCATTGAGACCATTTCCGCGGGGATTACTTTGTATCCAGGTGACATCATTGCAACTGGCACACCAGCCGGGGTAGGTTTAGGTTTTAAACCCCCCAAGTATTTAGCGCCGGGCGATATTGTGAAACTAGAGATTGGTGGGGTTGGCGTACTAGAAAACCCATTGGTAATGGGTTAGTAGAAAGCTTAATGTTTAATTTTAGAATCACCGAGCATGTTATCGGCTTTAATAAAATATTTTCTGCCGTAAGCTAATACTTGCGCATCACTTGGGTGATCGACAGTCTCTACGCCTAAAATATTTTTTGCTACCTGCGGATCATGTTGGTTTGCGTGCTTAAATAATTCTAGTTTTGCAGAGCCTGGGCCGATAATTAAAATTTCTTTGGCATCTTTAATTGCCGTAATTACCGCGTGTAAATATCCTGAATCGAGTGCCGCGTGGCCGCTACCTGAAGCCCCTTTTTTATGGTGCAAGTGGAGGTGCTTAGAGTGAGTAGAAATGATTTGATTTTCACTTGCTTCAGCATCAAAACGAATGATATGGGCTTCTTGATGGTCAATCCAAACGACGACATGATTAAATGACATTACTGCTCCTTGATACGATAACAACTGAAAATGGCATATGCGCTAATTAATCTAAGCCCATATTCCTCTCGCCTCATTATATGGGCTTACTGAGTCATTTTTGACTTATTACTGTATTTAGCACAGCGCGAATTTCTTGGCTCAACTCAGAGGCGGTCATGCCGATGGGCCCAATGCCCTTCTTAGCTAGGGAATCGCCTGCTAAGGCATGTAAATAAACTGCCAGGATAGTTGCACCCCAAGCATTCAGGTCATGCTGAATTCCTTGCGCAGTCAGTGCAGCTACACAACCTGTGAGCACATCGCCCATGCCTGCTGTCGCCATGCCTGGATTACCGTAGGGACAAACTAGCGTTTTTTGCGTTGGTGAACCAATTAATGTATGTTGACCCTTCAGCACCACAATTGCATTCGTCAGCTTAATTAAGTCAAGCAAAGCATGCGGGCGATTAGCTTGAATACTTGCGGCATCAGTTTGTAAGAGTGCCGCAGCTTCACCGGCATGCGGTGTGATGATGGCAGGAAAAGACCTTGCCTTTAGAGCACTCATCAACCCCGTATTATTTGCTAAGAGCTGCAGTGCATCAGCATCTAAAATTAGAATTTGGCTGCTACTGAGTGCTTGGCGGAGATAATTTTTTGCAGTTTTGCTAAAACCCAAACCCGGACCAATTGCAATTACATCTGGATTGATATTACCTAGAATTTGCTTGGGAGAAAAACGCATGGCGTCTACGAGCATTAATTCTGGGTAAGAATCGATCAGATGGGCCGAGGCAGAGTCCAGCATAGCGATGTGTGTCCAACCTGCGCCACTATAAAGTGCACCAAGGCCAGCCAAAATAATGGCACCTGCTTTACCGGCGTCGCCACCAATAAGTAAAACCTTACCAGCGTTTCCTTTATGTTCATCTGCTTGTCGTAACAATTTTTTGGCCAAGCGATTCAACTCAGGCACAGTGAGCTTGCGCTGATTGACGGGGCTGGGAAGGGGTTTTTTGATCATTTAAGGTAATAGAATAGACTTAAAGGTCTTATACTGAAAGCCTATTAATTGTAGGAGCAAATAATGCGTATTCATCACCGAATTATTTTTTTAGTGCTTTATTTTGCTACTTTCGCTTGTTTGGCTCAGCTACCAGATGCCCGTACTATTAATGGTATTCGTTTTATTACTGGCGGAATTGGTTCAGACGTATCTAAGGCGATGCAGGCTGAAGCTAAACAATGGCCTTTATTACTTGAGTTTTCGCAAGCGGATGGTCAAGCAAAACCAGCTTGGGTTGCGGGCGTTAAAGTTGTCATTAGTGATGCAAAAAATGCACCTCTACTCGAGACGGTCTGCGATGGGCCGCTCATGTTAGTAAAACTTCCACCAGGCTCTTATTCAATTGCGGCTTCTTATAATGGCGTGGCTCAAAATCGTACTTTGGTGATTGCGAAAGACATGCCTCAGCGCATCGTTATTACTTGGAAAAGTCCTTCTTAATTGCGGATTGCTAATTCCATGCGGTCGAGAGCTTGATTTAGTAACGCTCTTTGAGTGCCAAAGTTGAGGCGGACAAATTTGGGCTCATTAAATTGGGACCCGGGCGAAAGATGTACGCCGTGCTGTAAAAATAAATCCTGTGGTTTAGCTAACCCGAGTTTGCTGCAATCAATCCACGCTAAATAGCTCGCTTCGCTATGAGCAAAGTGCAGGATATTGCTTGCATTGATGCGGGTTTCAACTAGATTGCGATTTTCTCGTAGATACTGAATCAGTGCTTTTCTCCATGGTTCACCTTCGTCAAGCGCTGCCTGCGTAGCAACATAACTAAATAAGGATGGATCAGCGATTGTGCTATGAAGATCAGTCTGCATGGCTTTACGTATTAGTGGATTTTCCGCTACCGCCCAAGCTAAGCCAGCACCCGGGAAATTAAAGGTTTTATTCAAGGACATTAAGGTAACGGTATTCATTGAAATGGCTTTACTCAAACTGGCAATGGGAATATGGCGCTTATTGTCATCGAGTACTAAACCTGCATGAATTTCATCAGCGCAAATCAGAATATCCTTAGCTAAACAAAAATCAGCGATTTGACTTAATTCAGCGCGCGTAAAAACGGTGCCCCCTGGATTTTGTGGATTACATAAGAGTAATAAGCGCGTACCCGGCTTAGCAAACTCGTCAAGCTGAGCGAATGGCAAGACCCAGCGATTTGCTTCCAAAGCTAAAGGGAGTTCAGTAAAGTCGCGTGGGGCTTGGGTACAGGCTAAGCGCAAGTGGTGATAAACAGGCCGAGGAATTAATACATGTTGATTGGGTGTAGTTAGTTGCCGTACCGCAGTATGCAAACCCGATACAACATTGGGGAGAAAGACAATCCAACTGGGATCAACTTCCCACTTGTAATGCACTTGTAAATAGTTAGCAATAGCTTCTGGCAAAGTCCTAGGTGAGTGCGTGTAGCCGAATACACCGTGTTGCACGCGGGCCGAAAGAGCATCTACAACACAAGGCGGGCAAGCAAAGTCCATATCAGCCACCCAGAGTGGAATCACATCTTGGGGGTTTGCATCCCAGCGAATGGAATCCGTCTTGCGCCGATTGATGGGCGCATCAAAATTAAATACCATATTTAATTAGCTTAACTAGCGTCACGAGCCAAACGCAATCCGGTCATTTGCCAGCGCGTATGGGCAGGAAAGAAATTACGATAACTGGGGCGAATATGCGATCGAGGCGTTAGGCAAGAGCCACCTTTGAGCACCATTTGGTTAACCATAAATTTGCCGTTGTATTCTCCTGCGATGCCATCCCACGGTTGAAATCCGGGATACGGACCATAGTTACTCGAAGTCCATTGCCAGACATCCCCATAAAGAGTCTGGTTTGCTGAAGGCATTGGTACGAGATCGTGACTTTCAAGCAAATGGCTACTTCCAGGAATTACATTACCCGCTTGATTGAGTGCAAATGCCTCCCACTCAAATTCGGTCGGCAAGCGTGCACCACGATATTCTGCATGGGATGTGCCCAACCAGCGAGCAAAAGCCTCGGCTTCAAAGTAACTAATATGGCTAACCGGTGCTGCGAGATTAAGCGGGGCATTACCACGCAAAGTAAATTCAGCATATTCTGCAGCAATACCTTGTGCAGTATTAATTGGCCTCCAATACATTGGCGCCTGAATTTTTTCTTGATTAATCCAGGCCCAGCCCGCGTCTAGCCACCATTGATGCTCTTGATAACCGCCTGCACGAATGAACTCAAGCCATTGACGATTGGTAATGAGTTGACTATCGAGTGAGTAGGGCGCAAGGTAGACTGTATGCTGCGGTGCTTCGTTATCAAAATGAAAGCCCGTGGCCGCGGTATTAAACCCGAGCTTAAATAAGTTGTGCTCTTGTTGGGGCCCGCGCATCCAATGATGGACGCCAGCAGCTTCAGTAGGACGAATTTGCTCTGGTAAGTAACTCGGCAGCAGCGAATTAGTTGAAAATAAATGGTGAATATCGGTTAATAGTAATTCTTGATGCTGTTGTTCATGATGGATACCGAGTTCAGTAATCCACGCTAATTCAGTTGTGATCTCATCGGCTAATAGTTTCTGCATACGTGCATCTACGTGCTGGCGCCAAGCAATCACTTCGTCTAAAGTTGGGCGGGTTAATAAGCCACGATCTGGTCGGGGATGCTTATCGCCAACGGCGTTGTAATAACTATTAAACAAGACGGCGAATTCCTTACGCCAAGGAGCGAAATTATTTTCAAAATACTGCAAGACCATGGTCTCAAAAAACCAAGTCGTGTGAGCTAAATGCCATTTAGCTGGGCTGGCATCTGGCATTGATTGAGCCTGACAATCTTCGGCGCTTAAGTGAGCAACAAGATCAAGCGATTGCTGCCGCGTTTGCATAAACTCAGTCTGCAAATTTACTTGTTCATTCAAGGTGGCAGGATTAATTTTGTTTGACATGTTTAGGTGGCATAAATTACGGCGTAATATTGTTGCGGATCAGTCCACACTTTCATCTTATCAAATCCTGCAGCAGTTAATAACTTTTGGATGGAGTTTAGAGAATATTTATGGGAGTTTTCCGTATGAATTCGTTCCCCCTTTTTAAAATAACGCTCTTTTCCTTGCCATTGCACTGTAGTAGCTTCTAATGCCTCCAAATAGAGTTCGACGCGCATCAGCTCAGCATTAATCTCGATGTGATGCTTAAATTTAGCCACTTCAAAATTGGACCCTAGCAATTGATTCACGTTGCGCAAAATATTGAGGTTAAAAGCCGCTGTTACTAAAAGTGGGTCGTTGTAAGCGGGCTCGAGGATGCTCGCTGATTTGAATAAATCGATACCAAGTAGCAGACCGCCACCCAAAGATTCTTGACGGATTTGCTTGAGTAGTTGCAAGGCTTCAGTTGGTAAAAAGTTCCCTAAACTAGAGCCGGGATAAAAGAAGGTACGAGGCGTTTGGGGAACTTCTGGCGGTAAGCGCAATTGCTGAGAAAAATCCATCCCTATTCCCATCATCGGGATCGTGGGATATTGACTTTGTAGGTGAGATAAGATGGTTCTAAGATAAGCAATCGAAAAATCGATCGCGACATAGAGATTGGGCTTGAGCAAACTAAAGAAACGCGCCGCTTTTTGGCAATTGCCAGCTCCCAAATCAATGAGTAAAGGTTTGGCACCGATGTGTGCTTGAATTTCTGCACCAAATTGGTTAAAAATGATTTCTTCGGTCGCAGTTAAGTAATATTCTGGGAGATAGGTAATAGCTTCAAACAAGCGCGAACCTAGATTGTCATAAAAGAACTTCGGCGGCAAACTCGCGGGAGTACTTAAAATGCCTAATTCAGCTTCTTGATGAAGGGTAGTAGCTTGGGGCGAGAGTGTTTCAATAAAAGAGATTGGCACAGCAATTTCACTTGAGGTAGGGCACTTCTTTATACCTGAACTCGATGAATTGCGTGTGAAGCCGACAGAGTGTATGGGTATCTGCAAATAAGCTTATTTAGCACTATGATTGTGCTTAAGTTCTTTATCCATATTGAATTCTTCCTTATGCCACAAGCCACTCTTACTCAAGCCATCCCCTTGTTTCCATTGGGAACCACCCTCTTTCCGGGGGGCGTTTTACCCTTAAAGATTTTTGAGGTACGTTATCTGGATATGGTGAAGAAGTGCTTTAAGGAGAATTCTTGCTTTGGCATTGCCACTATTGCTGCAGGTTCTGAGGTGCGCACGCCAAACCAAGCAGTGCAATTAATGCCGATTGGTACTTTGGCAAAAATTATGCATTTTGATGCTTTGCAGCCAGCGCTCTATTTGATTCAATGCGAAGGACAAAGGCGTTTTCGTATTTTAGAAAGCACAGTCCAGTCTAATGGCTTAGTCATGGCCACTGTTGAACTGATGGGAGATGATGCCATCATGCCAATTCCAGCGGAATTGACTGCCAGTGCAGCTACTTTGGGAAAAGTCATTCGTGCCTTACAAGAGCAGGGTGTGCCTCAAGAGGAAATGCCTTTTAAGCAACCCTTTCGCTTGGATGAATGCGGTTGGGTTGCGAATCGCTGGGCGGAGTTATTACCATTAACACCGTTGCAAAAACAACAGCTTTTATTACAAGAAAATCCGCGCCTGAGACTGGATTTAGTAAATGACTTTTTAGAGCAGGAAGGTGTGCGATAAATTTTTTGGGCCTTAACTTTTCTCTAAAGTAATACCCCCTTTTTTAATAATATCAGTCCATTTCTTAATTTCAGAATTAATATAGCGTTGCAATTCCTCAGGTGAGCTTGCTTGTGGTTCAGCGCCGAGTTCAGTAAAGCGTGCTCTCACATTGGGATCGGCGCTGGCTTTGACAATATCTTTATTGAGGCGATCAACTACAGCTTTAGGTGTGCCTTTAGGAGCAACAATGGCAAACCATGCGGCAGATTCATAGCCTTTAACACCTGCCTCGGCCGCAGTAGGAACATTAGGGAGTGCCGCTAAGCGTTTATTGGATGCTACGGCTAGGGGTTTAATATTTCCTGCCTTAATTTGCCCAACCACATTTGGTAGTAATTGAAAACTGACGGGTGCTCGACCAGCGACTAAATCTGTCACTAGGTTAGCGGTAACGCGATAAGGAATATGGGTCATTTTCACCCCCAGTAATTGTTCGTAATAAGCACCCGCTAGATGTTGCGAGCTACCATTGCCTACCGAGCCATATGCGACATCAGGGTTTTTGCGTAAATAGTCATTCAGTTCGGCAAGGGTATTGATATTGAGTGTTGAGCTAGCAACGACCACATTAGGTAGGATGGCAATGAGCGCAATCGGTTGAAAATCTTTTTCTGGATCGTAACTTAAATCAGGATACAGAATTTTATTGATCGCCAAAGGGCCCGAAGTACTGGTGCCCATGGTAAATCCATCAGGCTCTGCGCGAGCGATTGCTGCAGTTCCTATATTGCCGCCAGCAGCTGGCTTATTATCAAAAACAAAACGTTGACCCGTATTCGTCGTCACTTGTTCGAGCAAAATACGCGTAATTACATCGCTAGCGCTACCCGCTGAAAAGGGGATAATGAAATTAATTGGCTTAGCCGTATTTTGCGCGCCAGCATTAAAGCTAAAAAATATCAATAGCGCGGCTAATAGATTTCTTGCATTCTTCATTAGTTAACTACTCCTGTTTTGGTTCCAAAGCGTTCTATCATGACTTCTTCTAACTGCAATTGATCTGCAGTTAAAGCACCACCACCCCGAGTACGATAGGCTTGTCCTAAGTGTGCTGCTTTTGGGGTATTGCCCGCACTCAGTGCCTTCACTTCATCTAAAATCAGTTTACGAAAGCGCACAATGCCAACATCAGTAGGGGTTAAATGTTCTTTGGTGCGATCAAGAATATAGCCCTGGCTTTCTTGTGCCATTTGATCTTGTTCGGCAATGCCCCGAATGCCAGTAAAAGATTCAGTGCGCTGTTCTTCTCGACTTAATAAATAATTATTACTGCGATTTCTTAAGGGTAAGTAGCCAGGTCCGAGGGCGGCAAATTGGCCATATCCACCTTGGTCAAAACGGGTACGCTCCTCTGCAGTAATAGCCCGCTCAGGATGCCAAGCATAGACATACATCCAGCACGCCTCATCGGTAATTGGTGTCCAGCTATAGCCATAATAAATTTCATTTGGCATTGACGATGGCGTGATGGAATGATTCGGTAATAAATATTGCGTTAAGCGCCAATAGTGTTCATCCTCATCGGCATGGCGGGCACCGCCGATGACAAAGCCAACTTCATGGTCAACAAAAGTAAAGCGCGGTGTTGGGTCATTGCGTAGCCAGCGTAAGCGCTTCACATCGGCAGCGACATTGGGGTTGTCATCATTCATTTGTGAGGGGGCCGGCATATGTAAGAAAGAAAAATGGGCTGTATCGAGTGCCCCTTCCATTGAGTGAGCCCAATTGCACTCGATTAAACGCTTGGTTACATAACGATTTTCTGACGGCACTAAGCCAACTTCTAATTGTGGGACGAGTGCGGGCATGGATTCTGCTGGCCCCATATAGGCCCATACCATATCGGCAAATTCTTGGGTTGGATAGGCTTTAATTTGAATCGTGTCATGGTAGGCCGCACCTGGAGGTACATTTGGCATCTCGATGCACTTACCATCGGTATCATATTTCCAGCCGTGATAAATGCAGCGAATTCCGCATTCTTCATTACGCCCAAAAAAGAGGTCAGCACCGCGATGCGCGCAGTAACGATCAATTAAACCTACTTTGCCAGCTGAGTTACGAAATAACAGTAACTCTTCACCCATGACAGTAACCCGTATTGGGGCACAATCAGGTAGAGGTATTTCCTCGCTTAAGGCAACAGGCTGCCAGAAGTGCCGAAAATATTCCCCCAGAGGCGTATTTTGATTAGTGCGAACCAATAATTCGTTGTCAGCAGCAGAAAGCATGGTGGTCTCATTACCTCATTTGAATAAACGACTTTTTTCCTATTCTAACGAGCTTCTGAATGAGGTAAAGCTTTTGCTCCAAAAGGCGCAGTTATGCTGCTTTTGGGGGGAGGTGTAATAAAATAGCAATATGCCTCAATTTACCTTTGAAACCACCCCAAAAATCATTTGTGAGCAGGGCGCCGCAAAGCGTCTTGGTGAAATAGCTCGCGGCTTAGGCATGAGCCAGGTATTTTTGGTGACTGATATTGGCTTGATGAAGGCTGGCTTAATCGATGGCGCTTTAACTTCATTAAGTGAAGCCGGGGTGAAGGTCACGGTATTTTCGGATGTGCTCGCTGACCCACCTGAGGTGAGTGTGCAGGCAGCTGTTAAAGCTGCAGCACTTGTTCATGCTGACGGCGTCATTGGTTTTGGTGGCGGTAGTTCACTCGATACCGCTAAATTGGTTGCGCTGTTGGCAAAAACACCGCAAGAATTACCCACGATTTATGGCATTGGTTTGGCGCGTGGACCCCGCTTGCCCCTCATTCAAGTGCCAACCACGGCAGGAACGGGTTCAGAAGTAACCCCAATTGCTATTCTGACTACACCAAGTCATGAGAAAAAAGGCGTAGTTTCGCCATTACTTTATCCCGATGTTGCCGTACTGGATAGCTTGCTTACTTTAGGTTTACCCCCAGTAATTACTGCAATGACGGGCGTTGACGCAATGGTTCATGCGATTGAAGCTTTCACATCTCGATCTAAGAAGAATGCTTTATCCGATGCATTGGCGATTAAGGCCTTACAGTTACTTTATGCCAACTTACCCGAGGCAGTGAGTGACGGCAAAGATGCGCAAGTTCGGGAAAACATGCTCTTAGGTTCGCTATTGGCGGGAATGGCTTTTGCCAATGCGCCAGTAGGCGCGGTACATGCCCTTGCTTACCCATTAGGTGGTCACTATCAATTACCGCATGGCTTAACCAATTCTTTGGTCTTGTTGCCTGTATTGAAATTTAATTTACCTGCGGCTGAGTCCTTATATGCTGAGCTAGGCCGCGCTATTTTGCCTGAGTTAAATTCTGTTAGTGATGAATTAGCCGCAGTTGATTTTATTGAAGCGATTGCAGCGCATGTCATTACCATGCCTTATGCACAGCGTTTGCGCGAAGTGGGTGTTAAAGAACACGAATTAGAAATGCTCGCACGCGATGCGATGAATGTGCAGCGTTTACTGATTAATAATCCGCGTGATGTGCAATTTGCAGATGCGTTGAGCTTATATCAAAGCGCTTATTAAGCAGTTAAACACTTTGATAAGATTTAAAGAATAAATTTATTTCACGCCCAATAATTCAACGTCAAACAGTAGGGTGGCATTTGGTGGAATGACGCCGCCCGCCCCACTAGCGCCATAGCCCATTTCGGGTGGAATAATTAAAGTGCGTTTGCCGCCCACTTTCATGCCGGCAACACCTTCATCCCAACCACGAATCACACGACCACCGCCGAGAGGAAAGCCGAAAGGTTGACCACGGTCTAAAGAACTATCAAATTTCTTGCCCTTATTATTGGGCGCGCTGGGATCGTATAGCCAGCCGGTGTAATGTACCGACACATTAGAGCCGGAGGTGGCATCGGCACCCGTGCCGACAACAACATCAATTTTTTTCAATTCAGTCACTTTAGTTACCTTTGCAGCAGGGGGTTGAGAAGGGTTTGCCGATTGTGCCAGCACATTCGGCGCTACTATTAGTAAGCAGCTTAATGCAGTACAAACAAATAATAAGGTGTTGGGAAGATTCATTTTCATGGCGCTAGGTCTTTTAAAAAGAAACATTAAACATCCGATTTATTATATTCTGAATGCGCATACCATTGAGGCATGCTTAAAAGAGGATCTTGTTATGGATAGTAAACCAAACCCGCCAAGTCCACCCTCTATATTTGCGCGCGGAGCGCTCTATGTCCTTATCCAAGCTTTATTATTAGTTTTACTATTCTTTGGCCCTAGTAGTTTGAGCGGTGAAAAAATATGGACGGGCTCAATCAGTCATTGGCTATTTTGGCTAGGCTGGATCTTATTTACTACGAGCATCATTTTTTCTGGGGTGGCCGCATTTCAGTTGGGCAGCAACCTGACCCCACTCCCTGGGCCAAAACCGGGGGCTAAATTCGTGAGAAGGGGATTGTATCGGTTGGTCCGGCATCCGATTTATTTTGGGGTCATTATGCTTTCTTTTGCTTGGTTTTTAATTACCCAGGGCGAACTAACCCTTGCTTATGTAGGCTTGATTTTTATATTCTTTGACATCAAATCGAGAAAAGAAGAGCAGTGGTTAGTTACTACTTTTCCTGAATATTCAGATTATCAAAAACACGTTCGCAAGCTTTTGCCACTAATATACTAAGCAGCCAGATCGCTTCTATTTTTTGTCGTTGCTAGTGTCGAGCCAATGCTTTACTTCAGGAGAGGCTTCCTCCATCATTCCCATAAATTCTCGCACCATCAGTAGTAAACCTGTCACAAGTAGACAAAAGACAAAAATAGAAATAATGAGTAGGACAGTGTTACTCATGATTTTCTGCTCAATAAAGCCGAAACTTTGAAATAAATAGCAAAGCCAAAAATGGAAGGTACCCAGAGAGAGGTAAAGATGGCCTGATCTTTATCGCCAACCACAAACCATAGGTAGGCCGAAGTTATAAATGAAATAACCACTGCAAGCAAGATAAAAAAATCCGATTTTTTAAACATATATCTCCTTAGTTAAAATCTTATTTAGAGCCGATCTTAATGGGCTCATTAAAATAATCATCTATACCAAAACTCATTGCTAATAGTAAACAGCCGGCAATCGACAATTCGCTAATCACGCGCACCCCTGAGGATAGGCGAAAATTAAATAATTCAAACTCATACAGACCTAACATTACAAATACACACGTTAATAATCCAAAGAAAATGAGAAAAAGCCCTAAAGTTAATAAAGTCCATTGAATTATGTGTTTGATCATTATGGGATACGGGATAATTGAGCCTGAATAAATAATACATAAGATCTAAGTATTATTAAGTAAATCCTCATTTTAGACATCAATTCGCGGAAATTTCCTTGAGCCCCAATTCAGTGCTGCAATATTTAGGTGGTAGTAAAAAAAGCGAACGCTATTTTCTATTTGCGCTGGCAGGAATTCAGTTTACTCATATTCTGGATTTTATGATCATGATGCCTTTAGGGCCTCAATTTATTAGTGCTTTCCAAATTAATACCCATCAATTTGGCTTACTTATCTCCTCTTATACATTTGCTGCTGCCATCGCCGGCGTATTTGCTACATACTATATTGATCGCTTCGAGCGGCGCAAGCTATTGCTAAGTCTCTATATTGCCTTTACCCTAGCTACCTTAGCTTGTGGCCTAGCTACATCATATGAAACATTGTTTCTCGCGCGTGCCTTAGCTGGTGTTTTTGGCGGCATCTTGGGTTCACTAGTGCAAACCATTGTGGCTGATGTGATTCCATTTGAGCGCCGAGGTAAAGCAATTGGCACAGTCATGGCGGCATTTTCGGTCTCAACCGTTGCGGGTGTTCCCCTAAGTTTATTTTTAGCTAACCATATTTCTTTTTTAGGTTGGCGCGCCCCATTTATTTTTATCGCGCTTTTAGCCAGCCTTATTTTTTGGCTGGGCTATCAATTTATCCCCTCAATTGCAGGTCATTTGGCCCATAAGGCTGATGGGAATCGCTTTCGACAAATTTATCGCTTAGTGGTACAGCGCGATCACCTGATTGCTTTTTGTTTTATGGCCTTGATTATGTTGACAGGATTTTCTGTCATTCCTTATATCGCGCTCTACTTCACCATGAATGTAGGCGTACCTGATGCTTATATTTCCTTGGTTTATCTGTTTGGCGGTATCGCATCTTTATTGAGCTCGCGTTATATTGGGTCTTTAGCTGACCGTTACGGTAAAAAGCGTACTTTTCGCGCCTTAGCAATATTGAGTTTGGTACCGATTATTGTCACCACGAATTTAGTCCCCGTACCCATTTGGTTGGTACTCATTAATTCCACCGCATTTTTTATCTTAGTTTCAGGGCGCATGATTCCAGCAATGGCTATGGTGAGTCAGGTGATTGAGCCCAAAAACAGGGGCACCTTTATGAGCTTAATTGGCTCGGTACAAATGCTAGGCTCAGGAATTGCATCGGTAATAGCCGGAATGGTTATTACTATTAGCCCAAGCGGACAAATTGAGCATTACAACAGGGTTGGCTATGGCGCAGTGCTGTGCGGTTTGCTAACTTTTTGGCTTGTCGGTAAAATTCATCCGTATCGAGCACCTGCAAATCAACCGCCCAGCTAATTTTTTGGCCTATTTTAAGCAAACCCACTTTTTTTATTTAACTATCTCAAGATGACAATTACTAATATCGGTGTTTTAAGCCTTATTTTCTTCGCTCAGTTATTTACTCCCCTCGCCGCATCCGCAGCAGAAAAGCAAGTTAGCGAGGTAAATGCGCCTCCCTCAGAAAATCAGTACAGTAAATCGATATCAGGATTGCGTAATAAACGCTATTGTGAAGTGCTGTATGGTAAGCGTCATTTAGGCACCTTGACGATAAAAGTATTTAATACCCAGGGTCTTAACGAATGTCCTGAAGCATTATGGAAAGCACTCGACGTTAAAGAAGTTGAGAAAAAAAATGATGCCTCATTTGTGCGTCTGAATGGCCCGCGTTACTGGACTATGGATGAGATTAAAGCTGCTGGCAAAACAGCCCAAGATGTCATTGAGAATTTTGGCGGAATTGAAATGAGTTTACGGGCAACTTTGGATGTGGGTATAAAGCGGCAATTAGCAGGCACCCAATTTTTTGTGCCGAATGTGGTAAACCGCAAAACAGCGTTTATTTACAAGAGTGGTACGCTAATTTACCAACTAACTTCACCCCAAGGACAGACTTATATTATGCAATCGTATTCACAAATTGCTGACCCTAACTTGTCCATGAACGATTTGGCGCAATTAGCCACGCGCCTTAAGTTACCCGATGGCTGGACATATGCAGTTAAAACGCTTTCCCAAGATATGGTCTTGCAGGCGCAGGGTAAGGCTTATGTGATTCAGGATAATTTTTATAACTCGTATCAACGTCAATAACCTATTTAATGAGGAATGTAATGAAAAAAGGATTAATCGTCTTATGTTTTTTTTGGCTATTTAGTGGAGTAGCATTCGCTGCCGATTCCCCACCAGTTAAATTTGATCCCGTCTGGCTAATTAATGTTCGCATTGCAGTAAAAGCGGGTCAATATGATGACGCTATTAAACAGCTGCAGGCAGCCAATGATCCTGCTTCAGCCGATTGGAATAATTTAATGGGTTATAGCTTACGGAAGAAAACTCCGCCTGACTTAGTTGGCGCAGAAAAATTTTATCAAGCCGCTTTGGCCATTGATCCAACCCATCGTGGCGCTTTAGAGTATTACGGAAAATTAATGTTGCTCAATAAAAATTTGACAGGCGCCGAAGGTTTATTAGCGAGACTGGATAAGGCATGTACTTTTGGTTGCGAAGAATATAGTGATTTAAAAGAAGCAGTTGCAAGCTATAAAAAAGCCCAAAAATAGGGTCATTGAGAATTAGACCTTTCATTTAAGTAAAATAGCCAGCAATGCTTCTCATCCCAGTCACTTCCCTTAAACGCAAAACGCGCCTCCTATTGCTCTCAGGCTTTCTGGCGCTGGCTTTGCTTGGTGTGCAGTGGCTCGGTTTTTACCATGGCATTGCCCATTCAGGCTTGGGGGCAGAAACGCAAATAAGCGCTGCTTTTCAACATGCAAAACAGGCTGGACCAATTCAATCTGAACAGGCAAAAAGTAGTTGCCACTTATTCGATGCCTTGTTGCTGGGTGGTTGTCTTACTACAGCAAGCTTTACTTTTCATCTTCAGCAGCATGACAATAATTTACCTGCTACAGTTTTCATTTCTCTGGCCAAGCCAACGGCATTTTGGCCCTATCAATCTCAGGCGCCTCCTATCCTTAACTTGTAACACTTTTTAGATTTAGTTTGCTTTTTTTTAGGCGAACATCTTTAAGACTATTGCTAGGCAATAGAGTGATCAAGGTAGGGATGAAAAATTTTAAAGTAAGTAAACTGGCTTTCGCCTTGGCTCTATCGAGCTCAAGTACGGTAGCTTTTGCGCAAAATCAAGATGCCAACTCTCTTCAAGTTGACGTTACAGGCTCGCGTGAGGGTGGCCAAAGTATTTTGACGCCAACAAAAATTTTGGCTGGCGATGAGCTGCAAAATAAACTAGGCGCTACGCTTGGGGCAACGTTAGCAAATGAATTAGGTGTATCAGCTACCGGATATGGTTCGGGTTCCTCCCGCCCAGTAATTCGCGGTCTGGACGGCCCAAGAGTGCAAATTTTACAAAATGGTATATCCGTTGGCGATGTCTCGAATATTTCAGCTGATCATGCTGTGGCAACTCCGATTCAAACAGCGCGGCAAATTGAAATCTTGCGTGGCGCCGCAGCATTACTCTATGGTTCGGGCTCAAGCGGTGGCTTAGTTAATATTGTGAATGACCGTATTCTCACTAATCTACCCGACGCTACGACAGGTGTAATCAATACTAGTGTAGAAAGCGTGAATCAAGGGAAGGCCGCCTCATTGGATCTCGATACCGCGATCGGCTCAGTTGCCCTACATTTAGATACAGCTGTGAATAATGCCAATAACTATCGTATTCCAGGCAATGCCGAACTAAATGGCCCAAATGCAAATTGGGCAATTAATCCGGGTGAGCCAGTGAATGTACCTTACAGCGGCAAACTTCCCTTTTCTTATAGCAACCAAAATAATTTGGGATTGGGTGCATCGTATGTAGGGCAGTCTGGATATACTGGTATTTCAGTCGAGCGCCTCAATCATAACTATGGTACGCCAACGAGTGAGGGTGGTTTTATTCAACAATCTCAAAATCGTTACGACTTTAGTCACCAAACCCGCGATCCATTTGCGGGTTTTTCCTCGTTTAAATTTAATGCAGCTAATATTAATTATCTTCATACCGAATATAACAATAATGGCGCAGCTTTTACCCAGTGGAGCAACAAAGCGAATGAGGCAAGATTTGAATTAGCCCATAAAGAAATTTTGGGTTGGAGTGGTACGGTCGGTGCTCAATTTACTGGAGCAAGCTTAAACGCTACCGACTTGCAGTCAAATAGCTACGCGATTGTGCCGCCCACGAAAAGTAATTCAAATTCGGTATTTTGGATTGAAGAAGGGCGTTTTGGGGCTTTACAAACAAGTTTGGGTGCACGCTATAACTTAGTTTCACAAAATCCCAATCAGTCGACGACATTTCCTACCGATATTGATTTTACAAGTCAAAACGGCAGTCCTAATCCCACGGCGCCTAGCCTGCAAAATCGCAACTTTAATCTTTTTTCGTATTCAGCAGGCGGCATGTGGAATATCCAGGGTGGCTACGGCTTAGGAATGGCGTTTACTGTATCGCAACGAGCACCAAGCGCACAAGAACTTTACTCGTATGGTCCACACGATGCAACTGCTACCTTCGATGTAGGTAACTCGAATTTATCAACCGAGACATCCCGCAATCTTGAGGTAAATATTCAGAAAACAGTTGGCTTGCTACGTGGTAAAGCGAGCGTTTATCAAAATATGTTTTCTAATTATATTTATGGTTTTTATACTGGTGCGTATAGCCCCTCTAATGAAAACTTCTCAGTAGTGCAGTCATCACAAGCAAATGCCACCATTCGTGGCGCAGAAGGTGAGCTAACTTATAACTGGAATCAAAAGGGTGCTGCTGGACGTATTTTTGGTGATGTATCGTATGGCACATTTAATGGCGGCGGCCAAATTAGCGGGAATTTACCGCTTCAACCAGCCCCCCGCATGGGACTAGAGTTAGCGCACCGGACTGGCGGATGGCTGACTAATACTACTTATATTTACGGTTTACAGCAAACTCGACTGGCCTCCTTTGAAATTGGCCCAACCCCAAGCTATAGCCTATTAAACGGTGGAGTTTCCTATACCGAAAAAATGAATAAAATTAATTGGACAGCGTATATGGTGCTAAAAAATCTCTTAAATCAAGATATCCGTTATGCCACTACGCCAATGCCAGTGCGACTTTATGCTCCACAGCCTGGACGGAGTATTATGGTCGGGGTGAAAGCGAGTTTTTAAAGTTTTTTTGCTTGACTAAAAATAGTATCTAAACATCCGCTTACCAGAAACTGAAATTGATAATGAACGAAGCATTAAGAATTTATATTATTGATCATCATCTAGTTGCTGTTACCTTAATTCTTGGTATGGCATTAATGGTGGAGATTGGTTGGCAAGTTGGCCGGCGAGCTAAAGCAAAATACAATGCTAGCAAGATCAATGCTAGCGATACGTTCATGGCAGCAATTTTTGGTTTGTTGGCTCTGGTCATTGCCATTACTTTTTCTGGAGCTTCTGATCGGTTTGATAAGCGTCGAGACTTAATCATGAATGAGCTCAGCACTATAAGTAGCGCTTATTTATCCATCGACTTACTAAAAGCTGAAGATCAACCCAAGTTAAGGGCTTTATTTAAAAAATATGTTGATTTACGCCTTCAGGTTTATAAAAAACCAATGGAAATAGAAGATCAGGCAAAGATCTTTCAACAGCGTTTAGAGATCGGTAACGAGATTTGGCAGGGCGCTGTTAAAGCGGTAAAAACCATGAGCCCTTTAAGCTTTGCAGATACATTAGTGGCTGCAAAAATTTTGCCGACCATTTCCGCAATGTTTGACGCCTCTGATTACCAGCGTGTTGGAATGAAAATGCATCCGCCGCCAGCCTTATGGGTATTATTATTTTTACTCGCGTTTGTTGGTTCTTTGGTGGCTGGTTACATCATGGGTATTGAAGAGCGGCGAGACTGGCTTTTAACGATCGTGTTCATTATTGTGATGGTCGCGACAATTTCACTGGTCCTCGATATCGAGCACCCCCGAGATGGGATGATTAATTTAGATCGAGTTGATCAGGAGATTGCTCATTTCCGTAAATCGATGTAATTCGACTGTATATTATGGCTGCGGACTAGGGTAATGGGTATGGCTGAGATAGCGCCCAGCTTTATCTACTCTTACTAAGACCATATCGCCTACATTAACAACCTTGCCCGTAAATGCTTGAATATTGACATGATGAGTTACTAAAATTAAGGGCGTCTGCGAATTTTTAGCAAGGCTATTTTTAATGAATGTTTGCAGCGCCTGAGTTTGGGTTTTTTCTAAAGACATGTCATCAAAAAAGGAGCCAAGTGAGGCCTCAATTGTGATGGCGCCTTTTTTTAGTAATTTTGCGGTATCAATGCACCGGCACCAAGGACTAGTAAACACCTGAGCTTTATCAATGCCTTGTTTAGCCAGCCAAGCACCAATGAGTTCAGATTGTTTGCGCCCGCGCTCACCTAAATTGCGTTGGGTAGCGCATTGGTCGAGTTTATAGCCGGCCGGGTCGCCGATGCCGGGAGCGTCGGCGTGGCGTATCAACAGCACATGATGACCATCATTCAGATCCTCTTTTAGCCCCGCATAAACACTGGCGCCAAATAAATAAAGAGGTAAGCCAATAAAAAAAACTGTAAGCCTACGTCTGATAGGGTTATTCATATTAGATATAAGCACTCCACAAGCTTGAAATAATTAATAGATAATATTGAATCTTAATAGAAAATGTATTAATCAATGAAAACCTGCATAAAAATACCTCTTAACAGTAGATTTAGGAATTATTGTGTACTTGAATAAATTTATTTTTCTTAGCGCGATCTGCCTATTTACCTTAAGTGCTTGTGGCACCTATGCGCCTAATGTTGATATGGGCAATAAGGACCAAGGGTGTGTGCGCGAGTGTGATATGGACAATAACCTTTGCATGGAAAAAGCAACTGATTTGGTAGCAAAAAATAGTTGCGCCATGAAGCGGCAAAATTGCGTTAAGGCGTGCCCAACTGATAATTGTTAGTTGCTTATAAGACGAGAACTAAGCAAGTGACAGTACTTCCTGTAGAAATAAAGAAATATCAGCTAGCTCAGTTGGGTGAACCGAGTGTTCCATTGGATAGGTTTGCCAATTGACCTGGTAACTATGTTGTTTGAGTAAAGCATGCGAATCTTCACCCCGTTTAGGAATGACGACTGGATCCCAAACCCCATGCGCCATAAAAATAGGGGTATTGAAATTGGCCTTATTTCTAAAGCTGAGAAACTTTTCTGCGAGCGGTAAATAACCTGACAGAGCTATGATGCCTGCTAGAGGTTGTGGAAAACTTAAACCAATATATAGAGCCATCGCACAGCCTTGTGAAAACCCAGCAAGGACTATTTTGTTCGATGGAATACCCTTTTGTATTTCACGTTCAATCAACGCAGCTATAGCGCTGGCTGATTTTTGAATACCTTTGATATCTTGTTGATGGGTTAAATCGGGCGCAGCAATATCGTACCAAGCCGGCATCACATAGCCTCCATTGATAGTCACGGGCATGCTCGGCGCACTAGGAAATACAAAGCGAATTGGTAAGCAGCCTGTTAAATCAAGCTGGGGAACGACTGAGGCAAAATCATTGCCATCGGCACCGAGACCATGTAGCCATATGACTGCAGCTTGAGGATTAGGCGCCGTTTCAATTTCGATGCAAGGTAATAAATCGCTCATGAAATAAAGTGCTTACGTTTTTTTAGCATTGGCTTGGGCTTGTTTTTTGGCCAGACGCTCATTAATGGTTTTTAGCATCGCCTCATCTGGGTTTTGCCAATTTGCACCGGCTTGATTTGCCATATGCACTACAGCAGCGGCAAATTCTGCGACGGATAAATTCGGGCTGCCACCTCGGGCAGGCATAGCTCGCACGCCATAGTAACCATCGGCACTGATGTTTGCTTGACCTTCTTTAATGAGTTTCCCCCATTGTTTTTTATCGCCAACTTTCGGTGCATTATTAAGCCCTGTAGCATGACAAGCAGAACACACTTGCTGATACGTTTCAGAGCCGCTGGCCGCATAGGAATTTGCGCTTAAAGAGAGTATTCCAAGGGTAATTACTACATATTTCATCATAGTTTCTAAGGAGAGGGGATAAAAAATTGTATCGTTGAATCAATAATTCTGCAAAAGCTCCTAAAATAGCCTGCAATAGATATGAATAAGTCGCGCAAAGGAGCATAAATGAATAAAAAATCGTATTTAGTACGTATATTGAAGGTAACTTTATTGCCATTGATGGGGCTGTTGTTAAGTCCAGCTCTCCAGGCGCAAGAGTTTCCCCCTAAAAAAACAGTCACCATGGTGGTTGGCTTTGCTGCTGGTGGCGCGGCTGACACCGGCGCGCGCTTAATCGCTAAAAAATTGGGTGAAAATATTGGTCAAACGGTGGTCGTTGATAATAAGCCTGGCGCTGGCGGTAATATTGCCCATGCTACGGTGGCGAATGGACCAACAGATGGTTCAATGATTTTATTAGGTTCGATTGGGCCGTTAACGATTGCGCCCCATTTAATGAAACTCCCTTACGATCCCGTTAAAGATTTGGCGCCCTTAACCATGGGAATGAGCTTTCCAAATATATTAGTGGTACCACCTTCTTTAGGTGTGACTACACTAAAAGAATTTGTGGCTTTAGCAAAAAAAGAGCCAGGCAAGTTAACGTACGCCTCAACTGGGAATGGTTCCGCATCGCATTTGCAGGGAGAATTATTTAATTTACGAGCGGGCATCGATGTAGTACATATTCCGTACAAAGGGGGTAACCCCGCTTTGGTTGACGTCTTAGCTGGACGAGTTTCGTCTTATTACTCTGCACTGTCGTCAGCCTCGCCACATATTAAAACAGGTAAGTTGGTAGCGTTGGCCACCACCGGTGCAAAAAGGGCGCCCTTATTTCCGAATGTGCCCACTATTGCTGAGTCGGGTTATCCAGGTTTTGATGCAACCAACTGGTATGCTTTCGTTGCGCCTAGCAAAACGCCAACTGTTTTATTAGATCGCTGGAATTTAGAAATTGTCAAAGTTTTGAATGACAAAGAGGTCGCTGCCGCTCTGGTAGAGCATGGTTTAACTCCCAACCCAATGTCGCGGGATGAACTTGCTAAATATATGGCAAAAGAGTCTAGCGCATGGGCTAAGGTAATAAAAGAAAAAGGTATTACCCCTGATTAGTGTTGCAACTAATTAATGAATGTCGACTAGAAACGAGAAAATTGATGCAATTTGCAGTTGTTATGCGTAAACAAAAAATGACCAATCAATGGGTTAGTCATCGCTGGTTTCCTCAAGAGGTGATTCCAGACATTGGTCAGTTTGGAGCTGAAACATTGGAGCGTACGCAAAAAATAAGCGGCCGCTTTTTAGAGCGCAATGATTTGGGTGAATCATGGCTTTTTACGGGCTTTAATTTAAACCTCTTTGTTGACGAAGCAGAAGGATATTACTTAAATGTAATAGCGCAAAGCCCATGTTGGTTTGTGATGTGGCGTTTAGAAGAGGAGCCGCAAGCGTATATCACTCAGCAGTCGCAAACATTTTTAATTGCTAATGAAGCGCTGGCAATTCCTCACCGGATTTTAGTTAGCTATAACGAAGCAGCCCGTTTATTGGATGGGGGTGAAACGGTTGACAATATACCCATGAGTGCTGAACAAATTACTTGGCTTACGGAGTATGTCGATGAAAAATATCGACCTGAGCCGAAGCGGCGCCAAAAACCGGCTTCTTTCAAGGGCGCAGTGCGCCCAGCGGAGGAATAATGGCAGATGGTTTTTTAAATCGCTGGTCGCAACGCAAGGCTGGACAGGAATTACCGAATGAAGTGAAGCCGGTCGCTGAAACCCCCGCCAATTTGGCTGAGAGCGCAAAGTCCAACAAACTCCCGGCGCAGCAGTCAGCAACGACAAGCGAAGTACTACCCCAGTTGACATTAGACGATGTTGCGAAGCTTAATCATCAAGATGATTTTTCGGTCTTTATGCAAAGTGGGGTTGATCCTGATGTTAAGCGTGCTGCTCTGAAGAAATTATTTTCTGACCCCCGCTATAACATCATGGATGGTTTAGATATTTATATTGATGACTATTCCAAGCCAGACCCTATTCCACCTGAAATGCTGCGACGTTTGGTGCAATCAAAGATGCTAAATCTCTTTAAGGCCGAAGAAGACGCTCAGGACCAAGCCACTGAAGACACCAAAGAAAAAATGGCATTGGAGGCGCTTGATCGGGAGTCTAGGGAGTCTAATGAGGTGACGCATATTTTGCCGCCAGAGCCTAAGACCGAAGTTACTGAGATTAAGTCAAGCAAACCACCGCTTGATCCCCAATTAAAAACCTAAAAGTAAACCATGACCAAGTTATTCGTTTGTGATTGCAACCGAACCATGCCCCTTGATGCGAAAGCACTAGGTCTTGCAGTGCATACCTCTTTATGTCGTCAAGAAGTCGGTCAATTTTTGACAGCACTTGGCGAGCCTGAGCCGATCATTGTGGCCTGTACGCAAGAACGCGCTTTATTTAGTGAGTTGGCAGAGCAATCGGCTAAGCCCTTAGGCGCGCCCCTGCGTTTTGTCAATATTCGTGAGCTAGCGGGCTGGACTCAAGAAGCAAAAAAATCCACCCCTAAAATCTTAGCTTTATTGGCTTTGGCTGAGGTGCCACAGGCCGATCCAGTTCCCGTAGTTAACTTTGAAAGTCAAGGGCGCTTACTGATTATTGGCCCTGCACACCAAGCTTTGCCATGGGCTGAGAAATTAGGCGCAGCACTCGATATTAGTGTTTTAGCTACTGAAGCAGGGGCACTTCCATTGAATCGCGATTTTCCAATTTATAGCGGAGTGGTATCGAGCTTAGCGGGTTTTTTAGGGCAATTTACGGTTGAGTGGAATTTAATCAATCCCATTGATCCTGAAATGTGTACGCGCTGTGGCGCTTGCGTGACCGCGTGTCCCGAGGATGCAATTGATGCTTCTTTCCAAATTAATTTGGCGCGCTGTCAATCGCATCGTGCTTGTGTTACTGCCTGTGCAGGCATTGGTGCAATTCAGTTTGATCGACCCGACACTTTGCGTAGTGGCGAGTTCGATTTAATTATGGATTTACGCGCCAACACTGGAATGCCGATGAGCCAAACGCCACAAGGCTATTTGGCACCAGGTGTCGACCCGTTTGAGCAAGCTTTAGCTGCCTCGAAGTTATTGGGTTTGGTTGGTGAGTTTGAAAAACCAAAATATTTTGTTTACAACGAAAAAATTTGCGCACATGGTCGTAATGGGCTTACCGGGTGTTCTGCGTGTATCGATGTGTGTTCAACTGCGGCGATTCAGTCGGTCTTTAAAAATGGGCAAGGTCAAGTAGCGGTTAATCCCAATTTATGCATGGGTTGCGGGGCTTGTTCCACAGTTTGCCCATCGGGTGCGATGCGTTACAACTATCCGAGCGTTTCGCATCAGGGCTTGCAACTAAAGGCGTTAAGCAAAACCTATGCTAACGAAATCGCCCGAACAAATTTAGCTGCCAGCGCACCTACCTTACTTTTACATAGTCACACTGAAGGCCTGCAACTCATCGAGAGTTTGGGTCGTGCCGCCCATTTACAGGCTAAGAATTATGAAGGCCTCCCCAGTTTTGTCTTGCCTTTAGGCCTTGAAAATATTGCCTCAACTGGGATCGAACTATGGTTGGGTGCTTTGAGTTTTGGCTTTGCTGAGGTCAAGCTTCTCTTAACTGGGAATGAAGATCCGGCTTATCGTCAGGCGCTCGCCCAGCAAGTTGCATTAGGCAATGCTGTTTTGCAAGCCTATGGTTTAAATCTCAATTCTTCTGAAACTCGGATAAGTATGATTGAGGCGCATTCCGACGATGATTTAGAAACCGTCAGTAAAGCGCTCGGCATCCTCCGCAAACGCGGCGCTTTACCTACTTTAGGCGCACCAGCCTCATTTGGCTTGGCCAATCAAAAGCGCGAAACATTAGAGGCTGTACTGACTTATTTCGAGAAGCAAGCTAAAACCTCGCTACCGACCGAGGGCGCAGTTTTGCCTACCCCTTCATTATTCGGTGGCCTTGCTATTGATCAAGCGGCCTGCACTTTGTGTATGTCCTGTGTAGGTAGCTGTCCTGAAGGTGCACTATTAGATAACCCCGATGAACCAAAGTTATCCTTTTTAGAAAAGCAATGTGTGCAATGCGGTTTGTGCGTTCAAACTTGTCCCGAAAATGCCTTGCAATTAGTGCCACGCTTATTGAGTGTGGAACAACGCAAGCAAAAGGTTATCCTGAATGAAACCCTGCCTTACCATTGCATTAGTTGCGGCAAGGCTTTTGGCACCTTAAAAATGGTAGAGCTCATGTTGGGTCGACTAGGAACCCATGAAGCTTTTTCTGGAGCCGCCCAGAATCGCCTAAAAATGTGTAGTGACTGTAGGGTGGTCGATATGATGAAAGATGTTTGATGAGCCAAGATCCTCCAAAACCCGAATTAGATCAAGTAGAGGCATCACCAGCAATGGTGGGAGAGATTGGCTTAGCAGAAGACTTGGCCCGTGCTGACCTATATGGTTTATTGGCTGCCTTGCTGCATCAGCCCCCCAGCCAAGATTTATTAGAGCGTATTGCCTCATCATTACCCGAAACCAATGACGCCACAGTTTTAGCAAGCGCCTGGCGAAATTTAGTAACGCTCGCCAAAAATAGTCAAGCAGATGAATGGCGTAAAGAATACGATGCGAATTTTGTGGGGGTGGGTCGGCCCAATGTATTTCTGAATGGCTCATATTTTATGGCTGGCCATTTAAATGAAAAGCCCTTAGTCGAGATCCGCAGAGCTCTGCAGACTTTTGGCTTAGAAGCTGCTGAAAGTGTTTCTGAGACAGAAGATCATCTTGCCGCCTTATGCGAAGTAATGCGCTATTTGATCGCTGGTGATGATGCGGCAGTTTCTAACCTAACGAATCAAAAAATATTCTTTAATAACTATATGCGTAGTTGGTACGAGGATTGTTGCGATGCAATAGAAAATGCGCCTGATACCCATTTCTACTTACCAGTTGCACAACTGATCCGCGAATTTTTTGCCATTGAGGCGCAAAGCTTTGATATGGTGTGATTGAACAATAACTAGGGTTAACACTAGCTGTAGCTAACCGCGCACTAAAGGTTGATTCGTATTACACTCAACTCGTAATATTCAATTTTGCATTTACATTAGATTGGACAATCTATGACAAATAAATCGACTTTCGTTGCTGATGCTGTGAAGCCCACGACCAAACCATCGCGCAGAACCTTTTTTCTGACAGCAGGAGTGGCCGCAGGTGCTGTAGCAGTTGCGTCGCAAACACCTTTAGGGCAAGCTGTGATTCAAGAGGTCGGCAGTGCGATTGCACCCCAGGCTGATGGCTACCAGTTGTCGGCTCATATTAAAAAGTACTATGAAACAACTTTAATATAAGAATTTAAATCTTTACATAATTAATCTTTAAGAATTCTTTCTGGAGTAGCACATGAGCCTGGTTCGTAAAACATCTTCTTCTGGCAGTAATTCCAAAACCCCAACACATTTAATTGGTAGTTTGGCGCGGGGTTTAAAAGCGGCTGTGCCAACTATGGATCGCCGAACTTTTTTACGGCGCTCAGGAATTGGTGTAGGCGCAGGTCTAGCTGTCTCACAATTGAACTTGTTACAAAAAGCGAATGCCGTTGAAACTAAGGCGATGTTGGATGGCAAAGCCGGCAAGATTGAAGTAAAGCGAACCGTTTGTACCCATTGCTCAGTGGGTTGCGCGGTCGATGCAACAGTTGAAAATGGGGTTTGGGTTCGACAGGATTCAGTATTTGATTCGCCGATAAACTTGGGTTCTTATTGCGCAAAAGGTGCTGCTTTACGTGAACATGGCCACGGCGACTACCGTTTACGCTCGCCAATGAAATTGGTTGATGGCAAGTACCAAAAGATTTCTTGGGATCAAGCGCTTGATGAAATTACCGCCAAGATGAAAGCGTTGCGCACTAAATCTACTCCTGATTCTTTGTTTTTTATTGGCTCATCTAAGCACAATAATGAGCAAGCTTATTTAATGCGTAAGTGGGTTTCATTCTTTGGTACCAATAACACCGATCACCAAGCACGTATTTGTCACTCGACTACGGTTGCCGGGGTAGCCAATACCTGGGGCTATGGTGCTATGACCAATAGCTATAACGACATGATGAATTCGAAAGCTGCACTCTATATTGGCTCAAATGCCGCAGAGGCACATCCCGTGTCGATGTTGAGCATGTTGCATGCTAAAGAAAACGGTTGCAAATTAATGGTGGTTGATCCACGGTATACCCGCACTGCAGCTAAGTCAGATCAGTATGTGCGGATCCGCTCAGGAACCGATATCCCTTTCTTATTTGGCGTCTTGTATCACGTCTTTAATAATGGCTGGGAAGATAAAAAATATATTAACGATCGCGTTTACGGCATGGATGATGTGCGTAAAGATGTGATGGAAAAATGGACGCCTGCCAATGTTGAAGCAGCCTGTGGTGTTCCTGAAGCGGAAGTTTATAAAGTTGCTGAAACCATGGCGAAGAATCGCCCCAGCACAATTGTTTGGTGCATGGGTCAAACCCAACACACTATTGGAAATGCGATGGTTCGGGCTTCTTGTATTTTGCAATTGGCCCTAGGCAACATTGGTAGATCGGGCGGCGGAGCAAATATTTTCCGTGGTCACGATAATGTGCAGGGCGCTACTGATGTGGGGCCAAATCCAGATTCATTGCCTGGTTACTATGGCTTAGCAGCTGGCTCTTGGAAGCACTACGCCACCGTGTGGGGTGTGGATTATGACTGGATTAAGGGCCGCTATGCGCCCGATATGATGGAAAAATCAGGTACGACAGTTTCCCGCTGGATTGATGCGGTACTGGAAAAAAGCGACATGGTTGATCAAGCTACCAATGTTAAAGGGGTGTTCTATTGGGGTCATGCACCGAACTCGCAATCTCGTGGCCTAGATATGAAAAAGGCAATGGATAAGTTAGAGTTATTGGTGGTAGTCGACCCCTATCCTAGTGCAACGGCGGCGATGGCTGCTATGCCACCTGCTGCAGGCGGCCAAGTGAATAAAGATCGGGCAGTGTATTTGTTGCCGGCCACCACGCAGTTCGAAACCAAAGGTTCTGTAACTGCCTCGAATCGTTCGATTCAATGGCGGGAAAAAGTCATCGATCCTTTATTTGAGTCGGTACCTGATCACGTCATCATGCAAGCTTTTGCTGATCGCCTTGGGTTTGGTAAAGAGCTGTCGGTGAACTACAAAATGCTCGATTCGAAGTACGCGGGAAAATCGTGGCGTGAACCTGAACCTGAATCTATTTTGGGCGAAATTAATCGTTCTGTTTGGACCATTGGTTATACGGGACAAACGCCTGAGCGCCTTAAAGCACACATGCGCATGATGAATGTGTTTGATCCGAAGACCTTAAAATCACGCGGCGGCAAAGACCCAGTTAGTGGTTACGATACGACTGGTGATTACTTTGGTTTGCCATGGCCTTGCTACGGTACTGCGGCAATTAAACACCCGGGCTCGCCTAATCTATATGACACCAGCAAGAGCGTGATGGAAGGCGGCGGTAATTTCCGTGCGAACTTTGGGGTAGAAAAAGACGGTAAAACACTATTGGCTGAAGATGGTTCTTGTTCCAAAGGTTCTGCCATTACTACTGGCTACCCTGAATTTGATGCTGCTTTTGTGAAGAAATTGGGCTGGTGGAGTCAATTGACGCCAGAAGAGCAAAAATTAGCTGAAGGCAAAAATTGGAAGACCGACTTATCTGGAGGTATCCAGCGGGTCGTGATGAAAAATGGTTGCCATCCATTCGGTAACGCTAAAGCGCGGGCTGTGGTGTGGAATTTTCCAGATCCAATTCCGCAGCATCGTGAAGCGTTGTACAGTACGCGTCCCGATATGATGATCAAGTATCCCACTTCGGCCGACAAGAAAAATTTCTGGCGTTTACCAACTCTGTTCCTAACAGTTCAGCAGCAGAATTTGAACGAGAAGTTGTATGAAAAATTCCCGATCATTTTAACTTCAGGACGCCTTGTTGAATATGAGGGCGGTGGCGATGAAACGCGCTCCAACCCGTGGTTAGCAGAACTACAGCAAGAAAATTATGTAGAAATAAATCCAGGTGCTGCAGCTCGGCGGGGGATAAAAAATTGGGATTATGTTTGGGTTAAATCACCCACTGGAGCCAAAATTAAAGTGCGGGCGATGGTTACTGAGCGAGTTGGGCCAGATACTGCTTTCGTACCTTTCCATTTTGCTGGATGGTGGGAAGGCAAGAATCTGCGCGAATACTATCCAACCGGAGCCTGTCCCGTTGTTTTAGGTGAAGCGGTGAATACAGCAACGACCTACGGCTACGACAGCGTAACGATGATGCAAGAAACGAAAACCACGATGTGCCAAATTGAAAAATTTGCCTAAGCACCTAAATTAACGAGCTAAATTCAGGAGAATCTCATGGCAAGAATGAAGTTTATTTGTGACGCAGAACGGTGCATTGAATGCAACGGTTGCGTTACGGCCTGTAAGAATGAAAACGAAGTACCTTGGGGCGTAAATCGTCGGCGGGTTGTAACGATTAATGATGGCGTAATTGGCGCTGAAAAATCCATTTCCGTTGCCTGTATGCATTGTTCAGATGCGCCTTGTATGGCAGTCTGCCCAGTCGACTGTTTTTATCGTACCGATGAAGGTGTCGTATTGCACGATAAAGATATTTGTATTGGCTGTGGTTATTGCTCGTATGCTTGCCCGTTTGGCGCGCCTCAATTTCCCACTTCAGGTTTGTTTGGCATGCGCGGCAAAATGGATAAATGCACCTTCTGCAGCGGTGGTCCAGAGGCCAATGGTAGCGTGGCTGAATTTGAGAAGTATGGTCGTAATCGTTTGGCAGAAGGCAAGTTACCCATTTGCGCTGAAATGTGTTCAACCAAGGCTTTAATTGGTGGAGATGGAGATGTGATCGCCGATATCTTCCGTGCCCGTGTGGTTAAACGGCAAACTAACGGAAAGAATGCTGGTGCGAACGTGTTTGGTTGGACTACCGCATATGGCAAGCCAGGCGAAGCCCCGCCTGCGCCTACTAAAGCACCCCCCGGACCGCAAGGAGGTAAGTCATGAAAGCAATTCTTAAAGCAGGCTTATTGGTATGTTTAGCGCTAGGCTTATTGAGTGCATGTAAAGATGAAGAGCAGGGCTTCAAAGCATCAAAGCGACCTGATGTTGCGCCTTATATGGGCGCCAATGATGGCTTTATGGCAAAAGGCTGGACTCCAGGTAATCAGGTGAGCTGGACACAAGAAATCAATAAGCGTAATCAAAATCAAACTGAATACAGCCGTATTAAGTAATGATCAATGCCGTGAAGGATTTTGCATGAATCAAACCGTAAGCGCTTCTTTTCGTTCCTGGTTGCTTCCAGCAGGCTTTTGCCTTGCCCTGCTTGCTGGAACTAGCATCGCTCAGCCGACTGCGCCAGCAGCAACTCCCGCTCCTGCCGCCTTACCGAAAGTAGAGTCAGCCAATATTATGGATGTAGGCCGTGCGCCAAATGCCACGATTGAAGCAGAGCGTAAGGCCAACCAGAATCAACCGGGCAATAATGCACCGATTTGGAATACTGCCAATAGCGATGCGGTTAATTATGTGAGTATTCCCGATAAACAAGCGGGCGTTTTGATTCAAAAATCTGGACAACAGTGGCGCTTAATTCGTAACGGTGTCATTACCGTTTATGGCGCATGGCTTTTAGCATTAGCGTTGGGTGGCATCCTCGCAATGTTTATTCTCAAGGGCTCAATTAAGCTGCATGAACCCATGTCGGGACGCAAAATTAAGCGCTTTAGTTTGCTCGATCGAATTATTCATTGGACCATGGCATTTAGTTTTGTGGGCCTCGCTTTTACTGGTTTAATGATTTTGTATGGTAAATATTTTGTGATGCCTCTCATGGGCGGTGTGACCTACGGATTATTTTTATTAGTATGTAAAAATATCCATAACTTTAGTGGCCCATTATTTACGCTTAGCATCGTCATTTTCTTCTTCTTGTTCGTGCGTAAAAATATCCCTGAAAAAGGGGATATGGCATGGCTAACTGGTTTCGGTGGCATGCTTTCAGGAAAACATATCCCTGCGGGATTCTTTAATTGCGGTGAAAAAATCTGGTTTTGGTTCGGGATGGTTATTCTGGGGCTCACCGTATCGGCTTCGGGCTGGGTCTTAGATATGATTGTGCCGTTTATTGCGATTGAATATTGGCGCGGCACGATGCAAATTGCCGACATTATTCATAGTACCGCTGCTTTGCTCATGACCGCTATGGCCTTTGGTCATATCTATATTGGCACCATTGGCATGCAGGGTTCTATCGATGGTATGAAAACAGGTTATGTTGATGCTACTTGGGCTAAAGAGCATCATGAAATTTGGTACAACGATTTAAATAAAGGTTGAGCTATGAAAAAAATCATTGCATTCGTCATTTGTGCCTTCAGCGCCAGCACGGTGTTGGCCATGCTCCCACCCTTAACGCCAGAGCAACAAGCAGCAGCTGATTTAGCAAAAGCGAAGACCGCTTATGGTGATAAAGTTGGCGCATTCAAGCTGTGTATGGTGCAAAATACCTTAGCGAATCGATTTAAAGTTGCTGGAACCCCAGCACCCGCAGCTTGTGCTGAAGTGCCGCCTTTTGTACCGCCCACTGCAGTTTCTGCTGCAGCACCTGCCGCACCTGCTGCTGCCCCAACTAAGAAATAGCCAGTTCCCCCCTGATAGATTCCCCTGCTACCATCAGGTTGGCAGGACATGCTTTATGCTTAGCGCTTTCTGCTCGAGACCATTGAAGTGAATGCACCAATAAATTACTGGCCGCAGTGTGCCTATAAAACCTTGCAAGTTAGTGCAGATAATCAATTATTGGTGACCGATGATTTTTTACGTACCTATTTACTTCGGGATGAACTGAATTTAGTGCTTGAATCTTGTGCCGTAGAAAAGTTGCTCCATCAGCGCTTAACGCAAAATCCTCGCGCCGCTGTTAGCGAGACTGAGATAGCTGAAATGATGGATAGTGATATTCAAGAAAATTATCGTATTTGGTTACGTTATCGCACTAAATTACTTACTGCATCGTCATTAGAATCGTTTTATTTAGGCTTATTTGCTGGCGATGGGGTAGATGTACCGCCTTTATTTGTTAATCAACTAGTCCAAATTTTTATGCGGCATATTTTGGGTGACAAGCCAAGCGCGATGGATGCTAGGGTAGCGGAATTATTTTTTCGGTCGCAAAAAATGACCGTATTAGAAGACGGCTTGGTGATGAGTGCTGATCACGAAACCATAGAGCGCAATGCCCAGGCCCCAGAGTTTGCCAATATTGTTGATTTACTCAAACAAACGACTGTAGCAATGAAATCGATCGATCTAGATGTATTGCACGAAGATAATGTCGATTTGTATTGGACGCGAGATAGTAATTATGATTTTGCAATACCGTTAAATTTTGGGCAAACGGCTGTTGAGCATTTCAGTAAATTACTTGCCCAATGGCTTAATCACTTTTTAGGTATCGAGGTTAAGATTACCCCTTTAGCAGCAATTAATGATCCACAGTGGGTCTGGCATGTTGGCTTAGATGCTGCTTCTACTGAAATCTTAAATGCACTCTATAACAAAGACATGGTGGAGGCGAATAGTATTGCTCGGTTAATTTGTTTATTTCGTTTAGATTTTATCAGTCCTAATGTGGCTCTTCCTGAGTTAACTGGCAAACCCGTTTATTTGGGTATGGCCATGAATCACGACAAGCTTCTCAAGCTCAAACCCCAGAATCTGTTATTTAATCTCCCGCTTGCACCAGTTTCTTAAGTATTTAAATCCAGTAAAGTCGTTTTGAGCCCTAATTGTTCAGTAATAGGGTAGACTTAATTTGTATGAGTAAATGTAATCTCTATCGTTATCTTATAGCTGCCATTTGGAGTGCAACCCTTTTTGTAAATCCCAGCTTTGCACAGGATAAAAGCATCCTTGTATCGTCAACGACGTCAACAGAGCAATCGGGTTTATTTGGATCTATTTTGCCGATTTTTCAAAAGCAGTCTGGCATCCAGGTAAAAATTGTTGCAGTTGGGACTGGGCAGGCACTTGATATTGGCCGTCGCGGTGATGCTGATGTGGTATTTGTTCACGATAAACCAGCTGAAATAAAATTTATCGATGAAGGATTTTCTACCAAACGCTATGAAGTGATGTACAACGATTTTATTTTGATTGGCCCTAAGAGCGACCCCGCAAAAATTGCTGGCGGCAAGGATATTAAAGTTGCTTTTCAAAAAATTGCTGAGGCCAAAGCCCCCTTCGTTTCTCGTGGCGATAAAAGTGGTACGCATGCAGCAGAGTTACGCTATTGGAAAGATGCTGGCATTGCAGTTAATTCGAATCTGAATTGGTATAAAGAAACGGGCTCTGGGATGGGCCCAGCATTAAATACGGCTTCCGCGATGAATGGTTATATCTTGGCTGATCGTGGCACATGGTTGTCATTCAAAAATCGGGGCGATTTAGATATTTTGATTGAAGGCGACCCTAGTTTATTTAATCAATATGGTGTCATGCTAGTTAATCCCATGAAATATCCCCAAGTGAAAAAAGCCGAGGGTCAAGCCTTTATCGATTGGCTCATTTCCAAACCAGGCCAGGATGCAATTGCTGCTTATAAAATTGGGGGTCAGCAATTATTTTTTCCCAATGCGGGAAGATAATTCAATTTAGCCGTCTAGGAGGTTTAGTGGCATTGATTTAGTATTAAGGACTCGAACGGCAAAAAGAGCCCCCTATGCAGTATGAATTTGACCATTTAGTCATAATGGCAAGAGACCAAATGAGTTTGGTTGCCAAGCAATTTAGTGATCTTGGCTTTCATCTCAGCGCGAAGTCTACTCACAATTTAGGTTCATCAAACCAGTTAATTGTGCTGGATTCGACCTATTTAGAGATCTTGGGTTGGGAGGCGGGAACGCTACCTCAACGCGCAGAAATTGCGAATTTAGCGTTTGGTCTAGATGCCTTAGTATTTCGTACCAACAATGCCGCAGCTTGTTTTAAGTCACTTAATGAAGCAGGCTTTGTGCCAAATGCAGTACAAGATTTATCGCGACCTGCGCAGGTTGGCAATGAGATCAAGCAGGCCTTTTTTAAGACAGTACGGTTTTCTCAACAGCCGATTGCAGGCTTACGGATTTATTTTTGTGAGCACTTGACCCCCGATTTTGTTTGGGTCAATACTGATCAACAACATCCGAATCTATTCAACCATTTGCAAAGTATTACCTTAGGCTCAGCAAATCCTCGGAAAACTTTGTCTAGTTTAAAAAAACTCTTGCAACTAGAGAAGTTAGATAATCAAGCAGATGCATTCAATTCCGCCAGTCAAGAATTAGGGCCGCTGCAACTTCTTTTGCCCAATTGTGTCTTGAAAATTGAGCACCAGGAAAAGATGCAGGTCGCACAAATTATTGACTTTGTCTTGGTGCAGCAGGGTCAGCCAGCGGAGTTACGCATAAACCAAGTCATGCTGCGCGCTACCCCTATTAAGCAGTAAATCCCTATTAAATTTAGGGTATTTCTAATTTCATTAAAAAGGAGTATTTTTTAACTTATTCTCCGATTGAAGAAAAGGAACTCGTATGCGCTTAACCCAACTTCCCTTGGTTGCCAGCCTGTTGGCCGCTTTAATTTTCAGCAGCAGTGTATTTGCGCTCGCGAATGAGCCCAGTTTGCATGAGGTTTATCAAAAGATTGAGGCAGGGCAGTACGCACAAGCAGATGCCATGATGAAGGGCGTATTACAAACTCACCCCAATAGCGCTAAAGCGCACTTTATCTTGGCTGAATTAAGGCTGAAAGAGGGGCGTTTGGATGAAGGTCGTGCGGAACTTGCTCGAGCCGAGATACTTGCCCCTGGTTTGCCTTTTGCGCAGGTTGACTCAGTCCAAAAGCTGCGAACGCAATTGGCGTCTGGAGCAAAGGTTTCAGGTACGAATTTAGGGGGTAATGCGGGGGCGTCTGCCTCGATCTTTAGTAGCCCGATTTTTTGGCTATTAATCGTGGTTTTAGTTGGCGGCTTGATTTATTTCATGAAGCAAAGAAAGCGCGAACAAGCAAATGCGGCGGCATTAGGTAATGGCCCGCAGAGCGGTTTGGCACCAAACCCCCCTGGTGGGCAAGGACCTAATGGTCCGGGAGGCCCTGGCAACCCTAATGGCCCCGCTGGCGCACCAAGCACTGGCTTTGGGGGTTCTGGCCTCATGGGCAGTTTAGCAACTGGGGCAGCCTTAGGGGCTGGCATGGTCGCTGGGCAGGCTTTAGCTAGTCATTTAATGGGTGGCGAACATGGTAATCGGGATTCCTCTGGCAATATCCAGCCAGCTCAAGCAGGGCGAGATAATACCGATTTTGGCGTGCGCGACGTTAGCACCTGGGAAGACTCGGGTAACGCAGGTAATTCAGATTGGGACGATAGTGGTGGAGGCGGTAGTTTTATGGATGACGTTTAAGGCTGGGGAGTTAATTTTTTTACTCTGAGCCAAATTAAGGCCAACCCAGTCACCATTACAGGAATGAGAGATCCCAGATTTAAGAGTTCCCAGCCCTGAGTGGTGACCATTGCTCCCGAGCCGAAGGATGTAAAAGCCATTGTGCCGAAGACAAAAAAGTTGATTGCTGCTTGGGCTTTATCTTTTTCCTCGGGACGGTAAGCGGTCATCGCTAAGGTGGTAGAGCCGGTGAATAAAAAATTCCAACCTACTCCGAGTATGAAAAGCGCTAATAAAAATTGGTGTAGGTCGGTGCCAGTCGAGGCAATAGCGATACAGATTAAATTGAGTATTACTCCAACCCCCATTATTTTGATGGCGCCAAAGCGTTGAATGAGAGAGCCAGTAAAAAAACCTGGGGCAAACATACCAATTACATGCCACTCTAAAACGAGGGCGGTATCAGTAAACGGTAAGCCACAAATTTGCATCGCTAACGGTGTAGCTGCCATTAGTAAGTTCATTACACCATAGCCAAGTGAGGCGCCAATAGTAGCAACTAAAAATACGGGTTGTAACAAAATAGTTTTCAAGCTACGACCAGCGGAAAGGGGTTGCTGCGATTTCAATTCACCAGGAAAGTGAATAAATTGCATCACTAAAATACCCACCGTACCTGCAATGGCAAGCGTTATATAGGCGCCTAAAAAAGGCACAGAAAAACTATTTTTAGTCCATGAGGCTAAATTTGGGCCCACTACGGCACCCAATATACCCCCCGCTAAAACCCACGATACCGCTTTATCGCGTAAGCTTGCAACAGTTAACTCCACGGCCGCAAAACGATACAACTGCCCATTGGCACTGTAATACCCCGCCACAAAGGTGCCTGCAATGAGTAACCAGAAATTACTAGAAATTGCGGCGTAGGCACAAATCAGGGCTGAAATAATCGCAATCAATAAACCTAATTGAAAGGAGCGACGTCGCCCAAATTGATGTTGAGTTTTGGCCACGATAGAGGTGGAGAGTGCACCGCCAACGACATAGCCCATAATCGGCAAAGTGGCCATCCAAGCTGATGGGCTTAAGCTGAGACCAACCAAGCCATTAATAGCAATAAAAGTAACATTATTGGTTAAGAAAAGCCCTTGGCAAATAATTAGTAAAACTAAGTTTTTATTGAGCAGAGTCGCGTGCGCCTTCATGCGAATTGTGACCTATAAACCCCTATAAAATGCAGATTATTCTGAGGTCCCCATTCTTTAATTGTTATTGTCTGTGGTTTTTGCATAACTAAGAATGTAACCGATTTTTATTAATGGTGGATTCAAACACGAAGTGCAACTTTGAACAACTAAGCCTAGTGGCTAAGGATATCTTAGTATCCATAGCTTCTAGACCAGCAAGTCAAAGTAGCCATGACCTATCAACACCTTAGCCAAGAAGAACGATATCAGATT